>JBEKYD010000053.1:0-31365 GCA_049511335.1 Bryobacteraceae bacterium | reverse complement strand
ACTCAGCCCGACGCGCAGGCGCCTTGGCCGGCCCATGGATTCCTGGCTAAGGCCAAGGTGAATCCGGAACATTGGATCGCGGCCGGAGTCCCGGAAACCGTGTACACGCTCGTCAGCGGTTCGAACATTTACACGCCGCTGAAGGTCAATCAGGGAATCAACGCCGCCTACTTCGCCGCCGCCGATCAGGTGATGGCCAGCGGGTACTCCTGGGAGGAGTTCCGCAAGCAACTGGCTTTCAAGCCGCTGGTGGTGGTGGAGCGCGCCGGGCGCGGCAACGTGATCGGATTTACCGCCGACCCTAATTACCGCGCCTCCCTCGACGGCATGAACCTGCTGTTTCTGAACGCCATCTTCCGCGGCGCGGCCCATGCGGCCGTGGGCGGGCGCGGCGGCAGGGAAGAGCGGTAAGCTGGCTTCCATGGCGTCGAATTCTGAAATTGCCAATGTGTTGACCCAAGCGCTGGGCCTGGCACAACCGCCAGTGGCTGTCTGCCTGACCGATAACCTGCCCGCCGGAGTCGATTTGTGGTCGGGCCATGCCCCGGCGGGATGCCGCTTCTGGCAGGAGGCCGCCACCCGCGTTTTCGCTACCACAGCCGCCGATCATGGCCTCTGCTCCATCGGCCTCTACACTCATAACCTGGGCTTGACGCCCGCGGCCCAAACCGATTTGAACGACGCCCTCAAGGTTTTCGCCGATCTGACCTATGTCCGCGCCGAGGACGTAGCGGCCATCCCGGTTCTGAAATCTCAGCCGAAATATGTGGTCTACGGGCCGCTGGCGGAGGCGCCGCTCGCGCCGGATGTGGTCTTGCTGTTCGTCCAGGCCAGCCAGACGCTGATTCTTTCCGAGGCATCGCAGCAAATCGAAGCCGGCCTGCCGCCGGCCATGGGACGGCCCGCCTGCGCCGTGATTCCCCAGGCCGCCAATTCCGGCCGCTCGGCGCTAAGCCTGGGCTGCTGCGGTGCGCGCGCCTATCTCGACGTGCTCACCGACGCTGTCGCTCTTTACGCCGTGCCCGGCCCCACCATCGCCGCTTTCGCCGAACGCATCGACGCTTTATCGAAGGCCAACCAGATTCTGCAGAAATTCCACCAGATCCGGCGGCGCGAGGTGGAATCCGGCCAAACGCCCAGCGTTTTGCAGTCGCTGGCGGCGCTGCAGGCGGAGAGGTAGTCTCAATCCTATCGACGCAAGGCGGGTGCTGGGTGGCGTCCCCATATTGTCGTAGCGCCAGCTGCTGGCGGGGGCTGCGCTATCTTCCCGGAAGGTCACGGTACGCCTACAACACACAAAACAAAGGAAGGGCGGAACTTCCAGTCGCAACGTCCGCCCAGTCTAACCCCAAATAACGCTACACTGATTTAAATCTCCGACACCATTCGGGACGGTTAAAGCGAGAAGACATCATGCGAGAAGTCATCGTGAGAGCCATGCGATGGTTGCGTTTTCCTTTATTGGCCATCAGCCTGATCGTTCCAGCTCCGGCACAGCGCGGTGGGGCCGACAACAAGGAGCTGATCGCCAAGCGCAACAGTATCGAGGCGGAGCTGGAATCGGCAGCCATCGTCGAGCGCAAGGTGATGGTGCCCATGCGCGATGGGAAGCGCATGGCCGCGGATATTTACCGGCCCAAGGACACTTCGAAAAAATATCCCATCATCTTTGTCCGCACACCGTACAATTTCAACTTCTGGGACGTCCGCCTGGGCGCGCCGCGCGATCTGTCGGCGGAGCTCACGGCGGTGAAACGCGGCTACGCCTATGTGGAAATGAACGAGCGCGGGCATTTCTTCTCCGAAGGCACCTACGACATCCTGGGCGCGCCGCTGACGGACGGCACCGACGCAATTTCGTGGATGAGCTCACAGCCTTGGTCGAACGGAAAGGTCGGCACCATCGGCTGCTCGTCCACCGCCGAATGGCAGCTTGGCGTGGCTGCGCAGGGAAATCCGGCGTTTGCCGCCATGATCCCGCAGGGGTTCGGCGCCGGGGTGGGCCGCGTGGCGCCCTATTACGAACAAGGGAACTGGTACCGCGGCGGCGCGGTGCAGATGCTCTTCATCGCCTGGCTATACGGAGAACAGAACCAGGTGCGGCCCATGTTCCCGGCCAATGCTACGCAGGAGAACTTGATCGAGGCCTCGAAAATGTTCGACCTGGCGCCGCAGATGCCCCCGGTGGATTGGTCGCAGGCGCTTACCCATTTGCCGGAGATGGACATCATCAAGGCGGTGGGAGGTCCCCAGGGAATCTTCGCCGATCGCGCCGAGGTTTCCACCGGCGGCGCCATGATCAAGCGCACGCCCAACGACCCTGCCTGGTACCGCGGCGGCCTCTGGCACGACGACATGAAGATCGACGTGCCGGGCTTCTGGTTCATGTCCTGGTACGACGTTTCCATCGGGCCCAACCTGGCGGCCTATAACTACGTGCGCAAAACCGCCAGCCCCGAAATCGCCCGCGAACAATACGCGGTGATTGCCCCAACCCTGCACTGCCAATATAAGCGCGCCACCGAAAACACCATCGTGGGCGAGCGCAGCATGGGCGACGCGCGTCTGGATTACGACGAGCTCACCTACGGCTGGTTCGATCGTTTTTTGAAGGGCGAAGACAACCACGTGCTGGAGACTATGCCGCGCGTGCGGTACTTCACCATGGGCCTGAACAAATGGCAGTCGTCGGACACCTGGCCGCCGGAGGGTGCGCAGACCATGACCCTGTATCTCGCCAGCGGCGGCAAGGCCAACACCCTGAATGGCGATGGCGGGCTCGCCACGACCGCGCCGGCGGCCGATGCCCCCGACCATTTCACCTACGACCCCATGAACCCGGTTTCCTCTTACGGCGGCAACGTGTGCTGCACCGGCAATGCGGTCACCGGCGGCGCTTTCGACCAGCGGAAGATGGAAACGCGGCCGGACATTCTGGTCTATACCTCCGAGCCTTTCCGTGACGGAACCGAAGTCAGCGGCCCGATCGACGTCACGCTGTTCGTCTCCTCCGACGCCAAAGACACCGATTTCACCGTCAAGCTGATCGACGTCTACCCGGATGGCACGGCCTACAACCTGGACGAAACCATCCAGCGCGCGCGCTACCGGGAAGGCTACGACAAACCGCCGGTGTGGATGGAGCCGGGCAATGTATACCGGGTGTCGCTGCAGCCCATGACCACCAGCAACTACTTTGCGGCCGGGCATCGGGTTCGCATCGAAGTATCCAGCAGCAATTTTCCGCGATTCGACCGCAACCTGAATACCGGCGGCAATAACTACGACGAGTCGCAAGGCATCGTCGCCCACAACGCCGTGCATCACTCGAAGCAATACGCTTCCAAGCTGACGCTGACGGTGGTGAAACGATAAGTGTATGGACGAGAGTTCAGGCTCTAAATCCTACGTGGCGCACGCACTCGTGCGTGCCGTGTCGAGACTCATCTCGACACCTCTTCGCAGCTGTGACCCACTCGCGGAGTCAAGCCTCGCCAAGAGTGCCCGCGCGACGTTATCGTTGCTGGCGATCATCGCCGTGGGTGCGTTCGCCTTCCAGTCCTCACCGCCCATCCCCTCCGATCGCGTGGCCGATCCCTTTGCCTTCGGCTGGTTCCTGGAAGATACCAACGGCGACGGCATTGCCGATGTCCTGAACGGCAAAATTGTCGTGCCGGCCAGCCCTTCGGCCGCGCAAAATGCCGCCGCGGCGAACCTGGCCGCGCGGGCCGCATTCGGAACCACCGGGTTGACGCCACCGGTGGTTATCGCGGCGGACGAAGACCGAGGTAGCGGGCCGCGCATCTGGGTGGGGAAGGAAGCCGTACCCGCCTCGGCCGCGGCCGAGCTGGCGGCTTTTCTGCTGGCTACCGATGAGGGCGGCGTTTTCGCCATCGGCGGCAACCTGGCGGTGATCGGGGCCAATGACGGGGGATTATTGGCGGCAGCCGATTCTTATTCCGCGCGCGCGCCGTATGTGTGGCGGCCCTCCGGCGAGAAACTGGCGGCAATCGCCGATGTTCTGCGCGAAGTTGCTCCGGGCAGCACCGTGGAGCTGGCCGGTGTCTGCTATCTGCGTGGCAAGGCCGGCGTGCATCGGGCGTACCTGCGCGCAAGCGGGATCGCCGCCGATGCGCTGAAGCGGGCGCTCGAGTCGCCGCGCCTGGCGGCCGTGCACAGCCTGGCCGTGGTGGGCGGCGAATCCGCGGAAAGCAGCAAGCCGGAAATGCCCGCACCCGCGCCAAACGGCCCCGGGGGACAAAATCGCGCCCCTGCCGATCAGGCGGCCGAAGCGGGCGGGTCGTCCAGTTCTGCTGATGGCGCTGCCGCCGCCGGTCCAGCCCGGCTCGATCTGGCCACGCTTTATACCAGCCGCGGGCTGTTTGGGCCCGCCGGACGCATTCCCATCCCCGGTTCCACCAGCGCTCGCCTTTACGTACCGTCCGGCCGCGCGGGAATCGCCATGGCAAATCTGGCGGCGCGCATGGGGCTCGAAACCACCGGCATCGGCTTGCCCATCGCCGCGCCGGCCGAATCCGTCAGGTCGCGCCAAGTTCGTATTCACGCTATCCTGGCCGGCGACTCAACCCTCGCCCGTGAGGCCGAACGCAAATTGCGCACACAGGATACGGCTGCCCCATTTTCGGAGATGCCGCTCGCCGCCGGCGAGGGCGAAGTGCGCATTGTGGACGACGCTTTCGGACGGCAGTCGGCCGTGCTGGCGCTGGGCGACGAGCCCGGCCAGGCAGCCGCCATCGGCGCG
Organism: Bryobacteraceae bacterium; assembly: GCA_049511335.1. GTDB lineage: Bacteria > Acidobacteriota > Terriglobia > Bryobacterales > Bryobacteraceae > JBEKYD01. Next base: position 26,603 of record JBEKYD010000053.1, on the reverse strand, counting down.
CTCGCCGACCGCTTCCCCAACCTTTGGGAGCAGGGCAAACAGTTTCTCTCCATTGAAGAAATCCGCTACGATTTGCACCGCTTCTTTTCGCTGCATTCGAGCTCCGGCCAAACTGCCGCCGCGCTCTATCACCTGGACCGCTGGATGAAAGCCGCCGGCTCCGGAACCGGGGTTCGCGAAGTCACCGCGGAAGTTTACACCGACCTCGCCGACCCGCATCTGGCCGAATTCATCCGGAGCCAGATCTCGAACCGCTGGCATGTCGCGGCCGAGGTGAAGACCGCCAGCCTGCGCGCCGGCACGGCCTGCTGCTCCAGCAATCCGGACCTGCATTTCGAATCGCCCGGCTACCCGTTTCATCAGGCCGCGCCTACCTTCACCGAAGACATCGCCATCCCTTGGGAAGGCCGGCGCCTGCTCGACACGGTGCGCGGCGCGGCGGCCAAAATCGGGCCCGGCCAGGAAGTCGCGCTACAAGCGCGGCTGAGCGAAGGCCCCGCCGAACGCCGCAAACTCGAAGCCCACGTTCGCGACATCCTGGCCAAAGCCGGCGCCGATCCGCGCAGGCTCTCAGTGGAAGTGCTGTGCGCGTATAAACAAGGCTATAGCTGGCTGATGGACGAAATTGCGCCGGCGCTCTCCGGCAAACCGCTTTCCGCCATCAAAATCGATTTCGTCAGGGACATCGACCGTACCGACATGCGCGCCATGCACACCGACGCGCGCTGGGTGCAGGAACTCTATCCCGTGGATGAAATGCTGGCGCGCAAGCTGAATCTTCCGCTCGACCGCATTTCGCTGAATGAGATCGAGCCCGCGCCCGATGGCGCCACCTACCGCATCCACGCCTTCGATGCCTTGGGTAAGGAAATCCTGGCGCGGTCTTTCCGCGTGGCCACCGTGACCGAACCTTACAACGGGGTGCTGCCGCGTTATGAAGACGTGGAGGTGGAAACCGGCTGGGTACGACTGGTTGCGGGTGGCAAACCGTTGCTCAACGAGCGCGTCAAGACCGATATCGAGGAGTTCTGGGAGCATTATCAGAACCAAACCTTGCCGCGCATTTATCGCCTGATCATGTCCCAGGCGCACGGCGAGATCCGCCCTGAATACCTGCCGCCGTTCGACACGCTCACGCTCGACATTCACATGAGCGAGCCCGATTACAACCTCGATCTGGACAAAGAACGCATCTCCACGCTCGAGGCGCTGCAGGAGGACACGTTCTACTCCACCGCCAATTTCATCAGTATGGTGGGCGATCTCGAAACCGGCCGGCCCGTCGGCTACACCGGCCGCATCATCCCCATCGTGCACCCGTCGGAAGACGGCAAGGACGGCCGCGTGCACATCGAATTCTACGCCAAGGCAGCGGCCAATCCGCTAGTGCGCCTGGCCTGGACCGATTCGAAAGGCGAGCGCCATACCGAAGAGCGCAACTTGCCGCCCATGACCGGCGAATTTCAGCCCCGTCTGATTCAAGCCCGCGTGAAAGCCGGCGAACAAGGAGTGGAGCGGCTTACCTGGCTGCTGCCGGCCGATTTCCTCGAAGATCGCTATGACGACTGGCTGAAGCTCGAAGGCCAGGACCAGGTGGACCGCACCATCTTCCCCGCCGAACGCGCCCGCGCTATGCTCGACTGGCTCGCCCGCATGCACGCGAGCGGAATCTATCCCGACGAATTGGCGTACCCGCGCTTGCACGAGATCGGCATGGTATTCGAGATGCCGCGGGAAACCGCCGCCGCTCCGGATAGCCCCGCTCCCCGCGTGTTCGCCAGCTTTCCCGTAATTCCGCCGGCAATCCCGCGCCCCATGATCCGCGATTTCGAGGCGCTTCGATCCAACCCGATCGTGCAGTGGAATGAGCCGATTTCGCCTGGCGAAAACACCGCCATCCTGGCGCGCTTGGCGCAGTATCCCGGCGTCAACGTGTATTGGATGGGACGCAGCTACCTGGGCCGCAACATCTGGGCCGCGGATATCACCTTGCCTTCCCCTGCCCTGCTGCGGTCCTGGCCCAAGGAAACCACCCTGAAGCCATCGATTGTCTATTCCGGGCGCCAGCACGCCAATGAAGTCTCCAGCACCAGCCACATCGATAAGCTGGCCGAACAGCTTGTGACCGATGCCGGCCGCCACGAGCTGCTCAAGAAAGTCAACGTGGTGGTGCATCCCATCGACAACCCCGATGGCGCCCAGCTTTCCGTGGATCTGGCCGGTATCACGCCCGACAACCTGCTGCACGCCGGCTATCACGGAGCGCTTTCGGCCGACGTTTCGAGCGAGGCTACCGCGCCCGACCCGATGTATCCGGAGTCGCGCACGCGCAAACAGTTAACCGACGCCTGGCGGCCCGACGCCTTCCTGAACCCGCACGGCTACCCGTCGCACGAATGGGTGCAGCCGTTTTCCGAATACACCGGTTGGGTACAAAACCGCCAGGGCGCCAATGCGGGCCGCGCCTGGTGGATTCCGCGCGGCTGGTTCACCAGCATGGGGTATCTCCGCGACGAGCAGCACCCGTACAGCAAGACGGTGGCGTTCGCCCTCGAGGACCGCATTGTCGAAGCCGAACGCAGCGTTCCCGGCCTGTTGGAGCTCGAAAACCGCATGAACGCGCGCTACCAGAGGTTCGGCCAGCGCTGGCAGCCTAGAGATATGTTCCAGCCGATCATCAACGGCATCCGCATTTATATGTCGCTCAAGGGCGCGGCCGGCGGCGGGCGCGGCGGCGCAGGCGGAACCGAAGCTGGGGCGGGAGCCGGCGCCGCTACCCCCGGCAGCGGCGGCGTGATGGGATTGTCTCCGGACGTCACCTGGGACGCGGCCTACACCGAAGCTCCCGACGAAACCTCCCACGGCGATTACATGCAGCTCATGGCCGCCGCCGGCCTGGCTTTCGATTACGTTCACCTGAAGTACCTGGCCGAAGGCGATCCGCGCGTGACCCACACCGAACGGGAGATGGCAGGCGCAGTCCAGTGGCGCATAGAGCGAGCCCGCCCGGTTTTGCCCGTGGGAGTGAAGGCAATGCCGGCAGCCAGCGAGGGCCAGTAGAACAAGCCCGCTTCTACGTGGCGCGGGCCTCCGGGCCTGCGTCGGCTGTCAAGTCGACGTTCCGTAGCGCCGGCGATCTTGTCGCCGGTGCCTTTTCCCGCTTAGCGGTCACAAGACTTCCAACTTTATTTCAGCTCCCAAGTCGTTTCCCCTCATCACTCCACCGTCGGCGGTCTTAAGCCCGCTCCCGTCGTCGTGCTACATCTCGAATTGGGAGGCCGAGCTGACACAGCCACCGATCTGGGGATCTCATAGCCCGGGGCCGTCAACCGCTCCCTTACGGTCGCGGCTCGGTTACGCTTGCCGTGTGTTTGCGGTCACTTACCGAGCCGCGACCGTTAGAACGTGTGCAGAAATATAGCCGCCGATGAACGCCGATGAACACCGATAAAGAAAACAATGAAGTTATCGGCGTTAATCGGTGTTCATCGGCGGCTCGAATTTGATTTTTCAAGAGCTTCTTAGGGAGCGGTTGTCGCGGGCACTCCCGCATCGCCAAAATGCTAAAAATTGCACAAAAATGCACAAATGCCTCATCCACAGCTCGCGAACCCATCCGGACACCAAAACCCGCCCATTCCACCCCTCCTCGCCGAAACCCACAAACCTGCACAAGAATGCACAAAGGACCGAACCCTCCGCGCCGCCCGTCTCTTCGCCCAACCCCCTGTTAGAATGGGCCTCATGGCGGATCAACCGGCCGGCCCGGAGCCAGCCGCATCTTTCGAAACCTCGCTCGACGAGCTCGAAAAAGTCGTCAAGCAACTGGAAGGCGGCGACCTGTCGCTCGATCGTTCGCTCGAGCTGTTCGAGCGCGGCATGACGTTGAGCGACGTCTGCCGCAAGCAACTCGAAGCGGCGGAAACCCGCGTGGAGATGCTCATTCGCAAGGACGGCAAAATTGTTGCCGAACCCTTCCGTCCCGACAAGCCAGAAACCGCATGACCCTCAAGGAATACCTGGCCCGCGAGCAGCACCTCGTGGACGCGGAGCTAGATCGCTTGGTCCCGCCCGAAACCGCCCCGCCCGCCACCATTCACCGCGCCATGCGCTACAGCCTGTTCGCCGGCGGCAAGCGCATCCGTCCCATCCTGTGTCTCGAAGCCGCGCGCACCGTTTCCGGCTCGGCCGATGGCGCCGCCGTGCTCCCCGCCGCCTGCGCCTTGGAGCTCATCCATACCTACTCGTTGATTCACGACGACCTTCCCGCGCTCGATAATGACGATTACCGCCGCGGCAAACTCACCAACCACAAAGTTTTCGGCGACGCCATGGCCATCCTCGCCGGCGATGCGCTTCTCACCCTGGCGTTTGAAGTGCTCGCTGCCATGGATGCGCCCGCCGATCGCAAAACCCGCCTGATCGCCGAACTGTCTGCCGCGGCGGGCACCGTGGGCGGCATGATCGGCGGCCAGGTGGCCGATCTGGAAGGCGAAGGCAAGCCCCCCGAAGCCGAATTGCTCCACACCATCCACAGCGCCAAGACCGGCGCCATGCTGCGCGCCAGCCTGCGCATGGGCGCCATCTTCGCCGGCGGCTCCGAAGCCGAATACAGCGCGCTTTCGGCCTACGGCGAGCACATCGGCCTGGCGTTTCAGATCGTCGACGACATCCTCGACGTGGAGGAATCCTCCGCCGCCCTCGGAAAAACCGCCGGCAAGGACGCCGCCCAGCACAAGATCACCTTCCCCGCGGTTTACGGCCTGGAATCGTCGCATCGCATGGCCGAGGAACAATGCGCGCTGGCGCACCGGGTGCTGGCCCCCTTCGGCGATCGCGCCCAGCGCCTCAACCAGCTCGCCGATCACATCGTGCACCGCAAGTCATGAAGGCGAGGCTCGAATTCGCTGTTGTGGATTGTCAATCGGCCGCTTGCTCAGCAGCAACCGCTCCCTCACGGTCGCGGCTCGGAAAGGCCGCTAAACCGAGCCGCGACCGTGAGGGAGCGGTTGCTGAAATACTTCACCATACTTGCATAAACGTGTCGACAGGCCAGGAGGCCTGTCCCACCCATGCGCGCTAGGCTGGATCGCCTGCTGGTGGACCGCGGACTCGCCGAGTCGCGCGAAAAAGCCCAGGCTCTCATCATGGCCGGTTCGGTCACCGTCAACGGCCAGAAAGCCGCCAAACCGGGCCAGCCGGTCGATCCCGCCAGCGCCATCGAGCTCCTCGAGCGCCCGCCCTACGTCAGCCGCGGCGGCCTCAAGCTCGCGGCCGCGCTCGATCGGTTCGCGATCGCGGTCGAGGGCAAAATCTGCCTCGATATCGGCGCCTCCACCGGCGGCTTTACCGACGCCCTGCTGCAGCGCGGCGCCTTGCGCGTTCACGCCGTCGATGTCGGCTCCGGACAACTGGCCTGGAGCCTGCGCACGGATCCGCGCGTGGCGGTGCACGAGCATCTCAACGCCCGCCAGCTCACCGTCCAAGCGCTCGGCGAAAAGGTCGGCTTTCTCTGCTGCGACGTCAGCTTCATCTCGGTCACCCTCATCCTGCCCGCGGCCGTCCCCTTGTTACAACCCGGAGGGCAAATGGTTATACTAATCAAGCCGCAGTTTGAGGTGGGCAAGGGCCAGGTGGGTAAGGGTGGCATCGTGCGCAACCCCGATCTGCACCAGGCGGCTTGTCAGCGGGTGGATCGGGCGGTTCGCGAATTCGGATTCGAAACAAGCATCATGCCAAGTCCCATTCTGGGCGCCGAAGGCAACAAGGAGTTCCTTCTTTATGCCCGCCATTAACACCGTCGGAATCATCTCGAAGCCCAATTCGGAGGCCGCTCGCCAGATCGTGCCCGCCTTGATCGAATGGCTGCGGGCCCGCTCCATCACGGTCCGTTGCGACGGATTGACCGCCGGCTACGCGCCCGGCGAAGCCGCCATCCCGCGCGACGACGTGCCTGAGGGCTCCGACCTGGTCATCGTTCTGGGCGGCGACGGCACACTGCTTTCCGCCGCCCGCTCCATCGGCCGCCGCGAGATTCCCCTCTTTCCGGTCAACCTGGGCGGACTCGGTTTCCTCACCGCCATCGCCATCGACGAAATCTATCCCGAGCTCGAACGCGCCTTCCGCGGCGAGCAGCGCATCGCCAAACGCCAATTGCTCCATACGCGCGTGCTGCGCGAAGACCGCAGCGTGGCGGAGTTCGACGCGCTCAACGATGCCGTGCTTACCAAGGTGGCCCTGGCGCGCATGATCGACCTCGATGTCTTCGCCGCCGAGCAATTCCTCTGTTCCTACAAAGCCGACGGGCTGATCATTTCCACCCCCACCGGTTCCACCGCGTACTCGCTTTCCGCCGGCGGTCCCATCATTTATCCTTCCGTTCCCACCATCTGCCTGACGCCGATTTGCCCGCACACCCTCACCAATCGGCCCGTGCTGGTGCCCGAGACCATGCCCATTCGCGTCATCTCGCACAACGCCGATGAGAGCGTCTACCTGACCATCGACGGACAGGTGGGCACGCCGCTCATGGATGAAGATACCATCGTCTGCCGCAGCACGGATTTCGCCCTGCGCCTGGTCCGCCCGCCCCATGCCAAGTTTTTCGATGTTTTACGCCAAAAACTGAAATGGGGAGAACGATGAAACGGATTTCGCTCACCGGCTGGATCTTCATAGCCATGGTAGCCGGTGTCATCCTGGGGATTGCGGACCCGGCCGTCGCGCGCCAGCTCACGCCGCTCAGCAACATCTTCTTGCGCCTGATTCGCTCCATCGTGGCGCCGCTGGTCTTAGGCATCCTGGTGGCCGGTGTGGCCGCCGGCGAGCTCAAACACATGGGCCGCATCGGCGGCAAGGCAATCCTCTACTTCGAAGTGGTCACCACCATCGCCCTGTTTCTCGGCTTGGGCGCCGTGAACCTGGTGCGGCCGGGAGTTGGCGTGCCCATCCAGCGAACCGCCGCCGAAGCCTTGCCCGCGCCTGCCGCAGGACAGAGCACCCTCAACACCGTGCTGGAGCATACCTTTCCCACCAGCATTGTCGACGCCATGGCGCGCAACGATGTGCTCCAGGTGGTGGTGTTCGCCTTCCTGTTTGGAGTTTCCTGCTCTAGCGTGGGCACCAAGGCCAAGCCGGTGGTGGAGTTTTGCAGTGCGCTGGCGGAGGTGATGTTCCGCTACACCGGCTACGTGATGTACCTGGCGCCGCTGGGCGTGGGCGCGGCGCTGGCGGTCACGGTCGGCTCCAAAGGCGTCACCGTCCTATTCGGACTGGGCAAATTGGTCCTCACCATGTACGCCATTTCGGTCCTCTTCGTGGTAGTGGTGTTGGGCGCGGTGATTGCCATGGCCCGAATCCCCGTGGGACCGTTTTTTCGCGCCGTCCGCGAGCCGTTTCTGATCGCGTTTTCGACTGCCTCGAGCGAAGCCGCACTGCCCCTGTCCATGGAAAACATGGAACTGTTCGGGGTGCCGAAACATATCGTGGGATTCGTCATTCCCACCGGCTACAGCTTCAACCTGGCTGGCACCACGTTGTACCTTTCCTTGGCCTCGGTTTTTGTCGCCCAGGCGGCTGGCTTGTCGCAAACCTTCGGCGAGCAGCTCGTCCTCATGCTTACCCTCATGCTCACTAGCAAGGGAGTTGCCGGCGTGCCGCGCTCCGCTCTGGTGATCCTCATCGGCACCCTCACCATTTTCCACCTGCCGTTGGAGGGCGTGGCCGTGCTGATGGGTGTCGATGCGCTTATGGATATGGCGCGCACCGCGGTAAATGTGCTCGGCAATTGCCTGGCCGCCGCCGTGGTGGCCCGCTGGGAAGGCTACGAGTTCAAAGCCGGAATTCCAAACCCATCTGCATCTCGCACGTTAGAGTATTGAAAGGAGCTGACTCCGTGCTGAAACTTTCTTTTTTGAATCTGCTGGGGCTGGCAGCCGTGCTGGCGCAAACCCTCGCGGCGCAGTCCGCCTCCCAGCCGAACGCGCTGGAATTCGGCGTGGCCAATATGGATCCGGCGGCCAACCCGTGCGTGGATTTCTACCAATACGCCTGCGGGGGTTGGCTCAAAAAGAATCCCACCCCGCCAGATCAGGCGCGTTGGGGCCGCTTCTCCGAGCTCGAAGAACACAACCGCGACGTGCTTCACGCGATTCTCGAAGACGCCGCCAAGCCTTCGCCCTCGCGCGATCCGGTAACTCGCCAAATTGGCGATTATTATGCCGCCTGCATGGATGAGAAAGCCGTCGATGCCCGCGGCCTCAAGCCCATCGATCCCGAGTTGGCCCGCATCCGCGATTTGAAAGACAAGGCCGCTCTGGCCGAGGACATCGCGCATCTGCACGAGATCGGCGTGGGCGCCCTGTTTAACTTCGGCTCCGGCCAGGATTTCAAGGATTCCAATCAGGTGATCGCCCAGGCCGATCAAGGCGGCTTGGGAATGCCCGACCGCGATTACTATTTCAAGGACGACGCCAAATCCGTCGAGCTCCGCGCCAAGTACGTCGCGCACGTGGCGCGCATGTTCGAGCTGATGGGCGAACCGGCGGAGAAAGCCAAGGCCGATGCCGGCACCGTCATGAAGATCGAAACCGCGCTCGCCAAAGGCTCTCTCGATCTCGTCTCGCGGCGCGATCCGGCCAAGGTCTATCACAAGCTCGAAGTAGCCGACGTTCAGGCGCTTAGCCCGCTGTTTTCGTGGAAGGTCTATCTCCGCGACAGCGGCTCGCCCGAGCTCCAATCCATGAACGTGGCATGGCCGGACTTTTTCAAGACCGTGAACGGCGCCATCCAGGACTTCTCGCTCGCCGAATGGAAGACCTACCTCACCTGGCAACTCGTCCACTCCACCGCGCGTCTGCTGCCCACGCCGTTCGTCGAGCAGAATTTCGACTACTACGGCAAGACGCTTTCCGGCACCGAGCAGATGCGGCCCCGCTGGAAGCGCTGCGTGGATTACACCGACGCCGAGCTGGGCGAAGCGCTGGGCCGCAAATTCGTGGAAAAGACCTTCGGCGAAGAGGGCAAGCAGCGCACCTTGAAAATGGTGAGCGCGCTCGAAAAATCCCTGGGCCAGGATATTGACGGGCTCACATGGATGACCGCGGCCACCAAACAGAAGGCCATCGAAAAACTGCACGCCATCGCCAACAAGATCGGCTACCCGGATAAATGGCGCGATTATTCGAGTGTGGTCATCAACCGCGACGACCCGGTCGCCAACAATTTCCATGCCGATAATTTCGAATTCCACCGCGAGCTGAATAAGATCGGCAAGCCGGTCGATCGCGGCGAATGGGAGATGACGCCGCCTACCGTCAACGCGTATTACGACCCGCTCATGAACGACATCAATTTCCCCGCCGGGATCCTGCAGCCGCCGTTCTTCGATAAGAGCGAAGACGATGCCGTCAACTTCGGCGGTATCGGCATGGTGATCGGCCACGAGTTGACCCACGGCTTCGACGATCAGGGCCGCCAGTTCGATGCCAAGGGCAACCTGCAGGATTGGTGGACGCCCGAGGATGCCAAGGAATTCGAGCGGCGCGACGCCTGCATCGATGAGGAATACTCCAAGTTCGAAGTCGCCCCGGGCGTGCACGTCAACGGCAAGCTCACGCTGGGCGAAAACACCGCCGATAATGGCGGCATGCGCGTCGCTCTAATGGCCCTGAGCAATACGATTGGCAGCGACAACAAAAAGATCGACGGTTTCACGCCGGAACAGCGCGCGTTTCTCTCCTTCGGCCAGATCTGGTGCGAGAACGCGCGCCCGGAGATCCTGCGTATGCAGGTGCAAACCGATCCGCACTCACCGCCCCACGACCGCGTCAACGGCGTGGTGCAGAACATGCCCGAGTTTCAGAAGACATTTTCGTGCAAAGCGGGACAACCCATGGTGAGTGCAAACGCTTGCCACGTGTGGTAGAGGGGGGACGGGCTGAGGAGCAATGCTGCTCGTCCACGGAGCAGTGGCACAGATTCGCGGCGGAATGGGAGGCGGCCCGGTCCGAGTTCGGAGCGCCGCCCTTTCACGCTAGCTTCTAGACTAGAGGACGGCGACAACCCGCCCCCGGAATCCTCACATGTACATGCCGCCGTTCACCGCCAGCACCTGGCCGGTGATGTAGCCGGCTTCCTCCGACGCCAGAAACTTCACCGCCTCCGCGACATCTTTCACCGTTCCCATCCGGCCCAGCGGCACCGCGGCCAGAATCTTCTGCTTCACTTCATCGGGCAAGACTTTGGTCATATCGGTATCGATATACCCCGGCGCCACGGCGTTCACCGTAATGCCCCGGCTTCCCATCTCCTGCGCCAGCGCCTTGGTCAGGCCGATCAAGCCGGCCTTCGATGCGGCGTAATTGGCTTGCCCGGCCGCTCCGGCCTGCCCCACCACGGAAGCAATATTAACGATGCGTCCCCAGCGGTTTTTCATCATGCCCGGCAGCGCCTGCTGGACGCAGAGGAACGCGCCGTTCAGGTTGATTCTGAGCACCAGGTCCCAATCGGCGGGCTTCATGCGGACCGCCAGGCCATCGCGCGTGATGCCGGCGTTGTTCACCAGCACGTCGACCCGCGTCTTGTCCTTGAGCGTTTTGGCGAAGCCTTCCTGGACGGACTCCAGCGACGTGACGTCGAAATTCAGGGTCGTGGCCTCGCCGCTGCACGCGCGGATCTCTTCGGCAACCGCCTCGTTGTTTTCGATTTCCGGTGACGCCACCACGATTTCGAAGCCCGACCGGCAAAGCGTCAGGGCGATGGCCCGCCCGATGCCGCGGCTCGCGCCCGTGATGAACGCAACTCGATTGAACATGATTTCTCCTGAGACACGCCGGTATTAAACTCAATCATAACTTATGGCGGAATCGCCCCGGATATGGGTGCTTAACTGGCCTGGGGAAACCCGTTCCCGGCAACAGTAAGTGACTGCAAACACGCGGCATCCGTAACCGAGCCGCGACCGTCAGAAGGCGGAGGCAGACGCCTGGCGGCGGGCGGTTCGGTGGTCGAATATACCGGCGGCAGCACTGGCGTGTCCCTGTCTCTGGTCTGCGCGGTCAAGGGATACCCTTTGCATATCGTGACTTCGGATGCGTTTGCTCAAGAAAAACTTGATCACATGAGAATACTTGGCGCCACGCTTCAAACCGTGCGCAGCGAAGGCGGGGGAGTGACCGAAAAACTGACCCGCGACATGATCGAAGCCGCCCGCGTCGTCGCGCTAAGAACCGGCGCCTTCTGGACCGATCAGATGAACAATCGCGACCAGCTTGCGGCCTATCGCAAATTGGCGGAGGAAATCTGGAATCAGACAGACGGCCAGATGGATGGCTTCGTTGGCGTGCAACCGCTCCCTTCGGTCGCGGCTTGGGAACAAGCCGGCGAAGAGCCGGCCAGGGGGCCGGTCGCGGACGAGGGCGTCCGCCCTACCGGATGACCGAGATCGCCATGCCGTCGATCCTTTTACGGACGATGGGCAAGATCAGCGATTCGAGCCGCGGATGGCGCGCGATGGCTTGGTTGTAGGCGCGGACGCCGCGATCGGTGGCGTCGTCCGGATGTTCGTCCAGCACGAGGCCGTTGCGAATCACGTTGTCCGCCAGGATGAGGGTTCCGGGCCGGGAAAGCTGCAAGGACAGCTCCAGGTACTCGACGTAGCCAACTTTATCCGCGTCAAGGAAGACGAGGTCGAAGGGTTCGGCGCCCTTGCGGATGAGATCCTGCAATGATTCGCTGGCGGGGCCGACTCGGATATCTACCGCGCCGCCGACGCCGGCCCGCTCCAGGTTCCGGCGGGCGATTTCGGCGTGTTTGGCCTCGCGTTCCAGGGTGACGAGAATCCCGCCGGGAGCGAGCGCACGCGCCAGCCAGGTGGTGCTATAGCCGCCCAGAGTCCCGATCTCGAGAATGCGCTTGGCGCCGACGATCTTCACCAGCAGATACAAGAGCTTGCCCTGATTGGGCGAAACCTGGATGGGCGGCAGGCCGGCGGCATCGGCTTCTTTCAAGTCTTGGGTTAAGGCTGCGTCGGCGGGAGTGAAGAGATGCTCGATGTATCGGTCGATTCGCTCGACCAGTTGCTCGTTTAGCGGTTCCATGGGCGGGTGAGGTTTTTGGGGTGGGTGGAGGGGTTCGAACCCTCGGCCACCGGAACCACAATCCGGCGCTCTACCAGCTGAGCTACACCCACCGTATCGGGAAAGCAATTTTATTGTAGCGTAGGAACCGGCGCTACACGCAAGCGGCTCTTGGGCTATCGCCACAATGCCGCCACCCGCTCAGCCGCCTCGCGCCGCCCTTGCGCGCGGCCAGCGCGCGCCGCCGGCTGGCATACCATCGGATCCAGCAGGTTGCCGCCAGTAGAAGCAAACGCGGATTCGGTGGCTTCATCGGGATGGACAACTTCCACGCGCGCACCGGCGCCTCGCAACGTCTCCACCGCGGCATCGAGCGATACCAAGCTCAGCGGCGGCAAACCGGCACGGAGCGCGGCGAACCGCCACTCTGGCGCCGGCCGATGTGCCCACGAACAGATCGGCGTTGCGGACGTCGACGCCAGCCTCAGCCATGCCGGCGATCAAGCCGATTTGCCACGAGCTTGCGGCGTGTCCGCCCGCTCCGAGAACTAATGCGCGCCGCAACATGCCGGTTTGCGTCTCCGACCTACCAGCGTATCGCGAACGCGGCTTGTACGGCGGGTCAACCGCTCTCTTAAGAGGTCAAGAAATATGGCCACGGATGAACACAGATGGACACGGATAAAGAAATGAAGTTATCTGCGTTCATCGGTGGCTTGAATTTGATTTTTCGATCGCGGCTTTCGCGGAGGTTAGGTTCGAGAATGCGACCTCACAGGCCCGCCCGCTTCCAGAGGTCGTCCACGCGGCGCTTCACTTCGTCGGACATGGCGATCACGCCGGGCCACGGCCGCGTGAAACCCTCTTCGGGCCATTTGCGGGTTGCGTCGATGCCGACTTTGGAGCCGTAATTGGGCAGCCGGCTGGAATGGTCCAGCGAATCGATGGGGCCTTTGACGAACTCCAGGTCGCGTTCCGGGTCGATATTGTTGAGCGCTTTCCAGAGCACTTCGCGGTAATTCTGCACGTCCACGTCTTCGTCCACCACCACGACGACTTTCGAAAACATGGCCTGCCCGGTGCCCCAAATGGAATGCATGACTTTGCGCGCGTGGCCGGGATAGGACTTGCGAATTTTCACCAGGATCAGGTTATGGAAGACGCCCTCAGGCGGCATGGCGATGTCGCGGACTTCGGGCAGTTGCAGGCGCATGAGGGGAAGAAAGATGCGCTCGATGGCTTTGCCCATGAAGTAATCTTCCATGGGCGGCGGTCCGACGATGGTGGTGGCGTAGATCGGGTCTCTGCGCTGGGTCACGCAGGTGACGTGGAAGACCGGGTAGTCGTCGGCCAGGGAATAGAAGCCGGTATGGTCGCCGAAGGGGCCCTCGGTGCGGAGCTCGCCGATTTCCACGTAGCCTTCCAGCACGATTTCGGCATTGGCGGGGACTTCCAGGTCGCAGGTTTGGCACTTCACCATCTCTACCGGGCTCTGGCGCAGGAAGCCGGCGATCATCATTTCGTCCAGATCCGGCGGCAGGGGCAGAATGGCGGAATACATGGTGGCGGGGTCGGCGCCGATGGCCACGGCGATGTCCATGCGCGGGGCGGCCTGCTGCTGGTTGCGGCGATAGTGTTCAGCGCCCTGTTTATGCGTCTGCCAGTGCATGCCGGTGGTGCGCCGGTCGAAGATCTGCAGGCGGTACATGCCGCAATTGCGTTTGCCGGTGTCGGGATTGCGGGAGAAGACGAGCGGGAGGGTGACAAAACGGCCGCCATCTTCGGGCCAGCACTTCAGAATGGGGTAATCGAAGAGCGAAAACTCGGTGCGCACGATTTCCTGGCAGGGGGCCTTCGAAACCGTCTTGGGAAAAAACGCGCCCATTTCCGCCAGCTTGGGCAGCATTTTGAGTTTGCCGACGATGCCCTCGGGCATGCGCATTTCGAGAAACTCGACGATGCGCGCGGCGATTTCCTCCACCGAGCCGACCTCCAGCGCCAGTTCCATTCTGCGCGTGGAAGCGAAGGCATTGATCAGCACGGGCGTGCTATATCCCTTGGGCTTTTCGAATAGAAGCGCCGGGCCGCCTTGTTTCACCGAGCGATCGGCGAACTCGGTAATTTCCAGATCGGGGTCGACTTCGAGCGAAATTCGTTTCAATTCGCCATTCTGTTCGAGGGCGCGCACGAACTCGCGCAGATCGCGGTAAGCCATAAGCTATGAGTATAGTAGCAGCCTATTGATTCCACGCCGAATCGGCAGGCTTAAGTTCGGTTTCGCAATTACGGTTACTTATTCGGCAACCGCTCCTTGACAGTCGCGGCTCTGACCCAAACATTCAATCCCGATGCCAACATGCTTGAGTTTGCGAAAGAGCCGCGGGTCAGAGCCGCGACTGTCAAGGAGCGGTTGCCGAATATGTCACTGAATTTCCGAAACTGGGTACGTAGGTTTAGCGGGCGAATCGAGCGTTGCACTTTGCCCGCATTACATATACCATGTCCTGGGGGACTTTCTTAACGACTCTGTAAAAGATTTCCCCCGGCGGCACCATAGCTGGGAGCATGGCCGGCAGTTCGCGGACATGCCACGTAGATGCCCGACTCCATTGCGACCTTCACCGTCGAGCCCGGCAGCCGGCACAGACCGGCCAGTCGAGGTCCAAGCGTCCTGCGCGATATCAATCTGCGGGCTATCCTGCAGTTGCTCAGGGAGCAGGGCTCGTGTTCGTGCTCCGATCTAGCTCGCAACAGCGGATTGAGCATGCCGACGGTGTCGAGCAGCGTGGCGCGGCTGGAGCGGATTGGGCTGGCCAAGCGGGTAGGCACGGGATTTTCGAGCGGCGGCCGGCCCCCGCGCCTGGTTCGATTTAACCAGGAATACGGCTACGCGGCCGGCGTTGACATTACCGAGAGTCTGATCCGCGTGGGCATTGCCGACCTGGCCGGGAAGATCCTGGCGGAATCCGAGATGGAAGTCGGCGAGAAATCATGGCCGATGGCGGTAGTGGAGCGCGTGGTCCCGCTGGTGGCGAAGCTGCGCGAATCGTTGCGGATTCCGGCTAAACGTCTGCTGGCAATCGGCGTGGCCGTGCCGGGAATTACCGACGTCGACGCGGGCACGGTGGTGGCGGTGCCAAGCATGCAGGGCTGGGAAAATGTGCCGTTAAGGCGGCTGCTGGAAGAGAAAATTCGCGTCTCGGTGACGGTCGAAAACGATGTGAACCTGGCCGCCCTGGGCGAGCACTGGTACGGCACCGCGCAGGGTGAGCGAAACTTCGTCTTCGTACACATTGGGCGCGGCGTGGGCGCGGGTCTATTTATCAATGGGCATCTCCATCACGGGCCGGAATGGACCGCCGGCGAAATCGGTTATCTATTGGTACCCAGCCCAGGGATTCAGGCGGTGCGTAAGTCGCAGGGAGGAGCGCTGGAACGGTTTATCGGAACCTGCGGCATCGAGCGCCAGTGGAGCGAACTTACGGCCCAGGCGGGCGGGCCGGCCGCGGAACCGCTGCGCGCGGTCGAAGTTTTGGACCGCGCCGCCGCGGGCGACCCCCTGGCAGAACAGATTCTGAACCGGGTGTCCGAATGCGTGGCCCTGGTGTGCTCCCATTTCAGCCTGATTCTGAACTGCTCGCTCATCGTCTTTGGCGGCGAACTGGGCGTGCATCCGGCGCTGCTCGAAGCTGTCAGCGCGCTGCTGGAAGCGCACGATTTCGCGCACCCGAGGCTGACCACTACGCAGCTCGGCGTTAAGGCGGAGCTCCACGGCGCCTTGCGGCTGGCGCTCGAATCCGCGTCGGCCGCTTTAACGTAATCGACGGCGGCCGGCCTGGAGTCCCTGGGAGTAACATTTCGAGGCGATTACAAAAACACCTTGACGCCTTCGCAATTTCGGCGTATGTTTTTCATGGATCTTACAAAAGTTTTCGGTTCACGTCCGGCGCATGATTCCAGGGGTCGATTCAGGCGGGCGTCAACCGGCTGGCCGCGTTAGTGTCCGGCTCGGCGATGGAGGCTCGCCCATGAGCGGTCTTCATCCCGTAGCCCCAGTTCCGCGTAGGATTAAAAAACCCAGGCTAACGAAGGGAGAGTGTATGGCTTTGCGAATTAGGTGTTTGCTGGCAGTTTCGCTCCTCACGATTTCCATCCAGGTTCTGGCTCAGACGCAGGCGATCAACGGCAGCATTCGCGGACGCGTCACCGACCCGTCCGGAGCCCCCGTTACCGGCGCCACGGTCGTCGTCGAGAACGTCGCCACGAATTTTTCCAGGGATGTCGCGTCCAGCGAAGACGGATACTTTGTGATCCCTAATCTTCCCATTGGGTCGTACACCGTCACCATCAAGAAGGAAGGTTTCGAGCAGCAACGGCGGCCGGGCGTGGTGCTGGACGCGGGAACCGAGGCGGTGATTAATGCCCCGCTCGTGGTGGGCGCCGTGAGCACCACCGTGGAGGTGACGGGCGGCGCGCCGGTGATCGAACCCACCCGCGTGGAAACGGGCCGCACCATCGACCCGGTCGAAGTCGACAACCTGCCGCTCACCTCCCGCAATCCGTACAATTTCGTACTTTTCCAACCGGGCGTGAGCGGGCATCCGAAC
This sequence comes from Bryobacteraceae bacterium, assembly GCA_049511335.1. Taxonomy (GTDB): domain Bacteria; phylum Acidobacteriota; class Terriglobia; order Bryobacterales; family Bryobacteraceae; genus JBEKYD01. Next base: position 9,919 of record JBEKYD010000053.1, on the reverse strand, counting down.
CCGGAGCTCGGCATACCGCGGGTGGTCAACACCAACGGTCTCGATAACCGCGTGCAGTACCAGATGGACGGCATGGTGGACACTGAAAGCGACCAGTACGGCCTCCGCCTTTTCGCCATCTCGGACAGCTACGTGCGTGAAGTGCAGACCGTCTCCAATAGTTTCGCTCCCGAATTCGGACGCACCGCCGGGGATATCTACAACGCCATCACCAACTCCGGCTCGAACGATTTCCACGGCGAGTTCTACTTCATCGGCCGCCCGCCGGACGGCGCCCGCACCATCCTGCTCGCCGCCAACCAACCCAACACCAGCATCGACCTGCACGATATTTCCGGTAACGCCGGCGGCCGGATTAAGAAGGACAAGCTCTTCGTCTTCGGGGCCTACGAACACTTGCTGCGCGGCACGCCCACGCCGGTCACCATCACCCCCGCCAACGCCGCGGCCATCGGCCTGCCGGCCTCGCAGCTTGTCACCGCCGCCACCGTGCAGCACGTCCAGTTCGTCGATATCCGGGTGGATTGGAACATCAACTCGAAAAACCAGTTCTTCGCCCGCTACAACTACTTCCGCAACGAGTATCCGTTCAATTCCCAGAACGGCGGACTGAACGCTTTGAGCGCGGCGTCGGACTTCCACGACCGCGCCCACATCGGCGGCTTCCAACTACTTACTACCTTTTCGCCCACTGCCTTGAACGAACTGCGGGCATCGGAGCCATATCGCAACGAACATCACGTCGACGACCCGCTAACCGGCCCCGGTCCGGCCATTACCATCACTGGCATCGCCACTTTCAATGGAACCACCAGCGCCGAATCCCGTTTCGCCGAAAAGATCCCGAGCGTCAACGACAACTTCACCAAGATCAGCGGTACGCATACGATCAAGGCCGGGTTCGGCTTCCAACAGAACAACGACAACCAGTTGAGCGCCGTCTACAGCCAATATACGTTTTCGAGCATCGCCAATTACCTGGCGGCCGAGAGCGGCGCCAATCCGTATAGTTACTCGTCGTTCTCGACGATTCTAGGCGTTCCCGGCGACTCTTATAAGTCGAATTTCTATGACTTATTCGTGCAGGATAGCTGGCAGGCCCGTCCCGGCCTGTTAGTTATCTACGGCGTGCGCTGGGACCGTTTCCAGGGCCCTCCCGGCGAGGCCAATGCCCCGTTCGCGTACACCGACAGCTTCCACACTCCCGGCAAGGACTTTGCTCCGCGCCTGGGCATTGCCTGGTCGCTGAACCCGAAGACCGTGGTGCGGGCGAGCTCGGGAATGTTCTACGACGCACCGTCCACCAACCTGTGGTACAAATCTCTGACTACCGACGGCTCCACGCGCGCCTTCACCGATACGTTTTCTCCAACTTCGGCGAACGCGCCGGCTTTCCCGCACGTCTTCACTTTCCTGCCGGGTGCCACACTGCCCAGCCCGGCCAGTATCATCGCGCTGACTCCCAACTTCAGAAACCCGTACACCATCAACACCAGCGTGCAGATTACGCGGCAGCTAACCCAGAACGACGCTCTAACCGTAGGTTACGTCCGCACCAGCGCGCGCGATTTGACTTATCAGCGCAACATGAACCTGATCGATCCGACCAGTTACCTGGCCGATGGCCGCCCCGTCTATTCCAGCGCCGTCAACGCGAGCACGCGCCTCTATCCGCAATTTAATTCAATCACTCTGCAGGATACCGGGGCCAGCATGAATTACAATGCGATGATCGTCAATTACTCACATCGTTTCTCCGCCGGGTACCTGGTCAGCGCGTCTTACACCTGGTCGCACTCGATCAGCGACGCTCCGGAAACCTACGGCTACGATCAAAGCGCACTGATCGAGGATCCCACCGACCGCGAGCGCGATCTGGGTAATTCGGTCGTCAACCGTCCGAGCGCGTTTACCATGAGCTCCGTGCTGATGCCCACCTTCACTCTGTCGAACCGCGCCCTCAACCGCATCGCCAACGGCAACCAGTTGACCCTGTTGGCCAACCTATCCACCGGCGACCAGCTCAACGAAACCACCAGCACCCTGCTCAACGGCGATTCCGCCGCCTCCGCCGTCCAGCGGCCTCTGTTTGTAGGCCGCGATACCATCCGCGGGCCCAATATCTACCAGATCGATATGCGCTACACCCGCACCGCGTTCACTTGGCGCGAACGTCTGCATGTGAAACTGTTGGTGGAGGCCAACAACGTTTTCAACATCAAGAACGTCACCGCTATCAACACCACCGCTGTAACAAACTCCGTTGGCGCCATCACCACGCAGCCCACGTTGGCGCCGACTTCCACCGTACTCGAGGGACGGTTGATTCAGTTAGGGATCAGAGCCGACTGGTAATCTCGGACAAAAAGGGCTAATAACGCCAGCATCGCTTCTTTCGGGAATTACATCCAGGGTACTTATGAAACGGGTTGTAAGGTTTGTCCTTATCGGGGTGGCGGGCGCTGTCTTCGCCGGCTTCGCCTATCTATCTGTGGCCGCAAACTGCGTTCCTGTTTTGGCACAGAACCGAATGACTTACTCGGTGGTTGCGCAGGACAGCGGCCATATTGCGTTGGGCCTGGCGCTCCGCAAACTGAGCGTTTCCGGGACCTTCATGCAGGCCCCGGCCCATCCGGACGACGAGACCAACGCGCTGCTCGCTTTTTTCGGCTACGGCATGGGCCTCCGAAGCATCGACCTGCAGAACAATCGCGGCGACGGCGGGCAAAATGAAATCGGCCCCGAGCTGTTCCGCGATATTGCTGTGCTGCGCACATCCGAACTGTTATCCGCCCACCGTATCGATGGCGCCGAGCAGTACTTCACGCGGGCCATCGACTACGGATACTCGTTCGATCCGGAGGAAGTGATCTCGAAGTGGGGCAGGAAGGAGATCGTGGGCGATTACGTGCGGTTGATCCGCACGCTCCGGCCCGACGTGATCGTCACCATGAGTATTCAGGGCCGTGGCGGCGACCGGGCTCATGAAGCGACCACCGTGCTGACGCGCGAAGGATTTCTGGCGGCCGGCGACCCGGCGGCATATCCGGAACAAATCGCCGAAGGGCTTCGGCCCTGGCAGGCGAAGAAGCTTTACTTTGCCGCCAATGCAGGGGTTGTGGCCGCCGCGGGCAGAGGCTCGAATGCCGCGGGTAGAGTCGCGGCCGATATCGCACCTGGTGTCAAAGTAACGCCGGTAAACACCGCGGCGTACGACCCGCTGTTAGGCCGCACGTATCAGGACATCGGCTCGGACGCCCGCAGTTTCCACAAGTGCCAAGGGCTGAGCGGGCTCTTGCCGGCGCTGCCGGGCGTTCCCGGACGGGGCTTCTTCGGTCCCACCGGCTACCGGCTGATGGAAACCTCTATTGCCGGGCAAAAGGATAAAGACGAAAAGTCTCTGTTCGATGGCATCGATATCAGCTTCACGGGAATGGCGCAGTATGCGGGCCCCAATCCCCCGGAAGCGCTCACGGCCGGGCTGGCGGCCATTCTGGCGGACGCGAGGGAAGCGCAGGCTGCGTTTGCGGCCGGCAACGACCCCGGTACCGCGAAGCCGATCGAGGTGGGATTGGCAGCCGTGCGGGCCTTGCGCGCCGGGCTTGCTTCCATGGGTCTTTCCGACACGGCCCGCTACGAGATCGATTTCCGGCTCAAGGCGAAAGAAACCGACTATGAGAATGCCGTTCTCGCCGCGCACGGTCTGACGTTCGATGCAGTGGCCGATGACGGTATCGTGATCGCCGGCCAGCCGGTGAAAGTCTCGATCTTCGCTCGCAATCGCGGCTCGTCCGATGTCGCCGTTACCGGCGTAACCCTTGCCGGGTTCGAGAGCAGCGGCAAATGCGAGCTGGGCGATGTGAAGCAGAACGCGGCGTTCACCTGCGCCATCGACGCCCACATTCCAAAAGACGCAAAGCCCACCACTCCCTATTTCCACGACGACTATTGGAAACATCCCGAGAACCACGCCATTCAGATCTTCGATCCGGGCGTGCCATTCGGCGCGCCGTTCGCACCCACGCCGTTCCGCGTCACGTTTCATCTAAAGGCTGGCGAGGCCGAAGTCGCCCGCGAGATCCCCGTCGAATTTCGTTACGTGAAGGACACTTTCTTCGGCGATAAGCGCATGGAGCTGAGCGTGGTGCCGGCGTTTTCGGTATCCCTTTCACCCTCCCTGATGGTGATTCCCGCGCCGCAGGCGGGAACCGCGCCCCTCCCGCGCGAAGTGCATGTCTCGGTGACCAATGGAGCCAAGAGCGCGGCCCATGTGAACGTGGCGCTCGAGTTACCGCAGGGATGGACGGCCACGCCGGCGAGCGTTCCCATCGACTTTGTACACGAGGACGAATCGCTGTCGGCCCGCTTTCAACTCGCCGCGCCCGGCCGCGTGAAGACCGGCGAATACAGTTTGCGAGCTGTCGCGACTTCCCCCGCCTGGCCGGGAGAACGGTTCACCGCCGGATACGAGGTCATCGAGTATCCGCATATTCAGCGGCGGCAAGTCATGAAACCCGCCGAGACTTCTCTCAAAGTGATCGATGTGAAAACCGTTCCGAATCTCAGCGTGGGCTACGTGGTAGGCGTGGGCGACCAGGTGCCCGCGGCGATTGATCAGTTGGGCGCTAGGCTCAGCTTCATCGAGCCGGAAGAACTGGCGTGGGGCGACCTTTCGAAGTACGACACCATCGTCACCGGTGTCCGCGCCTACGAGCGTCGGGCCGACCTGCGCGCTTACAATCGCCGCCTGCTGGATTACGCCGAGCGCGGCGGGACGGTGATTGTCCAATACAATAAGATGGAGTTTAACGAGGCGGAGTACGGGCCGTTTCCAGCCAGAGTAAGCGGGAACCGTGTAGCCGACGAAACGGCGCCGGTAAAAGTGCTGGTCCCCGAAGGTCCGGTGTTCCACTTCCCCAACAAAATCGGCCCGGCAACTTGGGATGGATGGGTGCAGGAGCGCGGTCTCTATTTCCTCGGCGACAAGGACCCAAGGTACGTGGACCTGGTCTCGATGGTGGACTCGTTCAAAGACAATCCGGGAACGAAGCTCGGGTCGTGGGTCGAGGCGAAAGTGGGCAAGGGAAGGTGGATCTATTTGGGTCTTGGACTCTGGCGCCAACTGCCGGCCGGAACCGACGGCGCATACCAACTCCTGGCAAACCTGATCGCCTTGCCCAAAGCGCCGGCGGCAGGATCGCGAACAGCCAAGTCGATCGAGGACCGGGCGAAGCCCTCCGCCACCGCCGGGCGCCGCGGGAACTGACAGATGAGCACATTTTCCCCGGAATACGTCAGGTACGTGCTTAACCAGAACTTCGAGGACGCAAAATCGGAGTTCCTTGCGCCGTTGATGGCGATTCACTACGCGCACCTGGCGATGCTTCGCGCGCAGGGCATCGTCTCGCCGGGCGATGCCCATAAGCTGCGCACGGCGCTCGATTCCATCTCTCAGGACGAGGTTCGCCGGACGATATACGATGGCCGGTACGAAGACCTTTTCTTCTATGTCGAGCGCCTGATCATTGCCGCGTGCGGCGAGGATGTGGCGGGGCGGCTGCATACAGCGCGCAGCCGCAACGATATCGACATGACGATGTACCGGATGCGCCAGCGCGAATACGTGCTGGAGCTGGCGGGCGCCAGCTTGGAGCTGCGGCGGGTGCTGCTCGAGCTGGTGGGCCGTCACCACGGCACAATTTTCACGGTGCACACGCATACGCAGCGCGCCCAGCCGACGACGGTGGCGCATTACCTGCTTGCGGTCGTCGAACAGCTCGAGCGCGATCAAAGCCGGCTGATGAGCGCGTACGACCGCACCAATCGCAGTCCGCTGGGGGCGTGCGCGATCACGGGCACGGGCTTTCCGATCGACCGCCAACTCACCTCGGACCTGCTGGGCTTCGCCGGCCCGACCGGCAACACATACGGAAGCATCGCCACGGTGGATTACCTGCTGGAGAGCGTCTCGGCGGCGGCGGTGCTGCTAGCCGGCCTCGGCCGCTTCGTGCAAGACCTGCTGCTGTGGAGCACGGCGGAATTCCATTACCTGCGGCTGGGCGACGGCTTCGTGCAGTCGAGCAGCATCATGCCGCAGAAGCGCAACCCGGTGGCGATCGAACACGCTCGCGCCATCTGCAGCAAGGCGTTCGGCGAGGCGCAGGCAATCGTCACCAGCGTCCACAACACACCGTTCGGCGACATCGTGGATACCGAGGACGATTTGCAACCCCTGGTCTTCGCGATGTTTCGGGACGCGACCCGTGTGCTCAAGCTTGTGGCCGCGGCCCTGGCTACCGCGGAGTTCGACGCCGGCGAGCTCGAGGCGCGCGCCGCCGATGGCTGGACCACATTGACCGAACTGGCGGATACGCTGGTGCGCGATCACGGCTTGCCGTTCCGGACCGCGCATGCCATCGCCGGACGCTTAATGGCCTTGCGACAAGATTCTCCGGCCCGGCCATTAAGCGAATTGCTGGCGGAGGCTTCGCGCGAGGTCGTGGGCGCTCCTCTGGCGTATTCCGAAACGGCGCTGGCCGAGATTTTGAGCCCGTGCCACTTCGTGGCGGTGCGCGGCACGCTGGGCGGGCCGGCGCCGGAGGAAACTACTCGCGCGGCTGGCGCTTCGTGCCGCCAACTCGAGGCCGACCAGGCGTGGCGGCGCCTTGCGGCCGAGGCGCTCGCGAAGGCCGAACGGATTCTAGCGGAGCGGAGCGCGGCTTTGTGAGGCGGGCGCTACGCACCTCCTGCGGGTGCGGGACCTGGCGCAGCTCAGTGGGGCGGACCCCCTGGTCCGCGGGGGACGCCCTCGTCCCGCACTCCCCGAGAGTTACGTTGATGGCGGCCAAGGCGCTGCCAGGGGCGTCCGCCCGACAGGCTGGGAGGCCATGATCGTCGGCGCGGTCGACATCGGCGGCACCAAGATCGCCGTTGGCGCGGTAACCGAAGACGGCACGATCTTAGGCCGCGCCACGCGCCCTACCGCAACCGGCAGAGGCTTCGCTGCCGCGATCGAAAGCACTATAGAGATGTTGCGGGAAGTGCGCTGCCGCGTGGGCGCCGCGTACGCGGGTATCGGCGTCGCCTGTCCCGGCCCGCTCGATCCGTTCACCGGAATCCTGGGCGCGGTGGGCACGCTGCCCGGTTGGGAGGGCGGCAACATTGTCGCCGAGCTCGAAGCCGAGTTTGGGATCAGGGTGGTGGTCGAAAACGATGCCGACGCGGCCGCCTTGGCGGAGGCCAACTGGGGAGTGGGCAGGGAAAGCAGCCGGTTCCTCTACGTCACCATCAGCACGGGCATCGGCGTTGGCATTATTTTGTCCGGCGAACTCTACCGGGGCGTGGCAGGCGCCCACCCCGAAATCGGGCACCAGGTGATCGATCCGTCCGGCCCCCGCTGCTATTGTGGCGCGCGCGGCTGCTGGGAAGTCCTGGCGAGCGGCCCCGCCATGGCTGCATGGGTGCGCCGGCAGGATCCGGGCAGCGCCGAATTGAGCGCCGCACGGATCTGCGAGCTGGCGCGGGGCGGGGACGAACTGGCGCGCCACGCCGTGGAACGCGAGGGCTATTATATCGGGATCGGACTGGCGAACCTGATCACCATTTTCGCTCCGGACACGGTTGCCGTTGGCGGCGGCGTGATGAAGAGCGCGGACCTGTTGCTGCCGCGCGTGCGTAGAGTAATTGGCGAGATTGCCACCCAGGTGCCACTCGAGAAGATCCGTATCGCGATGGCGTCCCTTGGACCGGACGCGGGACTTGCCGGCGCTGCTCTAGGCTGGATGCACCGTTGCCGCGAGCCGCGCGCCTTCCGACAGGAACCTCCCACGGACTCTCCCGTACCGGCTTGAGCTTCAATAATCCTGGATCTTCGCACGTCGGGAGTCTAGCGGCGAAGGGCTAACGATAATAGGGGATATCGCTCCCTCAGTTGGCGACGACCCGACATGCCCTCAATCGATCATGGCCTGATAGACCATCGTCCGCGTTTGGCGCCAGGTTGCGTTGAGCACGGCTCGCGGAATCTGAGCCATCAGTACAGCCACCAGCTTGGCTTGCGGATCGACCCAGAACAGCGGGCCGGTAATTCCGCCCCAGGAAAAGTCGCCGATTGAACCTGGCATGGGATTGCGGCCGGCATCGACGCGAATGGCGAAGCCCAGGCCAAAACTGGTGCCCATTTCCGGAACCGGACCAAAAGGTCCGAGCACCATGGCGACCGGCGTGTGACGTTCGACGGTGGCCGGGAGTTGGTCGGACGTCATCAAAGCGATCGTTTTTGGCGCCAGAATGCGCACGCCATCGAGTTCGCCGCCGTTGAGCAGCATCTGGCAGAAGCGCGCATAATCGCCCGCGGTGGATAACATGCCGCCACCACCGGAAAACACGTTGGGCTTCTGCTTTGCACCCTCGAAGTCCGCGTTGGGCGGGCCATCCGGTCTTGCAAGACGCGAGACAGCCGTCGGCTTCACCCAAAACCCGGTATCGTTCATCTTCAGCGGGCCAGTGACGCGCTCTCGAACGAAGATATCGAGGTCCATTCCGCTCGCCACCTCCACTACGCGCCCCAAGACATCGGTCGAAACGCTGTACTCCCAAAATTCGCCTGGCTGGTGGAGCAGCGGCAAGCTGGCGATTAGCTTCACCATCTCGGCGAGGGACTTGGAAGTGAAGATGTTCGCCTTGCGATACATCTGGTCCACCGCCGAGTCTCCAAACAAACCGTAGGTCAGGCCGGACGTGTGGCGCATCAGGTCCTGAACGGTCATCGGACGCTTCGGCGGCGCACCCTCCGTGCCGACTCTTACGTCTTTGAACTCGGGAAGGTACTGCGCCACGGGCGCTCCCACGTCGAGCTTGTTCTCCTCGGCCAGGATCATCGCGGCAACCGTGGTGATCGGCTTCGACATGGACGCGACGCGGAAGATGGAGTCCTTCTTCATGGACGTCTCGGACGCGCGGTCCTGATAGCCGACGGCATCCCAGGAAACGATCTTGCCGTTGCGCGCGATCAGCAGCACTGCGCCGGGCAAGCGCTTGGCGTCAACGTCGGCCTCGAGTACTCCCCTGGCCGTTTCCAGGCGCCTTGAAGAGAACCCGACATCCTCCGGGCGGTTGGCCATCGGGAGGGGTTGAGCGAGCGCGGCGGCGCAAACGAGGACGCCGGCCAGCAACGTGGGCAGTTTCGATTTGTGGCAGAGCATTGGGCTTAGTCTAGCGCAGGAAGCCTTGGCAGAAAGCCGCATATTCGTGAGTCAGCAAGTTTACTCGGTCGGGAAGCGGCTAAGTCCTGGATGACGCGCTTACTCGGGAACTGCCCGGCACCCGACCGAACGCTACCGATATCCAGATATCGCCGCGAATCGGGGTCTAAGCCGGATCGCCCAGGAGCCGCTTCAATCTGGTCTTCAGGGCAACCTCAGCGGGCGATCCGCCCAGACGACGGAGCCATGTGTCGAACGTGTTTCTGGTCAGTCGCTGTTGGGTACCGGGCTCTCGCGATTCCACGATGAATTCGTGCAGCCCCTTCGGGTCCTATTTCACGTGCTCGCAGCGACGGAACCGATCGATGGCCAGCCCTACGTTCCAGGAACCTTCGGCGCTCGCCAAAACTGACCCACCCGTGCTCTCCAAAAGTGACCCAGGTATTCTGACGCCCGGGCACAACGGGCTACGGAAGGCAGCAGGGGTACCCTTTTCCTCCGCCTTGGTGGGAAACTTTCACTCCGCCAAACTTTCATTCCGCCCTTGACTATGGCCAATTTTTGAGCTTCAATTTGGAAAGCCGATCAATGCCATAGTATTACAACGTTAAGTGTTAGGGGCCGCAGGCGTGCTCTGCGGGACACCCGCAGTAGGCGCAGAAACCTGTCCAGGTGAATAACACATACTGGATCTCACGTCGCGTCCGTGGCAGGGT
>JBEKYD010000052.1:0-31513 GCA_049511335.1 Bryobacteraceae bacterium | reverse complement strand
CACGTCCTGGTAGCGGTTGAACATGGCCATGAATTGGGCGGCGATCTCGGGCGTGCGGCAGCGCTTGGCCACCAGACACTCGCCGCCGGTGATTTCGGTGGTTTCGCCGAACAGCAGGGTCACACCCTGTTCGTAGAGTTTGTCGAAGGCATTGCCCACGGTGGGATTGCCGGCGCAACCGGAAGTCGTGTCCGATTCGCCGCACTTGGTCGATACCCAGAGATCCTTGAGCGGACATTCCTCGCGCCGCAACGCCGAAGCCGCCTGCATGAACGCCTTGGCGGCGCGGGACGCGCGCGCCACGGTATCGATATCGCCGTGTAGCTCGATGCCGAAGGAAGCCACCGGCTTACCCGTGGCGGCGATGCCATCCGCCACCTTTTTGGCCCAGCCATCCTCGATTCCGATCACCACCACCGCGGCAACGTTGGGATTCGACCCGGTGCCGATCAGGGTACGGAAGTGCAGATCCAGATCCGCGCCGAACTGCAGACGTCCATAAGGGTGCGGCAGCGCAAGCGTGCCCTTAATGTTGTTGGCGACGGACTCGCAAGCGGCGTTGGAGAGGTCGTCCACCGGCAGGAGGATGACGTGGTTGCGCACACCGGCGCGGCCGTTTTCCCGGCGGTAACCCCAAAAACTGGTGTTGCTTAGATCGATAGCCAAGTTTGCTCTCCTCGCTTTACCAACGCTTGGTCTTCAGGTTATGCACGTGCACGTGCTCCCCGGGGCGGATGGGCGCGACCACGCGGCCGATATCGACGCCGTACTTGATGGCGGTGTCGTTCTCCCGCAGGGGGACAATGGCGAGCTTATGCCCGATCGGAATGTCGCTGACCGCCTCATGAGTGATGATCCGGTCCTGATCCATGACCCACCCGTTGAGCCGGTCCCCGGCTTTCACACCTTCCACAACGACGACTCCAACCGAGTCGTTCTCATCGTGCACTACAAAGTGAATATCCATGCGTGTCTCCGTAAAAGTGGGTGGCGAGCAGCCGCTCAGAGGGGCGCGACCGCGGCCAGACGCTTGGCTGCAAGATAGTATATGATATCTTAAGGCGTACGCTCCGTCAATAGCCCGTTTGGCGATCAACTGTTGGCTACGCCCGCCGTTTCCTGGGTTTCCATGAACTGCAGCAGCCGCTGGCGCACGGTTTGTACATGCTCGCGCATGACGCGTTCGGCATCGTCGAGAGAGCCCTCCTCGAGCGCTTTGACGATGGCGGCGTGGTAGTCGGGGGCGGTGCTGCTCGAAAGGTCGTAGGTCTTGCGCCGCGACAGCCAGATCTGGTTCTGAATGTTCGCCAGCACCGAGCAGAGAAACCCATTCCCGGTGGCCTGAGCCAGCAAGGCATGGAACTGCACGTCCTCTTGAATATAGTGCGGCTTGTCGTTGGCCTTGAGCAGTGCGCGCTGCCGTTTGAGGCACTGGCGGAGCTCCGCGAGCAGCCCCGGCGTGAGATTCGCGGTGCGCACCACGTGCGCTTCCAGCGCCTCGCGAGTGTCGTAGAGTTCGTTGATTTCGAGCTCGGTAAGCCGTCTCAGGTAGGCGCCTTTGCGCGGCTCAATGCGAATCAACCCTTCAGCCTCCAGGCGGTTGAGCGCCTCGCGGACGGGGGATTTGCTGATGCCGAGCTGGCCCGAAAGAAAATCCTCCGTCAACCGGGAAGTCTCGTCCAGACGTCCCTGCAAGATGTATTCCCGGATGCTGTTGTAGGCCAGTGTAGTGAGATTGCTCGGGATGTCAATCCTCTTCATACAACGTTCTCCCAGAGTACAATTTTCAAGTCCTAAATATCCAGACGGCGGAAGCCGCCGCCCGCGAGCGCCAGGCACAACACGCCGGAGGCGGGCAGCAGTCCGGCGATCACAAACACGGGAGCGAACGACAATTTGTCCACCAAGTAGCCGGTCAGCAACGGAAACAACAGGCCGCTGATGCCTCCGGCAATGCCGCTAAGGCCGGTGACGCGGCCAACCGCGCCGTCGGGAAAGATATCGGAAATGGCCGCGAACATATTCGCGGAAAGGGCCGTGTGGCCGAACATGACCAGGCAGATCAGCCCGATGGCGGTGGCGGCCGATGGCGCCAGCGTGACGCCAACGCTGAGCGCGCAACAGGCCGCGCCGGCCCACATGGTCCCGAGACGCGCGGCCGAAAGGCTCACGCCGCGGCGCATCAGGTAGCCGGCGACCCATCCGCCGCCCACGCTGCCCACGTCGCCAAACAGGTAGGGAATCCACGAAAACATTCCGATGGCGGCCAGGCTCAGGCCGCGAGCTTGGAAAAGATAGGCCGGCATCCAGAACCAGTAGAACTGAATCACCGGCCCCACCAGCAGCCGGCAAAAAAGAATGCCCCACGCCGGGCGGTGGCGCAAAATCTCCCGGTTGGGCGGCGGAGGCCCGACCCGCGGCAAGTCGGCGAGGATGTACTCGCGTTCGGCATCGCTTACGCCCGGGTGAGCGTCCAGCGGCCGGTACATGCGCCGCCACAAGATCAGCCATGCGAACCCGAGCAGGCTCGGGCCCAGAAACGCCATGCGCCAGCCATAATGCAGAGTGATATAGACGATCAGCGGCGGAGTAATCAGCGAGCCGATCATGGAGCCGGCATTGAACACGCCGACGGCGAACGCGCGCTCGCGCGCCGGAAACCACTCGGAAACCACCTTCATCCCGCCTGAAAAATTGCCGCATTCGCCGGTCCCCATCCAGAACCGAACCGCGGAAAACTGGAACGCATTGCGCGCAAAAGTGTGCAGGGCCGCCGCCAGGGACCACCACGCCACCGAGAAAGAGAAACCGTTGCGCACGCCGATGCGATCCATCAGCCATCCCACCGGGAACTCGCCCACCATCATCCCGAACATGAACGCGGAGACAATTCGCCCATAATCGGTATTGGTGAGATGCAATTGCTGGCGAAGCACCGGCGCCACCACCGATAGGGTCTGCCGGTGGACAAAATTGATGACCGTAACCAAGAACAGAAGCGCCAGAATACGCCAGCGGTATTGCCGCCAGAGGGCGGGTAGCGCGCCTTTCACCGGCGCCGCGTTGCTAGGACCGAACGTCACTGCTTCTTCGAATGTAACATATCAAATTTCAGATGTTATAATCTTGCCCGTATGCAACTCTTCATCGACACCGCAAAAGTGGACGAAATCCGGACCGCCGCCGGCTGGGGCATTCTGGATGGAGTCACCACCAACCCGACTCACATCGCCGCCACCGGCCGGCCCTTCGAGGACGTGCTGCGCGAGATCTTCTCCCTGGTCGACGGTCCCATCAGCGTGGAAACCGTAAGCCTGGACGCCGAAGGGATCGTAGCCGAGGGCCGCGCCATCGCGCGCTTCCATGCCAACGCCGTCGTCAAGGTGCCGGTCATGATCGAGGGACTGAAGGCCGTCAAGCGGCTGGCCGCCGAAAGCATCCCCACCAACGTAACCCTCTGTTTCAGCGCCACGCAAGCTTTCCTGGCGGCCAAGGCCGGCGCCACCTACATCAGCCCGTTCCTCCACCGCAAGGAACTGGCGGGCGAGGAGGGCATCGCGCTGGTTCGCCAGATCCGCGAGATTTACGACCGCTACGGCTACAAAACCAAAATCCTGGCCGCGAGCATCCGCACCGTGAAGGAGGTGCTCGACTGTCTGCTGGCCGGCGCCGACGTGTGTACCATGCCGTTCGACATGCTCCAAGCACTCTACCAGCACTCCATGACCGACGCCGGCCTGGCCATGTTCCTCAACGATTGGAAAAAGGTGCCGCCGGCGAAACTTTTCGCCGACGCCCACGCCGGCGCACGATAGTACCGAATCGTGATATTTGATATCTTAGGAGCCGAAATGGACAACCAAACCAACCGACGCTCGTTCTTGATGACAGCGGGAGCCTCCGCGCTCGCTGCCGGAGCCTCCGCGCTCGAGGCGCAAACCGAAAAGCCGATCCGGATCGCCATCATTGGAACCGGACACCGCGCTTGGGCCCACCTGGCCATCCTGAAAACCTTGCCCCAATATCAGGTCGTGGCGCTTGCCGATCCCACTCCCGACAATCTCGACCGCGCGGCCACCCTCGCTCCCGGCGCCAAAACCTACTCGGACTATCGCAAGCTGCTCGCCGAAAGAAATGATATCGATGCCGTCGTCGTCATCACCCCGAGTTTCCTCCACGCCGAGGTAACCGTCGCGGCTCTCGATCGCGGCCTTCCCGTGCTGTGCGAAAAACCCATGGCCACCACGGTGGAAGACGCCAACCGCATGATCGAAGCTTCGCGCAAGTCGGGCAAGCTGCTGTACATCGGTTTTCAAAAGCGCCTGGTTCCCACCACCGAAAAGATGCACGAATTGGCGGCCGCCGGGGAAATCGGTCCCATCGAGCTGGTCGGCGGCAATCTCTTCCGCGGCGACTGGAATCCGCAAAGCTGGAAGTATACCGATCCCAAGACAGGGATCGCGACCAATTGGCGTTACCTCACTTTCACCGAAGGCAGCGCGCTTCTCGAAGATGGCATTCACGAACTCGACACGCTCAACTGGATGATCGATAGCCCCGTGGTTCGCGTCATGGCCAGCGGCGGCAACAACGTGTTCAAGCAACGCGAGACCGTCGATCATGTGGCCGCCATCGTCGAATTTGAAAGCGGCGTCAAGCTCAGCTTCGAGCTCTGCCTGTTTGCGCCGGAAGCCGGCCCGCAAAGCCGCCGCATGGTGCTGATCGGCCGCGACGGCGTGATGGAGCCCGAGCCCGAGAAGAACCGGGTCGCCATTCGCAAGCGCTCCGGCGGCGGGGTGCGCTATGTCGATGTGGTCGACAACACGCCCAAGGCCGCTACCGCCGGCGCGGTCGGTTCGGCGCAGGATCCGGAAACCTATCAGCAATATCTCCGCTTTGAGCAGTGCGTGCGCCACGGCGCTCCGCCGTTGGTCAGCCCCGAGGCCGGCAAGACGGCCATCAAGCTGGTGCTGCTCGCGGAAAAATCCTTGCGCGCGCACCGCGTCATGAACTGGAACGATCTGCCCGCATAGGGACGTAATCATGGATCGCAGAAAGTTCTTGTTTTCGGCGTTTGCCGCGGCCGCCGCCGGCGCGGCTGCCAAACGGGGCGCCGCTGCCGCCGCCCTGAAGTTCGGCCATCGCCAGGCGAACATGGTCACCGAACCGGGTCCCGCCGTATTCGACCTCGCCAAGCAGATTCACGGCCTTTCCGGGGTCGAGTTGCAGGTGTTTTTCAAAGGCACCAGCCTTTGGGACAAGGAAACCCTGCTCGCCTGCCAGAAGGCGGCAAATCGAACCGGACTGCCGGTTCCCTCCGTGGCCGGAGTTTGGCCGCCGGGCGCGTCCCTGCTCCAGCCCACCGCGGAAGAACACCTGCGCAAGGCCATCGGCGTGGCCGAGTCCCTGCACGCAACCACCATCCTGGCGGCGTGCTTCGAACAGAATTGCCCCAAAATGGATCAGGAGCAATCCTACGGGCCGGTAGTGGCACTTCTGCAAAAGGTATCCGGCGCCGCCCGCGACGCCGGCGTCACCATCGGCATGGAAACCTCCAACTCTCCCGCCGACGATCTCAAACTCATCGAGTTGGTGGACCGTCCCAGTATCAGGGTCTATTACGACTTGTTCAATGTGGAACAATACCACCCTGGGGACGCCATACCCGGCCTGCAGGTTCTAAAGAACCGCATTCGTCAGGTCCATCTTAAGAACGGAGACCGGCTGCTGGAGCAACCCGGCCGCGTCAACTGGGCCGATGCCGCCAAGGGACTGGCCGACATCGGTTATACCGGCTGGTTCGTGTTCGAGACGTCGCATTCCAGCCCGCAGCAGTGTGTCGAGGCGACCGAGAAGAACATCGCCTTTGTGACGCGGCATTATGCGTCATGACAAGCTCCTGACCGGGTCGGACAGACGATCGTTTTTTGTCGTCTGTCGAGCGTTGCCGCATCGCGAAGGCCTGACAGACCACGAAAAACGATGGTTTGTCCCACCTCTGGGTCGCCCAAACGTGGCTCAGCCCACACTCCACGGTCAGGAGTCGGAGATTCTTCCCGTTCCTAGGTCGCGCGTCAAATTATACTATTTCGATTGACATTGTGGTAATTCCGTTTCATAATTGCCCTCATGAGGTTAGCCGTCGAAACGGTCTGACCTCGCAAACAATTGGGATGGGCTAAAGCGATCCGGGCAAGCGGCTTGACAACGTGTGCAGATACATGGTATATCATACTTCAATCAGAACTTTGCTTCGGTGGTGCGCTGCGGTTCGGCCGCCATGCGGACTAGGGCCAGACGAAAAATCGGAGTTTGCTACCTGCTTGTGCCTTGACGGACGGCGCGTAGTAATCTTTCGGGTCCCATCCATGTAGAACCCGTCCCCGGGGACGGGGTAAGGAGATCCATGATGTTACGTCATCGACGCTTTCGCAGCGTTGCTTCAAGCCTGTTTGTGCTTTTCTGCTTCTCGCTCTTTGCCAGCGCTCTTTTCGGCCAGGCAACCGGTAGCATTGGCGGCACCGTGATCGATTCGAGCGGAGCGCTCGTGCCGGACGCCGGTGTCTCCTGCAAGAACATGGAGACCGGTATCACCCGCGTCGTGCAGACGAATTCGGCCGGTATCTTCCAGTTTCCCGACCTTCCCATCGGGCCGTACGCGTTGAGCTTCACCAAGCAGGGCTTCCAGGCGCAGAAGGCCGAGAACCTCAACTTGGTGACCGGCCAGACCATGGATATGAAGATCCAGTTGCAGGTTGGGGATGCCAGTCAGTCTGTCACCGTTTCCGGTGAAGCTCCATTGGTGCAAAGCGCGTCTTCCAGCGTGCAATCTTCCGTGACGGAAACCCAGATGCAGGATTTGCCCCTGAACGGGCGCAATGCGCTGCAACTGACCACGCTGACTCCGGGAACGGCCATTACCGACGTCGGCACCGAATCCGGCCAGCAGGACAACCGCGGGCTGACGGTAAACGGATTGCGCGCCACCCAGAACAATTTTCTGCTCGATGGCACCATCTACAACGATCGGTTCTTCGACTCCGTCCCCACCATGCCCGACCCGGACGCACTGGAGGAATTCACCATTCAATCCTCCGATTACAGCGCGCAGTATGGCGGCGCGGGCGCGCTGGTGCAGTTGTCGACGCGCTCGGGCACGAACAGTCTGCACGGCACCGCGTTCGAGTTCCTGCGCAACACCGATCTCGACGGCCGGAATTACTTCGCCTTGAAGCTGCCTCCGTACCATCAGAACCAGTTTGGCGGCACAGTCGGCGGTCCAATCAAGAAGAACCGGACCTTCTTCTTCTTCTCCGCCCAAGACACGCAGCGCCGCTCGGCGCCGAGCCCGGCTTCATTCACTCCGCCGACCGCGGCTCAGCGCAACGGGGATTTTTCGGCGCTCCTCCCCACGACCATTAAGAATCCGTCCACCGGCGTGGCGTTTCCCGGTAACATCATCCCGCAGAGCCTGATAGATCCGGTCGCGGTCAAGATTGCCAACGCACTGCTGCCCTTGCCCAATAACGGCACGCAATGGGTCGGCGTCGAGAATCAGAATCTCGACGACACTCAGTATCTGACCAAGATCGACCACATGATCACCCAGAACAACCACCTCAGCGGCCGTTACTTCTACGACCAGAACAATTTCCAGAGGCCGTTCAACGCCCCCACCGGTTTCTATGCTGAAAATCTCTTCCGCAACCAGTCGGGCACGTTGAACGACACCCAGATGTTCAGCCCAACGTTAACCGGCACATTTTATTTCAGCTTCGGCCGGTTTGCGCGTACACAAATCCCGGAGGCCCCCGGTCTGCAGACGCTGCAAAGTTTCGGACAGCAGGTTCCGCTCGGAACCCAGGTGCCGATCTTCCCCGGTATCCGCGACAACATTTCCGGCTATGTCGATATCTTCTCCGGCGGCGCCCTCCGCCAGGATTCCACGTCGTTTGTCTATCGCGGCGTCTTCACCAAGATTCTGGGAGCCCATACGCTGAACTTTGGCGCCGAATTCGAACGTACCCGCATCGATGCCAACGATTATTCCTATACTCCCGGCGATAACACGTTCAACGGCCAGAATAGCGGCAATGCCGTCGCCGATTTTTATCTCGGCGCCGAATCGCAGTTCTTCCAGGACAACGGCCGCACGTTCTTTTTGCGTGAGGACCGGTTCTATAGCTTCTTGCAGGACGATTGGAAAGCCACCCGCCGGCTGACTTTGAACCTGGGGCTGCGATGGGAGCCCTGGCTTCCTCCCGAAGACAAGAACGGTACCCTGGTGGGCTTCGTCCCCGGCGTGCAATCCAAGGTCGCGCCCAACGCTCCGCTGGGGATGCAGTTCGTCGGAGACGCGGGCATCCAGGCTTCGATCTTCAAGAAGGACTGGAAGGACTTCGCTCCGCGCATCGGCTTTGCTTACGATCTGTTCGGCGATAACAAGACGATTATGCGCGGGGCTTACGGCATCTTCTATAGCTTCCCGGAGGGCTTGCTCTATCAACGGACCGATGCCATGCAGCCGGTCGATCTATATTTAAGCATCCCCAATCCGCCGAGCTTCGATAATCCGTATCAGGGATACCCGGGAGGCGACCCGTTCCCGCGGGCGCACATTCTGCCCAGCCAATTCTCCACCTATCAGTTCTTGCTTCCCCTTTCCGGCGGCGTGCTCGATCCGTCCTCCAAAGTCGGCTACACGCAGAACTGGAACCTCACCCTGGAACATCAATTCCATAACGACATCGCCGTATCGGCGGCGTATGTCGGCAATCACGGTTTGGACATCATGGGATCGCGCCAGTTCAATCCCGCGATTTTTGGCCCCGGCGCTACCGTGGCCAACGAGAATACCCGCCGCCTGTACCCCGGCCTGGCGGCCGTCGAACTCGCCAGTTCCTACGTCTACGACGAGTTCAACTCCATGCAGCTTAACCTCACCAAGCGCTTCTCCGGCGGCCTCACCGTACTGACCAATTTTGTCTGGAGCAAGACCATCGACAATACCTCGAGCGCCACCGAAGGCAACGCCGGTCCGCCCAATCCCTTCAATTTCCGCAGCGCGCGCGGACCCGCGGACTTCGACCAGGAATTCCGCTACAACCTTTCGGTGGTGTATGCGCTGCCCAAGATGCATCTGAACGGTGCGGCGAACACTCTGCTCAATGGCTGGAAATACAACGTGATCACGACCCTCGACAGCGGCACTCCCTTCACCGTCACCAGCGGCACGGACCGTTCCGAATCCGGCATTGGCAACGACTATGCCAACATCGTCGGCAATCCTGCCCGCGTGGCGGGATTCAGCCAGACGCAACAGTATTTCAATACCGCGGCATTCACCGCCGCGACCATTGGGACGTTTGGCAACGTCGGCCGCGGCACCATCCGCGGGCCGGCGTACTTCGATATCGATATGTCCTTGTTCAAGGACTTCATCTTTACCGAACGCTGGCGTCTCCAGTTCCGCGCCGAGTCTTTCAACACCGAGAACCGTCCGAATTTCTCGAACCCGGTTGGGTCGGTTTCCTCCGGCACCTTCGGCCGAATCACCGCCGCCAACGATCCGCGCGTTTTGCAGTTCGCTTTGAAGCTGTTCTTCTAGATTCTTGAACCCGTGGGGCAGACCATGGTTTCTTGTGGTCTGCCCTGCAACCCTGTCAGCTCACTCCCACATCCCCGCTATCATTCTCCTATGAACCCCTTCTTCCGTTGTGCCGCGACCGCAGTCGCGTCCCTTGCAATCTCTTGCGCCGCGAACCAGCCGGCGGTGGTTCGCTGGGGCGAAACGCCTGGCGGCGAGCCCATCTACCTTTACACCCTTGTCAACGCCAAAGGCATGGAGGCGCGCGTCACCAACTTTGGAGCCATCCTGGTATCTATCGAGACGCCGGACGCGCGCGGCGCGCTCGCGGACATGGTTCTCGGATTCGACACTTTCGACGCCTACTTCAAGACCAAAAAGTATTTCGGAGCGACCGTGGGACGATACGCCAACCGCATCGCGGGCGCCGCCTTCACGCT
Source organism: Bryobacteraceae bacterium (assembly GCA_049511335.1). GTDB lineage: Bacteria > Acidobacteriota > Terriglobia > Bryobacterales > Bryobacteraceae > JBEKYD01. Next base: position 21,487 of record JBEKYD010000052.1, on the reverse strand, counting down.
CGACGGCCGCCGCTACACTCTCGCCCGCAACAACGGCCAAAACTCCATTCACGGCGGTGTACACGGGTTTTCCAAGGCGGTGTGGAAAGGCCGCGCGATCGGCGGCCCGCAGCCCGCGGTCGAGTTCACTTATCTCAGCCGCGATGGCGAAGAGGGCTTCCCGGGCAACCTCAACGTAACCGTCCGCTACACCCTGACGGACGACAACGCATTGCGCATCGATTACACCGCCATCACCGATAAACCGACGGTCGTCAACCTGACCAACCATTCGTTTTTCAACTTGTCGGGCGAGGGCTCGGGCGACGTGCTGCGATACGTGGCGACCATCGACGCCGACTCCTTCACCCCGGTGGCTGCAGGTATGATCCCGACCGGCGAGCTGCGGCCCGTGGCCGGCACGCCCTTCGATTTCCGCAAACCTACCGCCATCGGCGCCCGCATCGGCGCGGCGGACGAGCAGCTTCGCCTCGCCGGCGGATACGATCACAACTACGTGCTCCATCACGCCGCCGGCAAACTGAGTTTCGCGGCGCGCGTTTCCGACCCCGAATCCGGCCGCTCCATGGAGGTGCTCACCACCGAGCCGGGTCTGCAATTCTACACCGCCAACTCGCTCGATGGCTCCGATCGAGGCAAACACGGGCATGCGTACGGCCCGCACTCGGCCGTCTGCATGGAAACCGGCCATTTCCCCGATTCGCCCAACCACCCCGCCTTCCCCACCACCGTGCTCCGCCCCGGAGCGCAGTTCCGCTCCACCACGGTGTACCGCTTCGGCGCACGCTGAGATGCAGTTGCGCCAGTTTTTCTCCCATTTGCGAAGAATTCGCCACCGCCGCGGGGCCGTGAGGCAGACCATCGTTGTTGGTGGTCTGCCCTGCACTCGGGCGGTTTGTGGAGCAGGCGTTTTCAATTGCGAAACTGCCACCCCGCACTATTCGGCAGCTTGCATGTCGCAGAACGCTTCCATAAGCGGGCGTGCCTGCTCGAAGGATGCATCGAGTTCCCGGAGCAAGCGATTGGCACTCTCGAAATCCCCAGCCCTGCTCAGTTCCTCCAGCTTTGCAGCCACCTTCCGAACCTGTTCGGCGCTCACATTGGCCGCCGCACCCTTGACCGAGTGCGCCGCCCGCCGCGCGGTTTCGCCGTCGGCAGCGTCGAGCGCCTGGGCCAATGCCGCCAACTGTCCCGGCATGTCCTCCAGGAACCTGCCCGCCACGCGCCGTGCCAGCTTCTCGTTACCGCTGACGCGATCGACAAAGGCGCCCGCATCGAACGCCACCGTGGCAGGGGGCGGCGGCGGAAGAGGGGAAAGGCTCGCCTCCTCGCTGCCGCTGGAAAGCCAGCGTTCCATGGCTCGCTCCAGGACCGCGCGGTCGATCGGCTTGGATACGTAGTCGTTCATGCCCGCGGCGAGGCATTTCTCGTGATCGCCGGGCATGGCGTTGGCGGTCATGGCAATGATCGGAACTTGGTGATTGCGAACCTGCGTTGCGGGCCAACGGACCAGCCGCGTTGCCTCATAGCCATCCAGATCCGGCAACTGGCAGTCCATGAGCACCAGGTGGTAGTCCGTCTGCGCCAGGGCGCGCAAGGCGCTGCGCCCGTCGGCCGCCAGATCGGCCCGATACCCAAGGGTCTCGAGGATCCCCAGGGCAACCTCCTGGTTGGTGGGGTTGTCTTCCACCAGGAGGATGCGATAGCTGGCTCGCGATTGGCCGCCGGAGAGCCGGTTTACCGGGGCTACCCGGCCGGGTTGAGCCCGCGGCGCGCCCTTGCCGAACGTCACCGCCAAACTAGCTGCCAACTCGCCCTGCTTGACCGGTTTCGCAACCCGCTCGGCAACGTCCAGCCCGCGCCATCGGTTGGCGTCGGCCGTGAAGCTGGGCGTGAGCAGCACGATGGGGAGGTGCGCCAGGCCGAGCTCCTGTCGGGCCCGCGTGACGAAGGTCTCGCCTCCCCCTCCTGGTGTCTCCACGTCGGCAATCGCCACATCGAAAGGGGGTTTCGCGGTGCGTAAGAGATCGAGCGCGGTTTCCACGTCGCCGGCCGGCTCGGTGACGCACTGCCAGAAGTGAAACATCTCCAGAAGGATCCCCCGGCTGGCACTGCTTCCATCCACCACCAGCACCCGCTTGCCGGGAAACGAAGGCGGCACCGGCCAGTCGCAGGCGTGCTGCTCCAAGCGTGCCGTGAACCAGAAACAAGAGCCTTTCCCCTCCCGGCTTTCAAAGCCTACTTGTCCGCCCATCAGTTCCGCCAGGCGGGCCACGATCGACAGTCCCAGGCCGGTGCCGCCAAAGCGCCGTGTGGTGGTCGCGTCGGCTTGCGAAAACGGCTGGAATAGCAGATGAGCCTTATCCGGCGGTACTCCGACGCCGGTGTCGGTCACTTCGAAACGAACCGACGATTGCGCGGCAGCGACGGCCTTTACGCGGATCGAGACGTACCCATCGTGGGTGAACTTGACGGCGTTGCCAGCCAGGTTGAGAAGTACCTGGCGCAACCGGTTGGGGTCGCCGCGAAGCTTGGCAGGCAGGTCCGGCTCTACATAACAGAGAACTTCCAACCCTTTCTGCTGGGCGGTCACGGCCACCAGGTCGGCTACTTCCTCGACCACGCGCCGCAAATCGAAATCGGTGTTCTCCAGCACCATTTTGCGGGCTTCGATCTTGGCGTGATCGAGAATGTCGTTGAGGATCGTGAGCAGGTCTTGGGCGCTGCTGCGGACAGCCTCGGCGCGCTTGCGCTCGCGCACGCCGAGGTGGCTATCGAGGAGCAGCCCGATCATTCCCAGGATGCCGTTCATGGGGGTGCGGATCTCGTGGCTCATGTTGGCCAGGAATTCGCTTTTGGCCCGGTTGGCCGCGTCGGCGGCCTCTTTTGCCTTGTACAGATCGCTCTGCAATTCGGTGCTCCGGCGAAGCTCCGCGGCCAGTTCGCGGGCCGTCGTCCGGCTCTCGTGGAGGCGCCGCGTCAGGTCTGTGATGTCTTGAATCGAGAAGACCGCCAAAAATCCCGAGCCCGACTGGCTAGGGATCGAAGTCACGGTGATGTATTGAACCCGGCGTACCCCCGCTGTAATCTCGCACGGGATCAGCGGAGAGTGCAGTTGGGGCGAAAAGACAGTGGGGACGCCGTCCTTAAAGACCCTCTCGATGCGCCGCGAAAAACTGGATTTGGCGATATTGGGAAAGCGCCCACGCGCGTCGCGATCCAGTAATTCGCCGCGCAGTATGCCGGTCCAGTTTTCCAGGCATTCATTCCAGAATAGGATCCGGTATTGCGGGTCCAGCACAAGGATCCCCACTGGGACCTTGTCCAGCACGTCGAAGCGCGATGCGGGCTGGCCGGCCTCGAACATGACTATGCGGGCGACTCGATGAAGCGGTTCAAGGCCGCCACCAGGCTCTCGAGAGCGCCTACCTCCAGGAAAAGGAAGATTTCTCCCTCGATTTCATGTTCCGCGACGCAGAAGCGGGCCCTGGCTAGCACCACGTGAGCGCCGGCAGCGGGTTGCACGGCCGCGAGGCGAGTGGGCAATCCCCCTTGCTCGCTGTAGTAGGGAATCGAGAAGGAGATTTGTCCCTGCAGAAGGTTGGAGATGGACCCTACCACGCCGTTCAGGATGATGTTGCCGGTCTCTTCGAGGGTGGCCGCGCGAATCCCATCCACGTCGGTGTTGGACCCTTCGTCGCCGGTCAACAGAGAGACCAACTGGACCGCGTTGTCATAGGGGAACACCAGGGCCACGTTGCCGTTCAGTGGGCCCGAAAACGCCAGTTGCACAGACGCAACCCGGGCCCATCCGAAGGCGCCCACCCGCACCAGAGCCTCGTCCAGGGCCAGCACGTCGACCTCGGGCACCCGCAACGAGATTGGCGTGCCAACCAATTCGTTCAGCGACCCGGCGGCGTATCCCACGCCGACGTTGATGGCCTCCTTTAAGGCGTCCAGTTGCAGATCGGTGAGGTACATGTCAGTGCGGCCCGCCAACCATGCCCGCAACCACCGAGCGCAGGCGATCCGGCGGCACGGGTTTTTGTATGATGTCCTTCGCGCCAAGTTCTTCGCAGCGCTCCCGGGTGGCCTTTTGGATATCGGCCGTCACCACCAAGACGGGCGTCGATAGATGGCGCCGCCGAAGCTCGGCGAGCAGTTCAAAGCCGTCCATATCGGGCATCAACAGGTCCGTCAGGATGCAATCGAATTTCCGCCTGCCGATTTCGTCGAGAGCGGACACCCCGTTGGCGGCCTCAACCAGGGTGTAGTCTTCCTGTTCCAGCGACTGGCGGATTCGCTTCCGCATAAACACCGAATCGTCAACTACTAGAATCGAAGGTCGTTGGTTTGTCTTGTTCACAAAAGCCTCTGGTCGGCCGCGCATCGCGGGCTCGCCATCTCTAAATCTCTAATCGGACGAAATTGCCAGTATCTACATAGCTTTTTTTGCAGTTTTTTCCCCCGGGAACGTTAAAGAAAAACGCGCACCAGCCGATAAATACTGCGAATGGCCGAGAGAACCGAGACCATGCGTCTCTACCGAGCTTACCGGGTTGCTCCGCAGCATGCGCATGCAGGAGCTCTTCAGCGTGTCCGGAGACCGACGGAGGAGCGATGAACGAAGACGACCCCCTAGACCTGATTGAAGACTACGTGGCCGAGTGTACGGAGCACCTGGCTACTATCGAGGCCGACTTGCTGGCCATCGAGGCAAGCCGAGGGGCAGTCGACGAGCGACTGGTGAACCGCGTGTTTCGCGCCGCCCACTCCATTAAGGGCGGCGCTGGCGTGCTGGGCTTGGTCACGATCCGGCAATTGGCTCACCAGACCGAGAACACTCTCGATTGGATACGCTCTGGCAGGATTGCTCCCACTCCCGAGGTGATCAGTGTCCTGCTCCGGAGCTTCGATGTGCTTCGCGATCTGATTCGCAATTACCGCGAAAGCGACCGAGTCGATATTGCCGGCGCGGTAGCCGCGCTGGCCGCCTTGACGCCGCACCATTGCCCCGCGCAGGAGGCGCTCTAAGATCCTTGCGCGATCTCCGCGCCTTTGCTACGTAGTGATGGCCGGGCCGCTACCCTTCATGAAATCTTTGTTCTTGTCGCCCACCCAATAGCGCTCGCCGGCGATGCACCAGATGAACTCCAGCGGATCCTCTTGCGAGAACACCGGGTGGTAATTCAGGAAAGGAATGGTCACCAAATCGCCCTCGTCGAGCGAATGCACGAACGTCATATTCTCGGGCGTTTCGTAGACTTCCATGGCGCCGTGACCTTTGATGAAGATATAGGTCTCTTCCTGGTCGGTGTGGTTGTGCGGCGGCCACGCGCGCGTGTACGCCTGGTAGAAGGTGTAGCCGGCCACTAGCTTGTCGGCGGCCTCGCCCACGTCGAACATCATGTAGACTTCCTTGCCCTTCAGGTGCCGGATACGGTCTTCGCGGCGCGAGAACTCGGCGAATTTCGAGTGGAACACCGGGTGGACGTTGGTTGCCGGGGCCGACGTCTGAATAATGCGCGCCGGCGCGCCCGTTTCGTTGCGGAGGCGGAAAGCGGCCCCCAGCGGGACGTAGAGCGTGTCGTATGGCGCCAGATCGAAGGAGTCGTCCTTCATCTCCACCCGCGCCGTGCCCTTCCACATGAACAGCAAGCTCTCGCGGCCGGGCGCGCCAAACCACGAGGAATACCCTCCCGCCGGAATGTCGTATTCGCCGCAATCGAGAAACAAAAGATTGGCGCGGTCGTGGACAAACCTCTCGCGGAACGTCACCCCCGGCGCGTTGGCCCGGAACACCAGCCCCGGCTTGGCCGCCGCGGTCCCCGGCTCAGTCTCTTGATGAGTCGTATTGACGATAGTTGCCATAGCTCGAATCCTTCGCTCACACTTTCCAGCAGATCAGTTTCATCTCGGTCATTTCTTCGATGGCGTAGCGCGGACCCTCCCTGCCGGTCCCGCTTTCCTTCACGCCGCCGTACGGCATGTGGTCGGCCCGGTACATGGGAATGTCGTTGATCATCACGCCGCCCACTTCCAGCCGCCGCGCCGCGCGGAACGCGCGTTGGATATCGTTGGTGAAAATGCCCGCCTGCAGGCCATAGGGCGTGGCATTGGCGCGCTCGATGGCATCGTCCAGGTTGTCGTACGGGTAGACCGCCACCACCGGCCCAAACGCCTCCTGGCAAGAGATGTGGCAGGTGGCGGGAACGTCCACCAGCACCGCCGGCGCCACGGTGGCGAACTTGCGCGTCCCGCCGGTGATCACCTTCGCTCCGCCCGCCTTGGCTTCCGCCAGCCATTGTTCGATGCGAATGGCTTCCTGCTCGTCAATGAGCGATGAAATGTCGGTGCTTTCTTCGTAGGGATGGCCGATCTTCAGAGCTTCTGTAGACGCCTTCAGCCGTTCCACGAATTCGCCCGCGATGGAGCGGTGCACGAACACCCGTTGCACGGAAATGCACACCTGGCCGCTGTGTGAGAACGCGCCCTGGGTGGTGCGCGCCACCGCGGTTGCCAGGTCCGCTTCCGGTTCGACGATCACCGCCGAGTTGTTGCCGAGCTCGAGCGTCACCTTCTTGAATCCGGCGCGGGATTTGATGGTGCGGCCCACCTCGGGGCTGCCGGTGAACGTCAGCATGGCGATGCCCGGATGTTCCGCCATGGCCATCCCCAGCCGTGCGCCGCTGCCGGTGATCAGGTTGTAGGCGCCCTTCGGCACGCCGGCCTCTTCCATGGTGTGCGCCAGGCGCGCCGCGCTGAGCGGCGTCTTGGTGGCCGGCTTGTGCACCACCGTGTTGCCCGCCGCCAGAGCCGGCGCCACTTTGTGCAGCGCCAGGTTCAGCGGCACGTTGAACGGCGTAATGCAACCGATCACGCCCAGCGGTTCGCGCACCGTTACGGCCATGCGGCCCTTGCCCATCGCAACGAAGTCCATGGGGACAACCTCGCCGTGCAACTGACGCGCCTCGTGCGCCGCGGCGGCCACCGTCGCCAGGCACCGCTCCGCCTCCACGCGCGCCTCTTTGGCGGGTTTGCCGGTTTCCGCGCAGATGAGCTGCGCATATTCGGCAACGTCGCGCTTCATCAGCTCGCCAATCCGCGATAACAGATCGGCGCGGTCGCAATTGCCCATTTCGCGCATCTGGGGAAGCGCTTTGCGCGCCGCCGCAACCGCTTTATCCACCGCGCCGGCGTCCGCCTGTGGCACCTCGCCTACCGGTGTGCCGTCGTAGGGCAGCTTCACCACCTCGTGGGCCGCGGCGTCCACCCATTCGCCGCCAATATAGTTCAGACTGGTTTGTTCGAGTTTCACGGAAGTCATAGCGATAGAACCTCGGTCATCTTTCTCTGCACGGGCAGGCTGAAGCCCGCGTAGGGGATAACGGCTACGCGCGCGCCCCGGCCCGCTTTTTCGAGCAGGCGCCCCAGCGTCGCCGTCCGGTCCGCCGGCGCCACCGGTTGGAAATGGCAGCGCCGCACAAATTCGGGATCGAGCGCGGAGACCAGGTGGACGTCGTACAACCGGCCCAAGCGCGCAATCCAGTACGCCTTGTGCCCGCCCACCGCGAATTCTTTTTCGAGCGCCGCCCGCATTTCGTATTCGTCGCGGTAGCGGCGCACGTAATCTTCGAACGCCTGGATGCCGGCCCCGTTCGGGCACTCGGCATAAAACAAGATGGCGCCGCCCGGCCGCAGCGCCTGGCACGCATTTTCCAGCCCCTTGTGCGCCTGCCGCAGATCGATATCCAGCGGAAACCCGCCGGCCGACGCCACCACCAGGTCGTACGGCCGGTCGATTTCCACCGCCAGCATCCGGTCCACTTCGCGGCAGCCCACCCGATGTGCCAGGTCGTAATGCCCCGCCACCACGCGGATCAACCCACCCTCCGGGCTCAGCACCAGGTTGACGATGAAGTCCGGCTCCGCCAGCCGGCAGGCTTCCAGCAGATCTTCGTGTGCCGGGTTGCCGTCCAGTTTGCCGGCGCGGCAATTCGGGTCGAAGATCATGCGATGGTTGAATGTCGTCGTGCGAAATCCGGCCACTCCCGGCGCCAGGCTCTTGCGCCCGCCCGAATAGCCCGCGATCAAGTGGTAGATGATCTCGCCCGTCAGGACGATGCGGTCGGCTTCCCACACCTCGCGGTTGATCTCCACCCGGTTGCCGAAACTGGTAGTGCCAATCTCCACCAGGCTCGCATCGTCGGTCGAAATGTGGTCGAACGACCGGATGCGCTCGAAAATGCGCTCGCCCACGATCAGCCGCCGCTCTTCGTCGGTCTGCCGCCGGTGAATGCCCAGCGCGAACACGATAAAGATGTCGCCATCCGGCACACCGGCGGCGTTCAGCGTATCCACGATGGGAGGGAGCAGCAGGTTCGTCCGGGCCAGGCGCGTGATGTCGTTAACGACGATACAAACGCGCTCGCCCGGTCGCACGATCTCGCGAAGCGGTCTCGCGCCAATGGGGTTCTCCAGCGCGTCGAACACCGCACCGGTTTCGTCGGCAATAGGCGTGGCCTTCGGCGGCGTGAGCACGTCGCCGGCCGCCTCAACCGTCAAGCACCCCTTGCCATACGCGATATCGATCGGCCCCACGGTTACACTCCGAATATCAATTTCATGGTACGCCGCGAGGGGCCGGTTGCGCGCTTGCCCGGTTTATCGGGGTCGTTCGGGCGCTCCTCTTCGTCGATCAACCAGCCGTGCCAGCCCGCCTTGTGGATGGCATCCGCGAGTTTGCGCAGCGGGAACTCGCCCTCGCCGAGCGGCACCGATACGCGATTGTGGAAGTCCCTGACGTGCAACCCGAAAACGCGCTCGTGGTGCGCTTCGAAAAATGCGATGGCGTCAGGATAAGCCAGCCAGGCGTGGCCGATATCGAACATCAGCCAAACGAATTTCGGGTCGGTGAGCCGCACCAGCGCCGATTCTTCGGCGGCATGGTTGCGAAACTCCGGTTGGTGGTTGTGATAGGCCAGCACCAGGCCGGCATCGGCCACTCGCTGCCCTACCAGGTTCAGCGCGCGCACTTTTGCTTCCAGGTCCGCGTCGGAAAACTCGCCGGTCTGAGACAGCCCCCGATGGCTTACCACCAGGGCATGCGCGCCGAACTGCTTTGCCTGATCGGCCAGTTTGCCCGCCTCGGCCGCGGCGTTTTCGGGGCCGGCCTTTAGGTACTCGGGAAGATTCGTGTGCGCGGCAATGAACTCCAGGCCGAAGGCATCTATTTGAGCGCGCGCGGCCGCGGCCCGGTCGAGCTGCGGCTGCACAAAATGGATATTGGTCTCGAAGCCCTGAAATTCCAGCTCTTTCATTTCGCGCAACGCGGTGAGCAGCAGATCGAAGCGGGCGGGATCCAGGTTCCAGGCGTTGGCTTGACAACCGGGGCGGGGCAGCGGGGCACCGGCGGCGTGCGATGCGGCTACGGCAGCCACACCCATCAGAAACGATCTACGGTCGAGGTTCGGCATGGCGAAAGGAGCTCCGTGGTGGTACAGGCTTTAGCCCGTGTCCGGAACTTATAATATATTATATGTTAGAGCCTGGTCAAGGAGCGAACCGATGAGTCTCGAACGCCGGGATTATGCCGGCTGGCCGCAATCCTGGTGGCTGAACAACGGCCAAGTGGAACTCGTCGTGCCCGCGCAGATCGGGCCGCGCGTGATGCGCTACGCCCGCATTGGCGGGCCCAACCTGTTTCACAATTTCGCCCATGCGCTGGGCCGCTCGGGTGAGCCGGTTTGGCAAAATCGCGGCGGCCATCGGCTGTGGGCCGCGCCCGAATCGCCAGCCAGCAAGGCGCTCGATAACGGCCCGGTCGAGGTCCACGGCGAGGATCTGTGGCTTTCGATTCGCCAACCAGTCGAGCCCGAAAGCGGGCTTGAAAAAGAAATTGAGATCCGCCTGGCGCCCGCAGGCACTGCCGTTACCCTCCTGCACCGAATCACCAACCGCAATGCCGGCGCCGTGCGTTTAGCGCCGTGGGGCCTTTCCGTCATGCGCCCGGGCGGCGTCGCGGTGACCGGTTTCCCGCCTCGGTTCCGCCACGATGAGCGTCTGCTTCCCACCAACCCGCTCACCATGTGGGGCTACACCGATTTCTCCGACCCGCGCTGGCGCTTCACCCCACGCTTTCTGCTGCTTCGCCAGGACCCAGCCGCCACAATCCCGCAAAAGGCCGGCCTGTTTGCTGAAAACGCCTGGGTCGGTTACGCCGTCGAAGGCGAGTTCTTCCTCAAACGGTCCCGCGCCTGTGCCGGATTGGAGTACCCCGATTTCGGCTGCTCGGTCGAGATCTTCACCAACGCCGCCATGCTGGAAGTGGAAACGCTCGGCCCCCTAACAACACTCGAACCCGGCAGCGCCGTGGAGCACATCGAGCAATGGAGCCTCGATCGCGCCTCGGCGCTAAACGACGCAAGCTATCAAGAGCTGGCCGAAATCCTCGAGCCGCTCGTCGACTGACGTAGCTGCGTGGCGCGGACTCTCAGTCTGCCGCGTCCCGACTCATCGGGGCGCTTGGTCCTCAAGCACAAGAACGTCTCCGCATGAGTGCCGAGACGGCAGCCTGAGAGGCGTCCACGATGCCCACGATGCCGTCGAAACCCCACTTGTCCCACTTGTTTATCAGTGATTCCGTAAGGGAATGTGCGAGCGCCGACTACCTAATGCCGGCGGCCCAGTTGAGGACCAGCGTGATCTCGGGGCTTTCGCCTTCGGTTTTCTGAACCGGTTCGTTGATCAGCAGGCGACTGCCGTCCGCGGTGACGGCAAACCCCCCTAAGTCAGATCCCGAGGATTTGAAAAGGAGCTTGGGCGTGCCTGCGACCAGGTTGGATCCCGCCCGGATCTCCGCGTTCATCAGCGCTCCGTCCGCCGCAAGGTAGAGGATTTCCTTGCCGCCCTTTGCCCAGACCGGGTAGTCCCCGCTGCTGGAGGATATCTTGCGCTTGGCTGCAAAAGTAGGAAATGAGGCCACGTAGACCTCGTCCTGTCCCGACTCATTGGAGACGTAGACCACATACTGCCCATCGGGCGAGAGGCGGAAACCGCCCTTGCTGTAAGGTGTGTCGAGGATGGTCTGGAGCCTTGCCCCACCCGTCAGAGGCAGCAGAGAAAGCCGGCTCCCGGCTGTGCACAGGATCGAGCTTCCGTCGGGCGACCAATCCTGGGCGATGAGGAACTCCTTCGCCAGCGGAGTGACCTTTCCGGAAGCCAAAGCAATCTCCTGGATTCCGGTGGTGATCTGAGTGATTGCCAACCGCTGTGAGTCCGGCGACCATGCTGGCGTCGAGTGAAGCGATTCCTGGGAGTCGTGCGTCATGCGGGTCATCACGCCGCTGGTCAGATCCATGACCCAGGTATCGAGTTTTCCCGGAGTCCCCACCGACATCGCCACACTTTTTTCATCCGGGGAAAGGGAGGGGTCCATGAATTCGCCGGGCCTGCCTACGGTGCCGAGGGGTCTTCCCTCGCGGTCGTACCAGGTGAATTGCCGGATCCTGCTGGCCGCGCCCCGATAGGCCAGCACGCCATTCTGCGACACGGCAAACGCGTTTCGACCATTCCTCTGATTGAAGGCAACGTCCTGCGCCAGCGCGAGCGGTTCACCCTTCAACTGGAACGTTTTCGCGTCCATGCGCTGCGCGAATAGCGTTCCTTCGCGGATGAAAAGCAGATAACCAGGAGGGGCCCACACACCTCGCGTCGTGTTTTTCAGAACCAAGACCCGCTTGGCGGAACCGAGCTCCTGGACGTAAATGGCGCCATTTTCCGCTTCCTTGTTGACCGCGAAATAGAGCAAGTGGCGGCCATCGGGCAGGAACTGCGGCCCACTATGCCACATCTCGTCCTTCTCTAGCGCGGTGACCGCCGTGGGGACTCCGCCGGTGGCGGGCACCCGCATCAATGGCGCTGCTGCCATGGCGCCGTAGGCTGCAAACACGATGACGCCTTCCTGGTTCCAGGTCCCGCCATCGCCGATGGCGCGCTCGGAAGCACCTTTTGATATCTCGCAGATGGTCTGCACGCTCCCCCCGGACACCGCGACCCGCTTCAGTTTTCCTTCCGCGAAGAAGCCGATGTTCTGGGCATCCGGCGACCAGAATGGGGAACCCGCTTCTTCCGTCTCATCCAGCCGCTGTGCCGAGGTGGAGCCCAGCGGGCGAACCCAAAGACTCTGCTTTCCCGAGGAACTATCCAGGGCGATGATTGCCAAGTGACGTCCGTCCGGTGAGGGGACCGCCATGGTGGACATTACGGGCGCGCCGGCGATGGTGCCGGGAGGCAGCGGCAGGAGGAAACGCGCCTCGCCCGGACTTGGCTCGCTGGTCTTCGGTCGCAGCCATCCGCCGGCGGAGGCAAGCAGCGCGAGGCCGAGCACTCCGGCAACGCTCCAGGAAAGCCAGCGGCGGGCGGGCGCGAGCGGCACGGGCGCTTCGGGCTCGGGTTCATCCAGCAGAATGCGGGCGTCGCCGATATCGCGCAGCCGCTGCTTCAGGTCTTTCTGGAGGCAGTGCTCAAGGAGGCGGCGCACCCGCGGCGGAGTCTCCTGGGGCAGCGCGTTGAAATCGGGCTCGTGAGTGAGGACGGCGGCGAGCGAATCGGAGACGGTCATGCCGTCGCCGCCGAACAGCATCTTGCCGGTCAGGAGTTCGTAAAACACGACGCCGAAGGCCCAGATGTCGGCGCGCTTGTCGACGAGCTGGCCGCGCGCCTGTTCGGGCGACATATAGGCCGCCGTGCCCAGGATCATACCGGCCTCCGTCATGGCTGGCGAGAGCATAGGCGACGTGTCGGAGCTGGCGACGGGCGCGGCTGATGTGGCTGCTTCGGTGGCCTTGGCAAGCCCGAAATCGAGGATCTTCACGGTACCCCCGGGAGTTACCTTGATGTTCGCGGGTTTGAGATCGCGGTGGACAATGCCGCGTTCGTGCGCGGCTTCGAGGCCGGCCGCGATCTGGCCGGCGTAGCCGATAGCGGTGTCGATGGGGACGGGTCCGGCGAGATCGTGGCCTTCGACAAGTTCCATGATGAGCGCGCGATCTTCCACGCCGTGGATGGCGGCGATGTTGGGGTGATTCAGTGAAGCCAGGACCTTCGCTTCGCGGGTGAAGCGGGCCATCCGGTCTCGGTCGCCGGGGAAAGTGTTGGGCAATACCTTGATTGCGACTTCGCGGCCCAGTTTGGTATCCGTGGCCCGATAGACGGATCCCATTCCCCCTTCGCCGAGTTTGGCGGTAATGCGGTAGTGCGCGATGCATTGGGGGCCCATACCGGCTAAAGTATCGTCCCCCACCGCGCCCACAAACGTGCTGCCGTCTTCAGCGTCGTGGGCCAATAGCGACTCCACTTCCTTGCGAAGCGACTCGTCTCCGGCGCAAGCCTGGTCCAGAAAGGCGGATCGCGCCCCGGGTGCAAGCTCGGCGGCTTGGTGGAAGATGTCCTCAACCCGGTGCCAGCGGTTGTCGCTCATGTTGTCTGTCCGGGTGTCTCATTGTACGCTTTCTCCCGCCAGAAATCTCCGCAGCCAGGCTTCTCCAAGCCGCAGGTCCCGCTTCACGGTGGAAACGGTCAAACCGAGGGCGGCCGCCACCTCTTCGCGGTCCATGCCCCCGAAGTGGCGCAGTTCGATCACCTTGGCCTTCCGTTCATCCACCGCCGCCAGCCGGTCGAGAGCCTCGTCGATCTCCAGCACACCCGGGGCGCGGCCGGGAGAAACGGCCATGCAGTCGTCCAGCGTGACAGCGGCCACGTTGCCCCCTCGCTTGGCGGCGTGCCGGGCGCGTTCGCGGTCGACCAGGATCATGCGCATCAGCCTGGCCGCGATGCCGAAGAAGTGCGCCCGGTTCTCCCACTCGATGGGCTGCGATTGATCGAGCAACCGCAGGTAGGCTTCGTTGATCAGCGCGGTGGGCTGCAGCGACTGGTTAGGACGTCCCCGGCGCAGGTAGGCGCGCGCCAGCTTGTGCAACTCGTGGTAGACCAGCGGCGTGAGCTGTTCGAGCGCCGCCGGCTCGCCCTTTCCCCAGGCGATCAGCAACTGTGAAACGGACTGAGCCGCGTCCATTAGCAGCATTCTTTCACAATTCCGCGGAATCCGTTAGCCGTTCTGTCCTCCATTTCCGAAGGTCCTGAGTGCCGGGGTAAAAACAGCCCGAGCCAATACAAACGAAGCTGGTCCCGGAAAGTCCCGGCAAACACGCCTTAAAGGAGGCCTGAAATGAAGACTCTCGTAAATCGCCTTGTGATGTTCGCCGCCAGCGCAGTCGTGCTCGGAACGATGGCTTATGGCCAGACTCAGATGAAAGTTGAAATTCCATTCGCGTTCCATACCGCGAACGCAACCTTACCGCCCGGCACCTACGTGTTCTACGGCTCCAGCGTAGTAAGGACCGCGATGATTCTTGAGGATGCCGCGTCGCATCGGAGCGTGCTCGCGATGAGTGGGCCCGTCGACTCCCATGACAGGGCCAGCCGGCCGAGTGTCGTATTCGTCTGCGTAAACGGGGGCTGCTCGCTCAGCGCGATCAGAAGGGCCAATGGTACCCTCACTTACCCGGCCCCGCATAAAGCCGCACGAGAACAGGGCGCCGTTTCGGTCGTCTCGATTCCGCTGACAACGCGGAATGGTGACTGAAGTTGACAACCCCTCGCATGGCTTTCCGGACTTTGGGCCATTGCAATAGTAGGAAGGATAATGCCGGAATCGGCAAGCCGCGCCAAATGAATGGGGCAGGTTGCCAACCTGCAGCGGGTTGGTAACCCGCCTTCGGCAGTTTCTCAGCGGCCCGCGGAACGCCGATTCACAATCGGCGGCAGCGTGGCACCTGCCCAACAGGCGCCACTCTATCGCGCGGGCATCGATGGGTCAGAACGTGCCGGGCGAAAAGCCGGCCAGAGGGCCAGGCGCTCTTCGAGGCCGCTGACCAGGACTTGGCTGACGTCGCCGGCCCATTCGTCGCCTGATGTAGCTGCGTGGCGCGGACTCTTAGTCTGCCGCGTCCCGACTCTCCAGGACGCCTGGCTCTCAAGCGGCAATAACGTCTCCGCATGAGTGCGGAGACGGCAGCCTGAGAGGCCGCGCCACATAAACACGCAACTCTGGCCGCGTCAGCGCGCTGCCGGCATGGTGCGCGCCTCCTCGCTGCCCAGCGTGTCGTACAACGGCTGCGCCGGTTTCACTTCCGGGCCCTCCTGGGCCATCGAAACGGCCAGCACTTTGATGCGGTCGTTATTCGGAAGCTTCAGCGTGCGCGCGGCGGCGGGCAAATCGATCGCGTATGCGAACAGGTACGAATACTCATAGGGCTGATTCAACCCCTCCGGCGTATGGTGGTGCGAGCAATACCAGGCCAGGTCGGCGCGTTTGATGAAGCCCGGCTTCAGGCCCACGTAGTCTTCCGGATACCGCGGCGACCAGTTCCGGTGCCCCTGGGTGCGCTGCTTGGCCGGATCCGGATCCCAAACCGCGTGGGTCGCCGATACGGCCCAGTCCTTATCGGTATACGGGTTGTTCTTCCAGACTCGCGTGTCCCACTGGCCGATGAACCCGCCCCAGTCCTCAATGTTGAGCTCGACCGTTCGGTCGCCCACCTGGAAGGATGCCTTGGCGTCGCCATCCGACGCAGCCGCCAGCAGGTACACGCGGTTGAAATTGCCGGCGGGCAAATCGATGGCCTGGCCCTTGGCCGCCACGGCGTTCTGCTGGCCGGCGCCGGCCGGCGCCAGCTTGAACTTCACATCGTTAAACGTCAACTCCGACGGCAGCATTTCGGCCGGCATGGAATTGCCCTTGCCGTCGAAACCCGTGCTGGAGGGAGTGTCGTCGTTGCTGGCCACCGCCAGGTCGTAAGCGAGCGTGACCGGTTGCGATTCCACCGCCGGCACTTTCGCCGGCGCCGCACCCAGCTTCAGCGCGAATGTGCGCAACTGGTAGCCGGTAAACGATGTCACCAGCGCGCCGTTGGACACCGTGGCCGGTCCGGCTGGCAGCTCCTGGCCATTCACTTCGCGAGCCGCGGTAATGGGCCCGGCGAAGGTCACCCGCACCGACTGCGCGGGCTTGCCGTCCATTTCCACCATGCGCAGGATCACTTCGTCGCTCTCTTCGGCCTTCTTCAGCGCCATCGCTTGGATGTGCGGGTCGTCGATTTTCAGCAACGAAAACTCGCGGCCCAGCGTACCCGAGTGCCGGGTGGTTTCGAAAGCCGTTAGCGGAGCGTTCAGGCGGTAACCTTGCCAATCGGTCTGGGCTTCGCGCCAGCCGCCCTTGTGCCCGGCGATGCCGAAGACGATGTCATGATGGCCCCAGTCCTGATTGGCCTGGTCGGTGTACTGCGCGTCGGTGCCGGGCGAGCGCACCAGGGTCAAACGGATGGTGTTGTCGTTCGGTTTGTCCGAGCCGTTCTTGCAATCGGTAAGAATAGTCGCGCCGTACGCGCCGCTTTTATCGGTCAGGTCGATCCACTGGTGCGACGCCACTTCGAACTGCCGCTCGCTGGCGTTCGGCCGCTCGATGGTTCCCACGCCCCAATTGTAAGTTGCGTTGAGGTTCGATGCGCTCAGCGGAAAGGTCGCCTTCAAGTTGGCGTACAAAGTGGCCCAATCGATGGCCGCGCCGAACTCCACGCGGTTGCCGGCATCGCCGGCCGCCAGGCTCACGGTTTGTGTGAATTTCGATCCTTCGCTCGACCGGTTCACCTCCAGCGTCACGCGCGCCGGGCCATTCTCTTTGATGCGTACCAGCCCGCCCGAAACGTAATTGCGCGGCGGCGCCTGTTCCTGGTCGAAATCCATGTTCCAGGCCGGCCAGCGCGAAGGATGGTCACTCGAGATGGCCAGGCGAATGGGCGCCGAGAGCAACTCCTTGCCTACCGACTTGTCATAGATGCTCGAAACATCCCCTTCGCCGTTCAGCGCCACTTTATAACGAGCGTTTTCGATGGACCGTTCGCCCACCTCAGCTCCACCGCGCCCGCCGAATCCGCCGAACGCTCCGCGTCCGCCGCCTGGCGGAACCGTTGCTTTGAGCGTGGAAGCAGACGGCGTGGAAGCGGGTTCCACGTCGTAAACCGCATACCCGACCGAAGGCGCCTTGGCCACGAACACTACTTTCCCGTCTTGCCATTGCGCCGGAACTTCCTTGCCGTCGGGGCCGGTCACCCGCACCGCGGCCGTGCCCGCCGGCAGCGACACAGCGGCTTCCACCACGTCCTCGCGCGCCACGTTCAGCGAATTGTAGACCACCACCGGAATGCCCTTGGTCTGGGTATTCATGCCGGACGCCACGGCTTCGGTCGCGCTGGTCAGCACGCCCGCAAATTGATTCATGGCGATCACGTCGTCGTTCTGCGCGAATTCGTACGATCGCGGTGTGGCCGTGCCCGCGCCGGTATCGTGGAAGTGCCCGCCCATCACCAGCGTCCAGGCGTTGTTCAGGCGCTCCCGCGGATAGGGACGCCCGCCCAGCCACTCGGCCGCCAGCGACGCCTTCTCGGCTCCATCGGCGAGGACCTCGTTCTTGCGATTCCAGCGCTTGTGGTAAGCCTGCGAAGTCAGCGACCCCGCCGAATGGTTGATCAATTCCAAATCGCCCTTGTAGCGCGGCATGCGTGAGGTCATCTCCGGATCGATATCCAGAAACATCTGGTCGGCCGCCGACGAGATCACATGCACCGGGCCATCGCCCATCTGGATCTCCGGGCCGGGCGCCGGCGCCGGTTCTTCCGGCCCGCGTCCTCCACGCCCGGCGAAAGGCGGCGGCAACGGCGCCTTGCCTTTGGTGACTATCGCCTCGAGTATTCTCACCGACGGCTCATCCACCGATCCGCCGATGTCGCCGGTTCCGATGTAGTGGTAGTCGGCGAAAACGCCCGTCACCTTGCCGTCTAAAGCGATCCGCTTCACCCAGTCCTGCTCGCCCCCGCGCCCGCCGGCCATGGCTGTGGTCGGCTCCTTGCTGAGGTCGCCGCGAATTCCGGACGAGTAGGCGCCGGGATTCAGCGCCGCAATGACGGTCTTCCCGTCCGGGCCTTCCCAAATCCCTACGTTGAATGGGATGCCTTCGGGCGTGTCTTCAGGCGAATTCGGACCGCCCACTTTCGGCGCCGGCTGCCATGCCGCCGAGAGCTTCTGCGTGGAGAATCCCTTCACGCCGGTGTGCGCCAGAATACTGGGCAGCGAAGCCGGAAAACCGAAACAATCCGGCAGCATGTACTCCGCGCTGGCCTTGCCGTATTCCTTGCGAAAGTAATCGTTGCCGTAGAGAACCTGGCGGATGATGGCTTCCGCGCTCGGCAGGTTCACGTCGCCCTCTTCCATCGACGATCCGGCCGGATACCACTGCCCCGTATCCACGTAGCGCTTGATTTTGGCGTAGTCCGCGGGGAAGTACTCCTTCATGAGGCGGTAGCGGTTGGCCCCCGCCCAATTGAAAACGTAGTGCGGATACTTGTCCATCAGATAGAAGTTCACCCGCATGGTTTTCAGCAGATATTCGCTGATGGACTGGGGAAACTCCCAGCGCCATTGCGTATCGAGGTGCGCATACGGCACCACGTAGAGCGTCGGAGTTTTGGTGATGTCCGGCGCCTTCATGGTCTGGGCCAGAAGCCCGGCCGCCACTAGCAGGAAAGCGAAGAAAGTCTGAAGCGAACGTAGCATAGCCTCTCTCCAGAAGAGTTGTGGTTGAGTCACCGATTACGGTAGCACATGCGCCATCGCGGGAGCTGCTGTTGGCCGCCTGGTGAATACACGCACAAACCAGCGCCACATTCTGCTGTCGCTCGCGGGCGAGGAGCAGCACGGCTACGGCATCATGCAGGAAGTTCGCCCCAGTGACAAAATGGTATTTTAAGCTCTGGTTGTCCGCGGTTTATTTCGCGTCATCGCGAGGAAATTGGAACATCCTAAGATGAGATTCATCCTTTTCGCGTGCGTGCTGGTGGGGCCGGCTTTGGCGGCTGCTCCCACAACCGACATCAAGGTCGACCAGGTCGGCTATCTTCCCGCCTTACCCAAAGTGGCCTTTGTGTCTTCGAAGGCGCCGGCGGCCGAGTTCACCATCCGGGAGGCCGAAGGCGGCTCGATTGTATACCGGGGAAAACTGACGGCGCCGGCCGAGGATGCCGATTCGGGCGACCGCATCCAGGCGGCGGACTTCACCAAGCTGACCAGGACCGGCGCCTATTACATCGAGGTTCCCGGCGTCGGCCGAAGTTGGGATTTCGCCATCGGTCCGGACGTTTATTCGCGCGCCTGGTACCTGGCCATGCGCTCCTACTACGGTCAGCGTTGCGGGATCGCGGTGGATCTCGGGCCCGAATTCCCCGGATTCAAGCACGCCGCCTGCCACCTGGAAGGCGCCTGGCATCCCTCTTCCGGCAAAACCGGCCCGCGGGAATCCAAAGGCGGCTGGCACGACGCCGGCGATTACGGCCGTTACGTGGTGAACTCCGGGATTTCCACGGGCACGCTTCTGTGGACGTGGGAATTCTTCGGCCCCAGACTGGCGAAGATCGGCCTACGGCTGCCCGAATCCGGCAATGGGACGCCCGACATTCTGAACGAGATTCGCTGGAACGTGGATTGGATGCTCAGCATGCAGGATGAGGACGGTGGCGTTTGGCACAAGCAAACCAGCGCGCAGTTCTGCCCCTTCATCATGCCGGAAGCCGATAAGCTGGTGAGCTACGTGATCGGGACCGGCCAGGAGCCCTACAAGAGCTCTTGCGCCACCGGGGATTTCGCCGCGGTGATGGCCATCGCGGCGCGCGTGTATCCGCCGTTCGATGCCGTCTTCGCCGGCCGCTGCCTGCGCGCCGCCGAGCGGGCGTGGACCTGGATCGGCCGCCATCCCGACGTGACTTTCCGCAATCCGCCGGGAGTGGGAACCGGCGAATATGGCGACCGCGACTGCGGCGACGAACGGTTGTGGGCGTCCGCGGAATTGTTCCGGACCACCGGGGCCGCGCCATACGAAACCTGGTTCCTGGCGCATTACGCCGCGTACCGGAAGTCGATCGATGCATCCGATCCGCAATCCTGGTCGAACGTCGCCAACCTGGCGCTCTGGACATACGTATTGGGCAAGGGCGGCAACACCGAGGCGGTATCCGCGATTCGCCGGGATTCCATTGCCGCGGCCGGCGAGATCGTGGCGCGTTCCGCCGCCAATGGCTACCGTATCAGCTTGACTCCGCAAAACTACATCTGGGGGTCGAACGGCGTGGTGGGCAATTACGGGATGCAACTGGTGGTTGCCAACGTCTTTGAGCCCAATCCCCGGTATCTCGAGACCGCGATAGAGAATCTTCACTACCTGTTGGGCAGGAATACATTCTCGCTGTCGTTCGTCACCCGCTTGGGCGCCAACCCGGTGCGGCATCCGCATCACCGCCCGAGCGGCGCGGACGATAACGCCGAGCCGTGGCCCGGCCTTCTCTCCGGCGGACCGAACCGCGGCCGGCAGGACGATGCCATGCGCAAGCTTCTTCCCGCCGATCTGTCTCCCGCGAAGATGTATGTGGACGATCAGGCGGCCTACGCCGCCAACGAAATCGCCATCAACTGGAACGCGCCGCTGGTGTTTCTACTAGCCGCCGGGTTGCCCGGAAAGTGAACGCGGTGCGGCCCTTCATGGAATCAGGCGCAGCTTTTTTCCATGGGCCAGGCGGAGTACGCCAAAGTCACGCCGGTCCAGGGTGAAGATCGACTCAATCCCTTCACGGTTTGCCAGGTGCACCAGCGCTGCATCGGCAAGCTGTATTCCTAGGCCTTCATACTTGGCGAGAATCGCGGCAATACCGGGCAGATCCGTCTCTCCCAGGGGAACGAGCTCAAAAGGGCGGCCCTGGAAAGATGACAGAAGTTTTCGGATTGCTTGGGGGTATGCGCGCAAGAGCCATGCCGCCTCGGTAATCACCGGCCAACAAGTCGCCAGCGGACCCCGGATGTGACGAAGCTGCTCGACACACTCTTCGTGGTGTTGGTCGGAATCCAATAGTATGGCCACGATCGGGCCGGTGTCTACGAGCAAGCGGCCGGTCAAGAGCCACCGAATCCGTCAAAATACTTCGGGTTCGTGCTGAGGTCCCAAACGGTCCCCTTCGCCGCCCCGATCAGTCCGGCCTTTTTGGCATGTTCGTACGCGGTAAGCGAGCCCTCTTCCGCCGCAAGTTGCAGCTCCACCGCGTCGCGAACCAGGTCGGACTCGCGCCTTCCGCCGCGGCGAGCAGCAGCCTTAAGCCGGCGGCGCGTCTCAGGGGAAATTCGCACGGTAATGCGATGGTCCTTCATATAGGCTCGTCTGACATTTTATCAGATTTGTCCGACACAAAAGTCCCTTAGCGACTCCTTCGATTTCTGCAACCAGGCCGTCGCGGCCATAGCGCTCGAAAAGCTGGACGCCCTGGCCGGACCGGAGAACCGCAAGATGACGGGCTTCGAATGGCTCTGGGCTTACTTCACCCATACCGCGCAT
>JBEKYD010000051.1:0-39334 GCA_049511335.1 Bryobacteraceae bacterium | reverse complement strand
AGGATTGGGTTGGCGACGATTACGATCCCGACGCTTTCTCCATCGATGACGTCAACCGGATGCTCGCGCCCCGCCGTGGGCACCGAGGCAAAACTTGGTCGCCGGCACGGTAAACAAATACAGCGAAAGTAGCCTGAAACCGTCATGCCGAGTTCGGTGCTGGGAGGGTTGCCCGTGCAGGCCATCTGAATTCCGATGGAGCACCAAGAAAACGGCGCCGCGGATACCGTCGCACTATCGTTATGGTTGTAACTGAAGCTAGCGGTGTTGACCAGGGTCGGCGTGATCATGTACGTGTCGCTAACGGTAATGTACTGCGCGCTGTCCAGCTTGCCGTATGTAGACTCCGGAATGTTATTGGGAGGTATATAGGCGGCCAGCTTCCAGTCGAACACGCTGTAGCGAGCGGAGATTCTCTGGTGAGCGGCGTTATAGTCCAGCCGGAAAAGGCCGTCGTTTTCGTTCTCGAAATCTTGCGCGGAGTAATAGACAATGCCGTTGGATCCGGGTGGAACGGGCAGATACGCAAATAACTTCTGGGAAATCGGAGAGATCAGGCTAGCCGGGATTTGATTGTTGGGAAACGGGGCGCCCGTCGCCGGATTCGTAACCGTCGAAGGGAAAGTACCCTGCTCCTCCGCGACGGTTGGCACTACCGTGCTGGTAGAGCTCGGAATGGAGCGCAGACGAGTGCCCTGATAATTAGCGTAGAAAAACAGTTTGTCTTTGATAATCGGGCCGCCCACGCCGAAGCCAAACTGATTGCGCTTCAGAATATCGGTGGTCGGGGAAAAAAAGTTGCGGGCATTGATGACATCGTTGCGCAGAAACTCCCACAGGGTGCCGTGCAGCTCATTCGTGCCGGATTTCGTAACCACGCTCACGATCGCGCCCGAAGCGCGCCCGTATTCGGCGCTGTAATTACTCGTCTGGACGTTAAATTCCATGAGCGCGTCCGGATTGGGAAACGGGTTGTTGACGTTGGTGTACGGATCGCGATAGCCGCTGCCATCCAGCAAGTAGTTCACGCCATCGCCGCGAGCGCCGCTGATTGCCGTTGGGTCGGCTCCCGGGAAAGTACTGGACTGGATGGCATCACCGCTTCCACGCGCGTTGCCCGCCGTCAGATCCGCCGTTCCCGGCACGAGTGACACCAAGCTCGCCGCATTACGGCCATTCAGCGGCAGCTCGACCATTGGCGTCTGGCCGACCACCTCCTTGATCGTGGCCGAACTCGTATCCACCATGGTGGCGTCCGCCTGAACTGTGACCGACTGATTGAGCCCGCCTAGCGCAAGACTGACGGGCAGGTTGGCAACGCCGTCCACGAGCACCGTGATGCCATATTGCTTGAAATCGCTGAATCCGCGCATCTGTACGCCCAAGGAGTAGGTCCCAACAGGCATCAAAGGGAAAAGAAATGCGCCCTGATTGGTGGAGTTAGTGGATCTCGCTAGCCCAGTTGACGTTTGGGTCACGGTCACCCGAGCTCCAACGATTGGCGCACCGGAAGGATCGGTTACCGTCCCCGAGATGGTCCCGGTAGGCTGCGCTGCCAAAACAGCAACGGTCATTAGGACAATGGACACACCTACACACAGCCGAATGCACATAGAAGACATCTCTTTCTCCTTGCCACTTACCGTCTCGCGATCATGCGAGAGTTGTGCGAACCTCTTACAGGCGCGCTAACGAAAGCTGCGCAGCGCTCCTCTAGACCTTCTTTCCTACAAGCGGTCCGGCCTTAAGAGTCAGAACTTATTGACGCGGTGCAAAAGACCCAATAAAAGTCATCTTGGACTCTTAGACTTAAAAGTAGTCTACAGAGGGATTTTAGTGTCGTCAAGAGAAAAGTTTCATGTCCCAGCGAAACGGATCGCATAGCAAGTGAGTCACGTTGACTCGCGGAGGTGACCGCGGAATCAGCGGCTCTCTGTTGTAGCCAAAACATCGAAGTCTTTTGCCTTATCGATGGGTCTAATCGATCCCGTTCCAAACGTGTTATGCAATTGGACTTGCCGTGCATACGCTCGCTGACCGAAGCAGGCTCAAGAACTGCGCTTGGCCACGAAGTCGGTGCTCCAGGAACCGTCGTCGGTGCCCATTGTGAATTGGATTGTGTCTTCTGCAAGCTTGCCCCGATAAACCAGCTTGAGGGGTTGACCTTCCCACTGGATTGTGAGCGAGAAAGAGACATTGTCGCCCTGGATCTTGCCTTCCTTGATTTCGCAGGGATCGGTTGGCAATCCGTTGACCGTGCCGGTCAGCGTGTCGCCCGTGGCCGTAAGATTGAAAGTCAGGCTCACGTCGTTCCCGGTCGCGTTGAACTGCCCTTTCCACTTGCCAGTCAAGTCGGCGGCTGCCGTCAAAGTTGCCAACAGGATGATGCAACCTATAAACATGACCACGCGTTTCATTAGGTTTCTCCTTGTCAGGCAAGCGCATCTTTGCAAAACTGAAGGCACTTGCCGATTTCCGCCATGGTGGTCGACCCCTCCGGGATTCGGTACTCAAGCTCAATTCCGGCCGGGAATTTATACTTCTCCTTTTTCATCATTTGAAGAACCTCTTTGAGAGGAGTGTCGCCTTCACCCCAGGGCATGTTCCGGCCGCCGTTGGTACCGAGCTTCCGGTCCTTCAAATGCAAGCACGTGATCCGGTCATGATACTGCTCGATGAACGGAATGGGCGATTGGCTGACGGCCGCAACGTAGTGACCGACGTCGAAATTGATCCCGTTGTGCTTCGACTGCGAAAGGGCGTTGTCCCAGCTATGAAAATTGACCTGCGTGTGGTTGTGGTAACCCATCATGATGTTTCGTTTCGCGGCAAAGTCCCCCATTCGCTGCGACAAGGCTGGGTCCATAGGAAGTTCGACCGTGATTTGATTCGCCCCTAGCGCTTCGGCGGTATTAAAAAAGTAGGCGATTTCTTCGTCCGGCATGGCGTTGTAAAGCGTGGACAGCCTGCAAGCGTAGATCTTCACGCCTGCCTCGCTGTACAACTTGTGAAGGGCTTTGTACTTGTCCATGGAAACCGAGAGCCGCCACTGCCTGAGTTCTTCGGAAGCCTTGCGTCGCGCCTCCTGCTGCTCCGGTGTCAACGTCCTCCGTCCGGCGCCGCGTGCTCCGCCCTGGACCTGCCCGGCCGGTTGCGGTGCGGGAGCGCTTTGTGCAACTGGGATGCCTACAAAATCGGCGCGAGCGAAGGGCGGCGCCCCGGCATAGCTTTCCACGCGTACGTCCTGTGTTTCTACCGCGCTGATCCCAAGCTGAACGAGATTGTTGAGTATCTCGTCCGCGGGGAGCGGCATGTCGTGGAAGTTGGTGGGTGAGATAATGATCCCGATTTGCACTCCATTGAAGGTCGAATTGGGCTTGGCCAGTAGTTTCCCCGCGGGAAGCGCGGCCAGAGCGATCTTGCCGAAGTCTCGTCTTGTAAAATTCACTGGTCTTTCCTCGTCTGCGCCCGCTGTTATAGCTTCAATTCCCAACCTTTACGCATTGCCGGCATCAGGTATTGATTCGCTTCCGGCCGGTTGGTGAAACGCCGTTCCTTCGGGTCATATTCCAGCTTGCCTTCGAACCGGTAAGCCACTGCGCCCAGCGTGACCCACTCGGCATACG
Organism: Bryobacteraceae bacterium; assembly: GCA_049511335.1. Lineage (GTDB taxonomy): Bacteria > Acidobacteriota > Terriglobia > Bryobacterales > Bryobacteraceae > JBEKYD01. The sequence continues at coordinate 35,708 of JBEKYD010000051.1, read as the reverse complement.
ATCCCGCCACGCTGAAGTTCGAGCAGGCAGGCTCACCCCCTTTGCACGCGCGGATCCAGTCGCGATAGTGCCCTGGCGAACGCGAAAGCACCGGCGCCGGGAGTTTATAATCCTTCCACCTGGCCTCCGGAAGTAACTGCACTCCCTCGCCGCGGTCCACCGTCGCCAGGTAACCCTTGTCGCCCACGAAGATAGATCCGTCGTTCGCCAGGACCCCCTTGGGAACGCCGCTACCGGGCCGATACTCCGCTCCGCCCAAGGGAGTGGCCTCAGAGCTTCCGGCCGCGCGCCCCGCCCCGCGTCCTGCGCCCCGTCCCGCCCCACCGCCGAAGCGGCCTCCGCTCGAACCCAGATCCGGGCGGCCCAGTGCCGCCAGATTATTGGGCGACGGCAGAAGAACCTCGTCCTCCAGACCTTTCGGACGGTAGAAAAGATAGTCCAGCTTGGGGTCCGACTGCGCCCCCCGCAGGCCTTCGTGCCAGTAGACCGAGACCGGCGGCATATTGCCACGGGCAGGAAAGTCCCACCGCAGCAGCGAGCGCCGCGGGTAGGCGAAGCTGCTCCTCTCTTCGGCGCGAACCGATTCCACCGCAATCGGCGAGCCCAGTTCCAGCGCCTGATTCGCCGGACCGAGCGCATGGATCGCGGCATCTCCCAGTGATCCCGTGCCGAAATCGTAGAACCCGCGCCAATCGTGCGGCACATAGAAGCCGTAATTGGAGCCATTGTACGGCCCCGTCATGCCGTTCGGTATATGTTCCTTATCCCAGCCTCCGGAGGTGTACGGCCGGTACGGCGCGATACCCAGCCACAGGTCCCAATCGAAGCCTTGCGGCACCGGTTCCGTCGGCGGAATGCTCTGCATTCCTTGCGGCCAGTTGGGGGAAGTCGTGCACGCATGCACTTCGGTCACGTTGCCGATTTCGCCCGACCACACGATCTCACAGGCCGTCCGGTGCCCCTCGTGCGAATATCCCTGGTTGCCCATCTGCGTGGCCACTTTGTACTTGGCCGCGGCATCGGCCAGCAGGCGCGCCTCCCAGGGCGTGCGGGTCAGGGGTTTCTCCACGTATACGTGCTTGCCTCGCTGCATCGACCACAGAGCGATCGTGGCATGCATGTGGTCGGCCGTGGATATGACCACCGCATCGATGTTCTTGCCCTCTTTATCGAGCATCTTGCGGAAATCCACGTACTGCGCCGCTTTGTCAAACCGCTTAAAGGTCGGTGCGCCCTGCCGGGAATCGACATCGCAGAGCGCCACGATGTTCTCCGACAAGAGCCCATTCAGGTTTTGCGCGCCCCTGCCGCCAATCCCTACGGCAGCGATATTCAGCTTCTCATTGAATGGTTTGTAGCCCAGCGCTTTCAACGACGCTACGCTGCCAAAACCAATGGAAGGCACCGCCCCACTGAGCAACGACCCGAAAAAGAAATACCTGCGCGATACTGGATAACCTGACATCGACTCTCCTCGTGCCGCCTGCCAGCGGCAAGCTATTCGCTAAGAGCCCAACGGAACCCGATCCGATTTTCTCGCCATCGAAGCTTCCGTCCCAGTTGCACTTTCGAAAGTCAAAGTAATGCGCTGCCCGCCAAACGGTCCTTCGGCGGAACCCGATCCAAACAGGAGTATACGCGCGCCGTTCGGATACGTCAAGGTGAATTCAAGAAACAATTCCTCATAGCGATGTCCGTTTCTTGCGGTCGACATGCGAGCGGCAGGCCAGGAAGAAACACATTCGCCATTCGGCTCAGGCTCAGCGCCGGGATGACGCTGGCGCTAGCCAGTCCAGCAACTCCGAAGCACCTGCCTCCATCGAATGGATCCGGGCCAAAGTCCCGGCAGACTGGGCGCTCTCCTTTACCCACTCGGAAGGGAACTCGGGAGCTACGTTGTACAGCAACAGCTTGTCCTGGGAATCCAGCACGGCTGCGGCGCGAAAGTCGCCTGCCTTCCGCAAACCGGGGACAAAGAACCTGTCCAGATACTCCTGATCGGTGTCGGTCCGGAACTGCGCCATGTCGGCTGCCAGGTTGACAGACGGGCCCGCCAGTGCGCGCGCGAAGTAGGTCCAAACTCCACCAGTTTCGAGACCTACGAGGTTGCTTGCCGGCGCGTGTGAACGGTTCTGAAGGTACGTGAGGGCGGTAAGAATGTCTTGCACCCGGTTGGCATCGTCGGTCCGATTGAAGACCGTGAACGCGCGTTTGTTGCGATCTCTGGGGGCTTTGGCGCTTCCGGTCTGGAACGCATCGATCCCCAGCACTGCTCCGCCTCGATCGAGGATTCCCCTAACCAGGCCGGCGGAGTTTTGCGCGGAGGACAGGACCCAGGCTACGCCTTCAGGATGTACAACCAGGGTGGGTGGTTGGCGCGAGGATTTAGTGGGAACCAGCCAGACGGCCGGGATACGATCGCCTTTCCCGCTGCGCCCCAGCAGCAAGCGCTCTCCATTCGGTAAGGTCTCCCCCTTCTCGGAGACCACTTGACCGGGGGAAGGCTTGACGCAGAGCAGGGAGAACGTCAATCGCTCGGCGCAGTCGGCGCGAGCCTTGCTCAGTTCGGCCGTGCTTCGCGGCCGCAATTGCTCGATTCCCCGCTGGGCCTCGGCGATGCGGTCGGCGGTAAAGGCTTCCATGGTCCGCGCATTGTCCGGATGCGACCTTCCAAAAAGCGCCAATAAGTCCTGGAGTTGCTCCACCCGGTACCGCTTTTCCGTCACCGGCCCCTTGCCGCCGAGCAGCCGGGCGCCAAAAAACGTGTAGACGAGTTCCCGGCTGTCCTTGTTGTAGTTGTGCGGATAGTTTAACTGCGTGCTCTCGACATTCTGTTCGGCGCCCAGCAAACGATAAATGCTCTGCACGGCCGGGAATTCTTCGCGCGGCGTGTTCCGGGTCCAGTCGCCGGTAGCCGCAACCATCAGCAGGGGGCGGGGCGCCATCATCGCGGCAAACATCACGTTAAAGGCGTCCACCCTCAGGTTGGGCGCCTCCTCGCATCCGTTGCCTTGCATGATGGCCGAAACCATGTTTACCGGCGCCGCCACCGCTACGCGGTCGTCAACCGCCGAAACCAGAAAGGTTTGGGTTGCTCCGCCAGACGCCCCAGTCGCCGCGATACGGCTGGCATCCACGTCGGGCAGGGAGGTGAGAAAGTCGATCGCCCGGATGCTGTTCCACAACTGTAATCCCATGGTGTTGATACTCCACAAATCCTCGCGCGGCCCTCCCAAGCCCTTCGGCCCGGCAGCTTCGTCGCCGTGCGGGAATTGATTGGTGTCGTTATAGCCCACCATATCATAGGAAAAAACCACGAAACCCTGGCGAGCCAAGTTGATGCAACGGGCCGGAATCGAAACCTGAGTGGCATTATTCTCCAACCGCCCGTAGGCCCAGTGACCATGAGGGGTTATGATGCCCGGGAATGGCCCCTGCCGATCGCGCGGGCGGTACAGATTGCCGCCCAAATAAAAGCCAGGATACGTCTCCAGCAGCACTTTCTCGACCGTATAGCCGGGACGTTCGATCCGTCCGAAGACTTGCGGGTGAAGCGGCGTCTTCTCAGGCAAGGGCAGGAGACCGGCGCTGGCCAGGATCTGCTTGCGGAGAAAGGCCGCCTTTTCAAGCCAAGCCTCGCGAGAGGCAAAACTTGGCATTTGGAAATGCGTGTTCATATCGGGAATGTTGGTGTTGCGAACATCCGCCGTGGGAACCTGGGCAGCAGCAACCGCCGCACCCGCCAGCACACAAAGTGTCATTAAATTTCGCATAGAAAGAACATGGCAACCGAGGCTTAGTGCCTCGGTCGAACGTTACCCCGCGAATATTGTACTCGCAACCTTCCCCGACCACAAGACAAGTTGCGGTCCCACGTGAAAACTTTCCAAAACTATTTGACATGTAAAGAAGGCGGACGTAGAATTTGGCTTGGAGGCCGATAGACATGAGTGAATTAGCCGAACAAAATACGACACCTCTCGGGGGAGATGGCGTTGACCGTAGGCACTTTTTGAAAAACGCTGGCGCGGCAGTGTTAGCCGGCTCCGCGACGGCTATGTCCGCTCAGGCATATTCACGGACTCTGGGGGCGAACGATCGCATCCGGTTAGGTCAGCTCGGCTGCGGTGGACGCGCGCGGGGACACGTCATGATGGTGCACGGCGCGGCGCAGCGCACGCCGGTGGAAACCGTTGCCGTCTGCGATATTTGGAAGTTGGCCCGCGAGCGCGCTATCGCGCAAGTGCAGCAACAGTTCGGTACGGCGCCGGATGCGTACCAGTATTCCGAAAAGATGCTGGCGCGGAACGATATCGACGGGGTCATGATTGCCACCGGCGATTTCCAGCACGCCAAGCTGTGCATGGAGGTGGTGCAGGCCGGCAAAGACTGCTACGTGGAGAAACCGTTTGCGAACGTCCTGGCTGAAGCCAAAGCCACGCGGAAAGTCGTAAAGGATTCGAAACAGGTTGTGCAGATGGGAACCCAGCACCGCAGCCAGCCGTATCCCCTAGCCATCCGCGACGTCATTCGCTCGGGGCGCATCGGCGATATCGCCAAGATTACTCAGGAATGGGACGTGAACCAGCAGCGCTGGCGTTACATTCGGGTTAATGACGACGGCAAGAATCCGACTTTGCTCAAGGAAGAGGACACGGATTGGAAGCGTTGGCTGCTGGGCAAGCCGTTTCGCCCCTTCGACCCGCACGTCTACCAGGAATTCCGCCTTTACAAAGACTTCTCTTCCGGCATACTCGATCAGTGGCTAAGCCACGGAAGTGACTTAGTACACCTTTGGACCGATGAAACCCATCCCGTCAGCGCCGTGACCACCGGCGGCATTCTGACCTGGAAAGATGGACGAGAGAATCCCGATAACGTCTCCGTAACCTTTATCTACCCAAAGGGATTCATCTACACTTACACCACTACTTTCTCGAACAGTTATCGAAGCCGCACCGTAATTAAGGGGCGCGATGGCACCATCGAGGCTTTGGGCGGCGAAGGCGCTTCCCTCATTATGGTGACTAAGGAAGGTGGAAAGCACCAAAGGGACATGCCGCGATACACCGCCTTCCCCACGATGGGACCGGAAGCTGACGCGGCCGAAATTCTGACGGTCCCCGACGGGCCCGCACCCAATTCGAACGGTCCCGGCGACAACGACGTCAATCACCTGATGAACTGGCTGAATGCCATGCGCGATCGCAAGGCGCCCAACGCGACTGTGGATCATGGCTTTTCGCACGCCATCGCTTGCATCATGGCCACGCAGTCGTATTGGTCGGGGAAACGGCTCTATTGGGATCCCACCAAGGAAGAAATCGTCGATCGTCCGGTTTAGCGCTTTTCATTTCGGCGGGGTCGGGCGTGTATAAGTAATATGTCGTAAACTTATTGTTTCGAACATCCGCTCGCGGAGCTTGCTTTTTTGCCGAAGCTGACCGATGAAGACCAGACTACCATTCAGGAAGATTGCCGAGCTCGCCGGTGTAAGCATGGCAACCGTTTCGCGAGTTGCCCGCGGGCAATTGAACGTGGATGCCGGCGTTCGGGAGCGCGTTCGCAAGGCGGCATTGGAGCTGGGCCTCGACCTCGATCAGCGGCGCAACGAACGTTCCACTATCATCGCCTTTATCCTCTCCAACCGCGACGTGCTGCACAAGTTCCAGTCGCGCGTTCTGATCGGCGCCGAAGCTTTCTGCGCTTCTCAGAGCAAAGATCTCCTCTTCATGTCGCTTCAGTACTCGCCTTTGGTGTCGCCACAGGAGTTACATCTGCCGCGGGTGCTGAACCAGCGTAGCTTGGTGCAGGCCGTCATCCTGGGTGGCACGAACTCGGTCAATATGCTGGCCGCCTTGCGCGCGCGAGAGATTCCTTTCGCGGTCCTCGGCAACAACGTGATTGGCAATGAGGTGCCGGAGGAGTGCGACGCGGTGTTCTCCGACGATGTCCAGGGCGCATTCGACGTGACCTCGCTTTTGATTGCCGACGGCCACCGCGACATCTGGTTCATCGGCGACACCGATCTGCCATGGTATTTCCGCTGCGCGCAGGGGTACCAACAGAGCATGTCGAACAGCGGCCTCCAGCCCCGATTCAGCGAGATTCACTCCGACGATTGGGAGTTGGGATATCTGGCAACGCGTTCGATTCTCTCCCGGCACGATCCCATGACGGCGGTCTTCGCGGCTTCGGATCCGATCGCTCGAGGCGTTTATGAGGCGCTGCAGCAGTCCGGTTTGAACGTGCCGGCCGACGTCAGTGTCGCGGGCTTCAACGACACCGAAGCCGCCGTGATGACCCCTCTTTTAACCAGCGTGGCCGAGTATCCCGAAGAGCTCGGGAAGCACTTGGCGGAATTCGCGCTGCGGCGCGCTCAGGAGCCGGACCGGCCACCCCAACGGCTGACCATCCCGACGCGCGTTGTCGTGCGGCAATCCACCCGCCCGATCAAGCTTGACGGTCCCGAACGGGTGGAGTCGACCGTTGCCGCGTCTCTGTATCCGAACGTCTGACCGCCGCGGGAGTGCAGGGGAATACCGATGCAGCCCAGAGTCGAGACCGTGCCCGCCGAAATCGCTCCGTTGCAGTTCAGAAAACGATGGTGGGTGGTTTGGGCGCTTTTCGGCTCCACCGTCATTAATTACATCAATCGCCAGACGCTCTCCGTGTTGGCGCCGGTAATTACTCGGGATCTGCACCTCTCCCACAGCGCCCTTTCCCGAATCTTCGGCGCCTTTCAGATTTCCTACGCGTTCACTTGGCTGCTGGGCGGAATATTGATCGATCTCATCGGAACCAGGGCAGGGCTGTCTTTGGCCGTGATCTGGTGGTCCGCGGTCAGCGCCGTTACCGGTTTCGTCAGTTCCGCCGCTTCGTTCACCGGGCTGCGGTTCCTGCTGGGTATCGGCGAGGGCTTCAACTGGCCCGGCGCCAGCAAGGCGGTAGCGGAGTGTTTCCCGGCGTCCGAGCGCAGCGTCGCGGTGGCGATCTTCGACAGCGGCTCCAGCATCGGCGCTGTGCTCGCCGCGATGTCGATGCCCGCCATTGCCCTGCATTTCGGCTGGCGCATGGCCTTCGTGTTCTCCGGGCTCCTCGGGATCGGTTGGCTTGCCTGGTGGCTGGCTGTGTGCCCGCGGCGAGCCACCGTTCCATCGCCGTCCAGGCAAAGCTCCGCACAGTATTTTCGCAATTGGTTTCCGCTCCTCAAGAAGTCCGACACCTGGGCCATCGTCTTAGCGCGGTCCTTCTCGGACCCGGTCTGGTGGTTTTATGTGTTCTGGCTGCCGCAGTATTTGAGCGACGCGCGCGGCTTCAGCTTGAAGCAGATTGCGCTCTTCGCGTGGATTCCGTTCATCGCGGCCGATCTGGGTAACTTCGGAGGAGGGTTCGCCGCTAAGATTCTGATTGCCCGAGGGGTCTCGGTGATCCGTGCCCGCAAGCTGGTGTGTTTGATCTCGAGCGCCCCTATGTTACTGGCGATCCCGGCAGCTCAGGCGCGCACCCCTTTTGAAGCTCTGGCCTTCATCTGCGTCGTATTATTCGGATATGCCAGTTTTTCGACGATGGGGTTGACGCTCCCCTCGGATCTGTTCCCATCCGAGGTGGTCGCTTCGGTGACCGGGCTCAGCGGGTTGGGCGCTGGCCTGGTGGGAACGGCATTCACGCTGGCGGTCGGACTGCTGGTGGATCGTTTCTCTTATACGCCGGCTTTCGTTCTGGCGGCGGCGTTGCCCTTGCTGGGAACTGCGGCGGTGCTCTGGCTGATCAAGGACGGTAGAGATGCGCGGCCGGAGTAAGCCGAGAGTGAGTGAAAGGAAAGGACTGGGCCTGTATTAGTAGTAAATAGGTGAACAGGGTAGCTTCCCGGCGTTCCGGTCGCTGCCGATAACTGAAACGACCATGGCAAAAGATTACAGCCTGATCCCGCGCCGGGTTCCGCGCGTGGAGACGATGTTCCGCAGGATCGTCACCGATTTTCCGGTTCCTCAGTCGCTCCCCATTCTCCAAAAGCTGGGCGCCTATGAGCCAGTCGCCATGCGCGGCCAGCCGCCGGTGGTTTGGGACCGTGCGGAAGGCTTTCAGGTACAGGATGCCTGGGGCAACCAGTGGATCGACTGGTCCTCCGGCGTGCTGATCGCCAATGCCGGCCACGGCCGCCGCGAGATCGCCGAAGCCATTACGCGGCAGGCTGCATCGAGGCTCCTTACCAACTATTGCTTTCCCAGCCAGATTCGCTCGCAGCTTGTCGAACGTCTGGCGGCGCTGCTCCCGGAGCCGTTGAAGAAGATATTCCTCCTAACCACCGGCTCGGAAACCGTCGAGTGCGCGATCAAGCTGTGCCGCAGTCACGGACTGAGAGTCTGTGGCCAGCGGAAGCACATCATCGTCTCGTACCAAAAAGGGTTCCATGGCCGTACCCTGGGATCGCAGCAAGCTGGCGGAATTCCCGCGCTCAAGGAATGGATCGTCAATCTCGATCCGGGCTTTGTGCAGATTCCCTTTCCAGACGGTTTTCGGACTGCCGACAACTCGTTTGGAGGATTCGAGCGGGCCTTGCGCGAGCGCCATGTCGAGCCACGCGATGTCGCGGGCGTGGTTCTCGAAACCTACCAGGGCGGCAGCGCCGCATTCGCGCCTTCCGAATACATGCGAGACCTCAGACAGTGGTGCACCAGCCATCGGGCGCTTCTGGTCTGCGATGAAGTCCAGGCAGGCTTTGGCCGAACCGGAACGCTTTGGGGCTTCGAGCACTATGGCATCGTGCCGGACTTGGCCCTGTTCGGCAAAGGAATGTCGAGTTCTCTGCCCATCTCGGCCGTGGCCGGCCCGGCCGAGATCATGGATCTGTTTCCGCCCGGGAGCATGACCTCGACCCATACAGGCAACCCCGTTTGCTGCACGGCGGCGCTGGCGTCCATGGAAATCATAGTCAAAGAGAACCTACCCCAAAATGCGTGCAAGCTCGGCGCTATCCTCCACCGCCGCCTGCTCGAGCTTCAATCCAAATTTCCGCAGATCGGATGTGTGGCGGGCAAAGGGTTGGTCGCCGGGGTAGCTTGCGTGAAACCGGGAACCAAAGATCCGGACGGCGATTTGGCTTTCGACGTAATCGAGCGGTGCGTTGAAAAAGGCGTGCTGATGTTCAGCCCCGTCGGTTTTGGGGGTGGGACCGTCAAAATCTCCCCGCCCCTGGTAATTCATGAAGCGGCTCTCCTCGAGGGCCTGGCCGTCCTTGAGGAGGCGTTGGTGGAAACAATCGGGAAAGCGGCACTCGCATGACACCACAGGTTCTGATTGTTGGTGGGGGCATGATTACCCACGATCAGCTTCTTCCATCTCTCTACCACATGCAGCGCCAGGGCCGGATTGGTGAAATCGGCATCTGTTCGCTGCGCGGCCGGGATTTGCGGCCATTGCTCAAAGCCTCTAATCTGACCGCGGCGTTTCCCGGCCAGTCGTTCCGCCCTCACCCGGACGGCACCGCTTCCAGCCGGCCCCACCCCGACCTCTTTCGCGACCTGATCGCTCACATGCCGCCCGGCAACATCGTCATCGCCGCCGTGCCGGATCACTTGCATTTCGATGTCATCATGGAGGCGCTCCGAGGCGGTCAGCACGTTTGCTCCGTAAAGCCTCTCGTCTTGAAACACTGCCAGGCGCTGGAGATCGAGAAGGAAGCTTATTCGCGCGGTCTGTTCGTCGGCATCGACTACCATAAGCGGTTCGACGACCGCAATCTGATGGCCAGGCAAAACTATAGGGCTGGGCTGTTCGGCGAATTCAAATTAGGAACCGCATGTCTCCTCGAAAAGTGGTACTACCGCGAGTCTAACTTCCAGAACTGGATGACCGCCGAAAACTCGGACGCGTTCACCTATGTCGGATGCCACTATGTCGACCTGGTCCACTTCATCACCGGTTTATTACCCGTGTCGGTCAGCGTTTATGGAATCCGGGACCGGTTCCCCAATGGGAAAGAGGGGTTTCTGTGGACCGACGCCCGCATCGTCTGGAATAATGGCGGCTGCCTGAATGTGCAAAACGGTCTGGGGTTTCCGAACGCGGCGCCGGGTAGCAACCGGCAAGGGCTCGTCATGTACTGCAAAGGAGAGACTGACGGCGCGCTGATCTCGCATTCAGATCAATACCGCGGATTGCAGTACTCCTACACCGATAAAGGCCGTGAGCCTGGCGCCACGGTCTACGCCGAACCGAGTCCGGATTACTTTCAGTATGTTGACGTCGGCGGCACGGGGTTGACACCGGTCGGTTATGGATATCGGTCGGTCGAGTATCTCATCGAAAGTTGTATACGCGTCCAGACCGCGGGTGCGGACCGCGCGGACCGGCAAAAGATACTCCAAGAGATCGATGCCGCGGGCATTGTCGCCACCCCCGCAAACAGCAATTACAACGAGTTAGTGATCGAGGCCGCTCGTGTATCCATCATGAATGCCGGGCACACTGTGAGTGTTCGGCAACTTCAGCACGTCTGAGCTTATCGCCGCTCCCACAGAGACCAGTGCGCGGTTTCTTCGACCAGGCGAAAACGCTCGCGCAGCGCGGCTCCGTAGACCCGATCCAGGCCGCGTAAGTAATAGGTTTCGATCTCGTAGTCCTGCACGGCAGCGCCATATTTGCGAACCATGGCGTAACGGGCGTCGCCGAAGAAGCGGCTGTCCGGCGGATGGACGGCATCGCTAAAGACATAGTTGTAAGCCGCTGTCACCATTCCTCCCCGCGGCGGACGCCGATCGAGCAGATAGTTGAACGGATTGAACATGTCCATGGCCAGCACGCCCGCCTCGGGATCCGTGCGGCGCCGGATCAGGTCCAGGCCGTCGTTTAAGACATCGACGTAAGCGGGACCTCCGGTTTCGGACGTCATCGAAGACGCGGCCGGTTCGAAGCGCATCGGTGCGCCGCGCGCACATGCCACCCGTCTCTCAGCCGTTCCCGGTGGCCAGCCCTCCTCGACGGCCGCGGCGGCCAGTGAGATGGCATTTTCGAGAGCCAGCGGAACCACGCTCAGACCCATCAACAGCAGCACCGCGAGCTTGCGGAGAAGAGGCGCGCCGGCCGCGGCCGCAGTCTGCCACCGCGCCAGAGCGCCGCTGGCCAGCACCAACGCCGCGAATCCCGCGAGCGGCAGCGACTCCGCCTGATGGTTGGTGGAGAGCAGTATCCCGCTCACCGCCAACGTCACCGCCGCTGTAGCCGCCATATGAAGACGCGCCATGCGCGGGCTTTTCCAGGCGCAAACCACGGCCAACAACACCAGCGGGATTGCTTCGGCGACGGATGCCGGATTCAGCATAACGCCCGGCCGCCAGCTCTGGCTGCGCCCACTGGCCGCCGCCGCCAGGTCGCGCAGCATGTCGCCCACATCCCATCTGAGGTAACAGAACACGAGCAGGGTCACCAGACCCGCGCCGCCGCAGAGCCACAAGCAGCGCCGCCACAACCAGCGCCGCGTGCGTCCCTGGCGGAAAACACAAGAGATCGCCAGGAACGGCACTGCCATCGCTCCATAGCTGATCTTGAGAAACCCCAGCAGCGCCCATGCCGCGCCGCTCGAGAATGCGCCCGCGTTTCCATCCGGCGCCGAAGACTCGATCAGGAGGACTCCCAGCAGGGTAAAACCATAGCGGTTGTACATCATGACATGGCCGAATGCCAGCGGACTGTAGCCCAGGGCGTAGGGCCCCACCATCAGTAGCAGGGTGTAGATTCCCGCCGCGCACGCCAGTCCGGAAGTCAGGCGTGGCCTCGCAATCCCATAAACCCAGATAGCAACCAGCGCGCCCCACAGCGCATTGGCATATCCAAGGCCGGCCGGACGCATTCCCGCTAGCGCCAGCCCCGCCCCCTCCATCAGGAAGATCAGCGGCCCCCAGGCGGAGGAGAAATCGCGATGCGGCACCTGGCCCCACAGCACCCGGTAGGCGCCGTCCAGGGCGAAGAAAATATCGTGTTCAAACTCTCGCAGCGGAGCCATGCCGACCGCCACCGCCAGCCCGCAAATTGCCGCCACGCTGCCAAGGAAAACCGCATCGGCGCGAGTGAAGCCCGCCCTCGTGGTCATCCCGGCCTCGGATGGCTTGGTAGCTTAGCCGCCAACGTGCGCATACGTTACCGCCTCACGCTAGATGGTAAGCCGTCGCCATGCAAGATGGAAACGGTTAGCATGGGCGGTGTAAACGTTCGGATAGGGGAACAGTCCTCCTGGCCTGTCCTTTGCCTGCCAAAGACAGCCCGCGAGGCCTGTCCCACTTGGCTCGCGACCGGCATGGATGGAAGTCTAAACTGAGAGTCTCCGGGTCGGAGCCTTTTGGCTGGACGCCCGATGCCGTGTTATAAGAGACGGTGACATCTGGAATTTCCTTCCCACGAGAGTTTGAATTCATGGAACCAACAGCGGATATCGCATTGATCGGTTTGGCCGTGATGGGCCAGAATCTGATCCTCAACATGAACGACCACGGGTACACGGTGGTGGCCTACAATCGCACTACCTCCAAGGTCGACGACTTCCTGAACGACGCCGCCAGGGGCCGCAAAACCATTCTCGGCGCGCATTCCATCGAAGAGATGGTCGGCCTTCTCAAGCGGCCGCGCAAGATCATGTTGATGGTCAAAGCGGGGCAGGCCGTGGACGACTTCATCGAGCTGCTCCTGCCGCATCTCGAGCCCGGCGACCTCATGATCGACGGCGGCAACTCGCACTTCCCCGATACCATCCGCCGCGCCAAGTATCTCGAATCGAAAGGGCTGCTCTACATCGGCACGGGCGTCTCCGGCGGTGAGGAAGGCGCGCGTTTCGGTCCCGCCATGATGCCCGGCGGAAGCCCCGCCGCATGGCCCCTGGTCAAGCAGATCTTCCAAGCCATTTGCGCCAAGACACCCGCCGGCGAACCCTGCTGCGACTGGATGGGCGAGGACGGCGCCGGCCACTACGTCAAGATGGTGCACAACGGCATCGAGTACGGCGACATGCAGCTCATCTGCGAAGCGTATCAACTCATGAAAGAGGGCGTCGGCCTCTCTAACCAAGAGATGCACGCCTGCTTCACCGAATGGAACAAGGGCGAGCTCGACAGCTACCTCATCGAAATCACCCGCGACATCCTGGCCTACAAAGATGAAAAGGGCGAGTACGTGGTCGACCAGATCCTCGATACCGCCGGCCAGAAGGGCACCGGCAAGTGGACCAGCGTCAGTTCGCTCGATCTCGGCATGCCGCTCACCCTCATCGGCGAAGCCGTCTATGCCCGCTGCCTCAGCGCCCTCAAAAGCGATCGCGTGGCAGCTTCCAAGATTCTGAAGGGGCCCAAGTTCCAGTTCGCGGGCGACAAGAAAGTCTTCGTCGAGGACATCCGCCAGGCCCTGCTCGCTTCCAAAATCGTCTCCTACGCGCAGGGATTCATGCTGCTGCGCGAAGCCGCCAAGGAATACCATTGGAACCTGAACTACGGCGGCATCGCCATGGTGTGGCGCGCCGGCTGCATTATCCGTTCCGCCTTCCTCGGCAAGATCAGGGATGCGTTCACCAACAATTCCGCCCTGCCCAACCTGTTGCTCGACCCCTATTTCGAATGCATCATCGACGGCTGCCAGCGTTCCTGGCGCCATGCCGTCGCCACCGCCGTGACCGCTGGCGTGCCCGTTCCGGCTTTCACCACCGCTCTTTCCTTCTACGACGGTTTTCGCAGCGAACGTTTGCCCGCCAACCTGCTCCAGGCCCAACGCGACTACTTCGGCGCCCACACCTACGAGCGCGTCGACCAGCCCCGCGGCAAATTCTTCCATACCAACTGGACCGGCAAAGGCGGCAATGTCTCCGCCGGAACATACAACGCTTAGAGAGAACACATATGAATTACGGCCTGAACATTCGTCCCGAAGGCGCCCTGGATTTCGTGTCCCTGGGCGCCCTCGTCCACCGTCTCGATCCCGGCATCATTCCCTTCCGCAAGGCCACCCAGTGCCTCATCCACGTCTCCGGCGGCGAGTTCAATTGCGCTGCCAACCTCTCCGACTGCTTCGGCATGAAGACCGGCGTTGCCTCGGCCATGGTGGACTATCCCATCGGCGACCTCATCGCCGAGCGCGTCAGGGCCATGGGCGTGCGTCCCTTCTACAAGCATTTCAAGCACGATGGCGTCCGTGGTCCGAACATGGCTACCGTGTACAGCGACCGCGGCCAGGGTGTTCGCGCCCCAGTGGTTTTTTATAACCGGTCGAACGAGGCTGCCGCGCAGTTGAAACCGGGCGACTTCGATTGGAAGTCGATCTTCGCGGGCGGGGTTCGCTGGTTCCATTCGGGCGGCATTTTCGCCGCGCTGGGCGAGCACACGGCGGATGTCATTATCGAAGCCATGCAGGCGGCCAAGGCGGCCGGCGCCATCTGCTCTTTCGATCTCAATTACCGCGCCAAACTCTGGAGCATTTCGGGCGGCGAAGAGCGCGCCGTCGCCGTGCTCGATCGCATCGTGAAAAACGTCGACGTGCTGGTCGGTAACGAAGAGGATCTGCAGAAAGGTCTCGGTATCCCCGGCGTGGATGTGCACGCCAAATCCAAGCTCGACCCGAGCGCGTTCTTTGCCATGATCGACCAGGTGGTCAAAAAGCACCCCCATGTCAAGATCGTCGCCACCACCCTCCGCGAGGTCCATTCCACCAACCGCCACAGTTGGGGCGCGGTCGCCTGGATCGACGGCCAGACCTTCGTTTCCCCCACCGCCGAGCTCGACGTCTACGACCGCGTCGGCGGCGGCGATGGCTACGCCGCCGGCTTCTTCTACGGTTTGCTTACCGGCGAGGCTCCCGAACAAGCCGTCCGCCTCGGCTGGGCCCATGGCGCGCTACTCACGACTTTCCCCGGCGATACCACCATGGCGACCGTCGACCAGGTCCGCGCCTTCGCCAAAGGCGGCTCCGCCAGGATTCAACGCTAGCGAGGGACTGACCAATCTGTTCGCGGCGCCCCCGAGTGGGACAGACGGGACAGACCATCGTTTTTTGTCGTCTGTCGACCGGCTGGCCTGGCGACGGCCCTGACAGACCGGGAAAAACGACCGTCTGTTCGGGTCTGTCCCTACACCGATCGCCCGACCGCCGGCGGACCCTGTAACACTCAGGTATCGCCAAAAGGGGACTATTGCCGGCAACCTTGCCAGCCGATATACGTCGGTGTGAGGGCAGTTTCTCTCCTGATCCCGATCGCTTTCGCCGTGGGGATCGCCTCGGCCCAGCACGTCGGTGTTCCAACCGATGATCTCGATAAACTCGGCGTCGACGAGCTCTTCAACGTCCAGGTGACCTCCGTGGGACGCGAGGCCCAAGAACTCTCTAAAGCTCCGGCGGCGGTATTCGTGCTGACGGCTGAAGACATTCGGCGGTCCGGCGCCACCTGTATTCCCGAGGCGCTCCAATGGGTGCCCGGCCTAACCGTGCTTCGCCTCGATAGCCGCTACTGGGTGGTCTCCGCCCGGGGAGGCGCCAAACTTTACGCCAACAAGATGCTGGTGATGATTGACGGGCGCTCCCTCTACACGCCGCTTTTCGGGGGCGTCATATGGGACGCGGTCGACGTCGACCTGGAAGATGTCGAACAAATCGAGGTGGTGCGCGGGCCAGGAGCCGTAATGTGGGGTCCGAATGCCGTCAACGGGGTGATCAATATCATCACCAAACGGGCGCAGGCGACCAAGGCCGGAACTGCCAGCGCCGCCACCGGCAATGAACTGCGCGGCGAAACCGAAGTCCGTTTGGGGCGGCGCTCCGAGCGACCGATTCGCCTACCGCGTCTGGGGCAAGCTCGAAGAGAGCACGCCCGCCTACGGTTCCCCGGGCTATTTCTACCTCGGCGAGGGCTACATGTATCGGGACCCTTCGGTGAACGATCTGAACGCGGCCAGCGGCAGGCTGGGTTTTCGTTTCGACGGCAGCCCGACCGAGAAGGACCGCTGGACGGTCCAGGGCGATCTGTACGAGATGGGCCAGCACGACACGCTCGCCTACGCGGTCCTGGTGCCGGTCACGACGGATCTGGAGAACGGCCACACGGGTTACACGGGCGGCTACATACAAGGCAGTTGGACTCGCACCGCTTCCGCATCCACCGAAAGCGCCCTGCATTTCTCCTTCGATCGCGACAACACCGGCTATCCCTATATCGCAGGGACCGAGAACAACATGACCGTCGATTTCCAGCAACGCTGGAAGACTGGCGCGGGGAACGAGGTCTATTGGGGCGCCGGTTATCAACAATACTGGGACGATACCTCCTCCCTCCGTTTTGCCGCGTTTGACCCGGCGAGCTATACCTTTCGCATGGGCGATGCGGTGGTGCGCGATCAATGGCAGGTCGTCCCGGACCGGCTGATGGTTTCGGCCGGCGTCCGCCTCGATTACAGCTCCTATCGGCATCTCGAGTACCAGCCGAGCTTTCGTCTGCTCTACACCCCCAGTTCGAAACAGTCGGTCTGGTTTGCCGCGTCGCGCGCCGTGGACCTGCCGAGCCGCTTCGACCGCGACCTGCGCGTCCAGGCCGGAGAAATCGTCGAAAACGGCATGCCCATTACACTTTTGGGATACGGGTCCGAGTCCTTGAGTTCCGAAACCGAAAGGAGTCTGGAGGTGGGCTACCGGCTCCAGTCCGGGCAGCGGTGGTCGGTGGATGCGTCCATTTTCTGGAGTTATTACGGCAGGCTTTATGCGGACCAGATGCCCTTGCTGCCCGTCGTCACCTTCAACGGGCGGATTCCGAGTCTGTCGATGCCGATGGTGGCCGACAACGCCGGCGCCGGCCGCTCTTACGGCGGCGAGATCTGGGGAATGTGGCAGGTGCGTACCGGCTGGCGGCCGATCCCGTCCTACTCCTATCTGAATGAAGCCACCTGGCTTCCTGCTGCCTCGGCCAATGTAGGTTACACCTGGAACATGGAACCGTTGACGGTGCCTCATCAGGCATTGCTGCGTTCCCAGCACGATCTCTCACGAACCTTGAAGTTCGACCTGATGGCCAAAGCCAGATCGAGAGACAAGAATTATGCTCTGCCCGGGGTCTTTTTGCTGGGCGCACGCCTGGCTTGGCGCCCGACCCGTTCCGGAGAACTGAGCTTTTCGGTGGACAACCTGACGAACCGCAGAGTGCTCGAGGCATACGCCGAGAGACCGAACATCGCCATTCCCATACGGAGAACCTACATGCTCAGGTGGACCCAGCGCTTCTGAATCGGGCGGAGAGACCATGTCGCTGCCGGGCAGACGGACGCGGATTCTAACCGGCCTGGCTTTGTTCGGGCTGCTGCTGAGTTCCGCGCCAACACTTCCGAGCCCGAGGATGAGCTCAAATCGGCCATCGTGTTGAGCTTTCTTCGCTATTCCGAATGGCCCCACCCCGCTTCCGCCGATGCTCCCCTTACGGTGGAAGTCCTTGGCCG
The DNA here is from genome assembly GCA_049511335.1 of Bryobacteraceae bacterium. Taxonomy (GTDB): domain Bacteria; phylum Acidobacteriota; class Terriglobia; order Bryobacterales; family Bryobacteraceae; genus JBEKYD01. The sequence continues at coordinate 18,255 of JBEKYD010000051.1, read as the reverse complement.
GCCGTCGCTCGCGCGGCTTCTGCGCCGGGCTCTCGATGGCAAAGTCGTGAACGGCCGGCTCGTTCGTGTGCTCGAAGGCAATTCCGCCGCGGAGGCGCACGATTGCCAGGTGCTTTATGTCGCCGGCGATAAGAGCTCCGAAATCAAGCGGGCACTGGCGGAGGCGCGTTCTACGCGTGCGCTCACCATTGGCGAGTCGGACCGCTTCCTGGATTACGGAGGCGCCGTGAATCTGTTGTCGATCGACGGCCATATGAGTTTCGAGGTCAATCTGCAAGCGCTCGGCGGCACTGGTATCGAGATCAGTTCCAAGCTCCTGCGGTACGGCCAGATCAGAGGGAGGCGGCCTTGAGGAAAAAGTATTCATCCCTGCGCCGAAGGTTGACCGCCCTGATGGCCGGCGGCAGCGTGGTTGCGGCGGTAATCGCCGCGGCCGGCTTTTCGTGGCTCGATCTGCACCGGTTCTGGCAGCACACCGCTGCGGAGGTGGCGGCCATCGGCAATATCGTTGCCGATCAGGTGGGGCCGGCCATCACTCTCGACGATCGAAAGGCTGCCGATGAGCTTCTGGCTTCGCTGCGCGCCGACAACCTGGTGCGCGACGCCGTGTTGTACAACGCTCGCGGCGATTGTTTCGCCACGTTCTATCGGAGGGCCGCCATCGGATGTCCGGTTCGCCCTCCGGATGGCGCCCGGCGGGAAGCCGGTGCCCTGGTTCTGGCTCGCGCCGTCAACGGCGGGGGCGAACGGTTGGGCACGCTCGTGCTGGCCGCCAGCCTTCCATCCATGGCGGCGGTGCTGCGCCAATACCTGGGTGGGGCGGCCCTGATCGTCGCGCTCAGTCTGGTCGTGGCAGCCGTAGCGGCAGTGGCTCTGCAATCCCGCGTCTCCAGCCCCATCCTAGCCATGGCCCGGGTGGCGGAGCGGATCGCCGAAACTCACCGCTTCGCGGATCGCGTGACGGTCACCTCGTCCGACGAGCTGGGAGTGCTGGCCGATTCCTTTAACGCCATGCTCCAGGAGATCGGGCGGCGCGACGCGGACCTCGCGGAGCGAACCCAGCAGCTTCAAGACCAGGTTTACGCCAAAGAGCGCGCTCACGCCGCGTTGGCTGAAGCGCAAGAACACCTCATGGAGCTCTCCCGCCTGTCCGGCATGGCTGAAGTCGCCACCAGCGTGCTCCATAACGTGGGTAATGTGTTGAACAGCGTCAACGTCTCCACCACCATTGTCACAGCCAAGATCCGGGAGTTACGGCTGGACAGGCTCGTATCCGCCATCGATATGCTGGAGCTTTACCGGGAGGATCTGTCGGAGTTCCTCGCTCGCGATCCCAAAGGCCAACGAGTAATACCATACCTGTCCATGCTGGCGAAGCACCTGCAAAAAGAGCGGGAAACTTCACTCCGAGAGCTGGAACTCCTGCGGGACCATGTCGGCCACATTAAAGCCATTGTGGCGGCACAGCAGAATTATGCCAAGGTTTCCGGACTTACCGAACAAATCCACCTGGCCGGCCTGGTAACCGATGCGTTCCGCATCGTTCAGCCGAGTCTGGAACGTCATGAGATCCGTTTCGAGCGGGAATTCGAGGAAATACCGGCCGTTACCCTGGACAAGCACAAGGTTCTGCAAATTCTCGTGAATCTCTTTCGCAATGCAACCCAGGCAATTAAGGAAAACAACAACAAACCTCGCGTGATTCGCGCTCGCATTCGCCGGCATGGATCCGGCCACGTCCGAATCGAGGTGGAAGATTCCGGCATCGGCATCGCCCGCGAAAACCTCACCCGCATTTTCGCGCATGGATTCACCACCAAACGCGACGGCCACGGCTTTGGGTTACACTCCGGCGCGCTGGACGCGAAGCAGATGGGCGGCGGGTTGTGGGCGGAGAGCGACGGTCCCGGCTTGGGGGCGACGTTTGTCCTCGAACTTCCCATGCTCCGGGCCCAGGAACGGAATGTGACATGAAATCGCCAACCAGCCTGTGTGCCCTGCCCACACCCGGCTTCCGAACTCCGGCGCAACAACCTAACCCTAAACCCGTGACAGGCTACCTGTTTCCCGTAACCTCTGCGCCGGGTGCCTGCCCGCACTAAAGTTCGGGCAGCGACCGGGGGACAGTCCGGACAGTTCTGTCTGTCCCGGATGCCCCACAGCAAGGTGCCGCGCCCGTCGTGGGCGCCACCCAAGGATGACGGCTGGGTGTAATATGAATAGGACACGGGAGTCCAAATTGGAGATTCTGCCCAATAGCGAAATCGCCGACGTTGAGTGTGTGCAAATCTAAGTATGAGGTGTCCTATGCGAAAGCTTTACACCATTTGTTTGACGTTCACGTTGCTCTGTACTGTCGCGTATGCAGCCAAGAAGTACCCAATGACTGCAGCGTCTATCGTACCCGGTGCTCGGGCCGAGGTTGCGATCAGCAAGGACAAGAACGGCAACACGAGACTGAAGATGACAGTTCAGCATCTCGCCAATCTTGAAAATCTGACGCCACGCGCAAGCGCGTATGTTGTTTGGTTGCGGGAACGGAGCGGGAACTCCGAGAATCAGGGCCAACTGAAAGTGGATAAGAATTTAAAAGCGACCTTCGTAACCGTCACTCCGTTGAAGAGCTTCGATGTGCTTGTTACCGCCGAGCAGGATCCTAGAACAAACGGTCCAAGCGGGCCGGAAGTCCTGAGGGCAACGATTCAACCGTAAGAGATGCAGCGTATGAGGCGCGAGCCGGGGCGAGCCGGGGCAGTAGTGCCTATCTGCTGGCGGATGCCAGGGGCGGAGGTGCGCCCTGGCGCAATCTGAGACCCCGCCTTTGGACCACTTCGAAGAGGAGGACGCAGTGAAGAACAGATTACTCATAGAGGCCATCGCGGTCGTCGTTGCCTTCCTGGTCGGCTTCCTTCCGCAGTACATCAAAACCCGGCGCCTGGATGGTGAACTGCATGCGCTCCAGCAAGCCAACGCAAATGCCGAGCTTCGCGATCTCGCCGGGTTGTCCTACGTTCAGGCCAGCCAGAAAAACTACGGCCTCGCGGCTGCCACGTCCACCCGATTCTTCAATCGCGCTCGGGAACTCGCCGACCTGGCCGCCGACCCGCCCGCCCGCAAAGCCATGGAGGATCTCATGCCTCCGCGCGACAAGATCGCGGCGGAACTGGCGAAAGGCGACCCCGAGGTGATCGGCGACTTGCAGGACGTCTTCGCCAGGACGCGGCGCGCCACCCTCCCGGCCGGCGAGCCATAGTGGGCCTCCGCCACCAGCGACCGGGCAGCGCGCCTTTATTTTGGGGGAAACCATCATGATTTGTGCCAGTTTGAATCAGACTGGCGTGGGCTGTCGATATCGCCAACTTGCAAATGGCACAACTCGGCGCGACGTCTGCCGGTCGAATAGAGCGTCATCAGCATCGTGCGGCGCAGCAAGTTGCTGGCGGAATCGATGAGCCGGCCCACCTCTTCCTGGCTTAGCACGACGGGAAGCCGGCGCACCACCTTGGGAAAGGGGATTGCTCCAGCATGTAGTGACGCTGGAGCGTCTTGACGAAGAGGAATCGCAGGGCCGACACCCGCTGCACGACGCTTCGCGGGCTGAGCTTCTTCTCCTGCAGGAGATAGCTCTGAAATCGTCGGATGTGGTCTGGCCCCAGTTGATCGGGCGACCGGTGGAAAAACGCCGCGAACTGCCGGACTGCCAGCAGGTACGCTCTTACGGTAGCCTGAGAGTAATTACGACGCTGGAGTTCCTCCAGCATCTTTTTTCGAAGTTGGGTCACAGGGACCTCCTTGTGACCCACAAAATACTCCTTCCAAAGCCTGCCTGCTACCCTGGGCACCACGCGTAGCGTCCGCCGCGCCAGCGGCTTCGTTCAAACACGGATGAAGAAAATCAATCAAGGATTTATCGGCGTTCATCGGTGTTCATCGGCGGCTCGAATTTGATTTTTCACAGCTTCTTGCGGTTGCGGCTCGGTCTCGGAACCTCGCGGAGGTTTGAGGATGACGGAACTGCCTTCGACGGGCTAACGCTTGTCGCGTCTAAACTGCGAGATCCACAATCGGTTGAGCACACCCTCCCCCACCCCTCATCAAACACGCTGGCCGCATTAGGTTATCCTGGTTAGCATCCATGAATTTGCTCCGCTTTTCAGCACTCCTTTTGGCCGTCTGCCTCTCGGCGCCTGGTACGCATGCCGACTCCTGTAGTCTCCAGCCCCAGGTACAGAAGATCGTCGGCGATGTGTCGGAGGATCGCATCCGCGCCATCATCGCGCGGCTGGTGGCTTTTGGCACGCGCAATACGCTTTCCTCCCAGGACGATCCGGAGCGCGGCATCGGGGCGGCGCGCAAGTGGATCTTCGATCAATTGCAGAGCTACAGCCCGCGTCTCCAGGTTCGCTACGACCACTGGCGCGTGAAGAAGCAAGGCCAGCGGATCGTCAAGGATATCGATCTCTACAACGTGATCGCGGTATTGCCCGGCAAGACCGATCCCGAGGCCCAAATAATCGTCAGCGGGCACTACGATTCGCTCAATCTGGGTACGCCCGTCGGGCGCGGCGCCGGGGCCGGCAATGCGGGCACAGCCAATCCGGACGGCGGACCGGCGCCGGCCGCGGTGGGCGAGCGCCCCATCCAAGCCAATTGGGAGAAGAATATCGATTTGCCCGCGCCCGGCGCTTGCGACGACGGTAGCGGCACGGCGGCGGTCATGGAACTGGCCCGCGTGATGAGCCGGTACGAGTTCGGGAAGACGCTGGTATTCATCGCCTTCGCCGGCGAGGAGCAGGGACTGGTGGGCAGCACGCTCGAAGCGGCCAAGGTCAAAAAGGAAAACCAGATCATCGAAGCCGTGCTGAATAACGACATCATCGGCACCGATGTCAGTGGCGACGGCCGAACCGGCAATAGCGCGGTTGCGGTTTATAGCGACGAGACTCTGGATTCGCCCGCCCAGCAACTGGCCCGCTACGTCCATACGATCGGCCAGCTCTACCTGCCGCAAATGTCGGTCGATCCGCTTTACATGCAGGACCGGCTGGGCCGCGGCGGCGACCACACGCCTTTCCAGCAGGAAGGGTACCCGGCCGTGCGCTTCTCCACCCCCAACGAAATTCTGGCCAACCAGCACCACGCCACCGATACGTTGGAAAATATGTCGGTTCCGTATACGGCGTGCGTGGCCCGCGTCAATGCCGCCGCGGCGGCCAGCCTGGCACTCGCGCCGCGCACGCCGGAGATCATGACGCAACCCCGCCGTAATGGAAATGGCGACAGCGCCAATAGCAGCGCGAGCGACGGCGCGGCCAGTGCCGCCGCGCCCAGTACCACCCCAGGCGCGCCCGCCGCGAATCGCCGCCTGCCGATGATCTCCCGCGGCTCCGGCTACGATGCGGTGCTGCGCTGGCGTCCGGCCGGCTCCGATGCCAACCTAAAGGGCTACGCCATCGTGATGCGTGCCACCACCTCGCCTTTCTGGGAGCGGGAAATCTACGTCGGCAAGGTGACCGAGTTCACCTTCAAGGGTCTTTCCATCGACGAAACCCGTTTCGGCGTCAAAGCCATCGGCAACGACGGCACCGAGAGCCTGGTAGCCGCCTACGCCTATCCGGCCCGACAGAAGGTGGAATACCAAACCGAGCAGTAAGCCGCCGGCAGGCGCCTCCTTGCAGGCGAAAACGCCTGCTCCACGAAGGCGGCTGAGCGCAGGGCAGACCACGAACAACGATGGTCTGCCCCACCTATGCCGGCGATCCGACGAAGCGATGGATGGTTTGAAACAACGTCGCGGTTTGAACTGGTTTGGAAAGGTAAGCGTCCATGCCGGCGGCGAGACAACGGTCCCGATCGACGCTCATGGTATGCGCGGTTAGCGCCACGATGGGGATGTGAGTGCCGGTCTCTTTTTCGCTTTGGCGGATGATGGTGGTGGCTTCGCATCCATCCATCACGGGCATCTGAATATCCATCAATACGAGATCGAAGGATTGACTGCTCACCGCCCGAACCGCCTCGTGCCCGTCGCCCACCACCACCGTGGAACAGCCGGATTTTTCCAGCATCCGCTTGACCAGGCGTTGGTTGACGGCGTTATCTTCGGCCACCAGAATGTGCGCGTGCAATTCACCCGCATCCCACCTCGGCGGCTCCTCCCGCGTGAGCGGATCGAATGGCGCCGGGGCCGCGGCTCGCTGGCACGGGATGACGAAATGGAAGGCGCTGCCTCCGCTCTCCCGGCTTTCCGCCCAGATCCTTCCCCCCATCCAATGCACCAGTTTGGAAGCGATGCTCAGGCCGAGACCGGCGCCTCCGTGGCGGCGCGTGAGGGATCCGTCGGCTTGGGTAAACGACTCGAAGATGGCGGCCAGCTTGGCGGCATCGATTCCGATACCGGTGTCGGCGACGGTGAAGCGCAGCCAAAGCCCGCTGGCGTCTTCGGACTCCACCTCGGCGCCGAGCCGGATCTCGCCGCGGTCGGTGAACTTGATCGCATTGCCGGCCAGGTGCGTGAGTACTTGCCGCAGCCGGGCCGGGTCGGCCACTACCACCTCGGGAGTGCCCGGCGCGATCGCGCATTCGAACCGCAAGCCCTTTTCGCTCGCGCGAAGGGCCAGATACTCGACAGTTTCGTTCAGACTTTGGCGCAGGTGAAAGGCGGCCGTGTGGAGTTCGATTCTTCCGGCCTCCATCCTGGCGAAGTTGAGCACATCGTCGATGATGTTTAACAGGGATTCGGCCGAGCTTTTCACGGTAGCCAGATAATCGCGCTGTTCGGCGGTGAGATCGGTATCGAGCGCCAACTCCGTCATGCCGATGATTCCGTTCATGGGCGTGCGCATCTCGTGGCTCATGTTGGCGAGGAACTGGCTTTTGGCGCGATTGGCCGTCTCGGCCTCTTCCTTGGCGCGGTGTAAGGCTTGCTCGGCCAGTTTGCGGTCGGTGATATCGGTATGCGAGCCCACGAACCGCAGCGGGCGCCCGTCGGCATCCCACTGCGCCAGGCCGCGGGCCAGCACCCAGCGGTAACTGCCGTCTTTATGCCGCAAACGGTATTCGGCATAGTAGTAAGGAGTGACACGCTCAAAATGTCTCCGTTCGGCTTGCTGGACCATGGCTCGGTCGTCCGGATGAACGCGCTTGAGCCACTCGTCGCTGCTGTTTTCGAACTCCCAATCTTGGTAGCCGAGCAGTTGCTTCCAACGCGGCGAATAGAATACCTTGCCGGTAACTCCATCCCAATCCCAGATGCCATCGTTGTTGGCGAGCAGAGCCAGTTGCCAGCGCTCTTCGGCGACCCGCGCCTGTTGTTGGGCTTTCACCCGTTCGGTAACGTCCAGGGCGACGCCCATCACACTCGTCACCGCGCCCTCGGAATCCCACTGTGGATTCAGCCACAACTCGAAGGTGTAGCGCTCGGTTCGATCGGTAAAGATCACCGTCTCACCGGCCAAAGCCCGGCGCATGCTGGCCTGAAGCCTGGGTCGATCTTTGTTCACCTCGAAAAACGATTGCCCGACCACCTGTCCGGGCTTGCGGCCCACGGTGCTGAGACCCTTACCTTCGGATAGCGTGTAGACGCCGCGCGCATCGACCGCGAATAGAATGATCGGTTCGTTGGACACTACGGCATCGAGGCGCCGCTCGCTGGCTTCAAGGGCCGCTGCCCGCTTTCTTGAGACGCTAATCTCGTCCCGCTTGGAGCGCCGCCGGCATTGGACGATGCCCCGGCCTACAAGCACCAGCGCTATGGCTGACAAACCAAGAACGATCGCAGAGAGGCCACCTCCCATACGATTGCTATATCGACAGAAGGTCCGCGTTTCTACAATAAATTTAGAGATTTATTTCCGTCAGCTATCGGAACGGTAAATATTACATAGCGGGGCACTTGCACCTGTTGTCCGGATACTTGGTTCAGGACCGATGCGGTCTCATTTGAACTTTTGGTAAGAAATGGGGGATATCAATTTAGCGGTCGCTCCTGTGGGAGGCAGGCCTGCGCAACCGTTATGACCACCTCCCCCGAGATTTGCCATTGCGGTTGCGCCTGCCGCCTTTAAGGACCTTCTTGTTGTACCCTGCCTGCGGGGTTAGGCGCCAGCGTCAAGTTTGGCTTTTCAACAGATTTCTCGGGGCGCAGCGGCAAGCACTTAACCCCGCGCCGATGTGGTAATGATGTGAATAAATCATGAAACTTCAGAGATGTTGCGGGCTCGATCCGGGCAGCGGCCCGGCGGTGGAGGTGACCTTTGAGGAAACCATTCTTTCCCGCGGCAACGTTAGCGGCGAACATGGCGGCGAGGCCTCCGGTTTATACCTGGCGCCGGGATTCATCGATCTGCAGGTGAACGGCTTTGCGGGAGCGGATTTCAACCGTCCGGATCTGCCAGCCGAGGAGTTCGGCCGCGCTCTCAACGCCGTTCTCTCGACCGGCGTGACCCGCCTATTGCCCACCGTGATCACGGCGTCGCCGGACCATATGCGCGCGGCTCTACACAATCTGGCGCGGGCGCGCGCGGCCTCGCCGCTGGGACGCGCGGTGGCGGGGTTTCACGTAGAGGGGCCGCACATCAGCCCGGACGATGGCCCACGCGGGGCACATCCGCGGGCTTGGGTTCGCGCGCCCTCGATCGACGAGCTCGCAGGCTGGATGGATGCATCCGAGGGCCTGCTGCGCTTGGTCACGCTGGCGCCCGAATATCCCGAGGCGCCGCGCTACATCGAGGCCATGGTGGCGCGAGGGGTGGTGGCCGCGATCGGCCATACCGCCGCCACCGGCGCCCAAATCGCGGACGCCGTGAGCGCCGGCGCCTCGCTTTCCACCCACCTCGGCAACGGCTCGCACGCCGTGCTGCGGCGCCACCCCAATTATCTGTGGGAGCAGTTGGCGGACGACCGTCTGATGGCCAGTTTCATCGCCGATGGCGTTCACCTGGACGCGGCGTTCCTTAAGACCGCCTTCCGCGCCAAAGGCGCAGCGCGCACGGTGCTGGTGACCGATGCCTCGTCGCCGGCCGGGGCTATGCCTGGAAGCTATACCCTGGGCGAACAAACCGTGCAGTTAACCGCCGGCGGGCGGGTGCTGCTGGCTGGCACCGAACGGCTGGCCGGAAGCGGGCTCAGCATGAACCGCGCCGTGGCGAACCTGGTGCGGCTGGCCGGCGCCACCCTGGCGGAGGCCGTTCTGGCCGCTTCGGTGAATCCCGCCCGCGCCGCCGGTATCGCCGGCCGTGCGGAGGGTCTGGCGCCCGGCGAGCGGGCCGATTTCGTGCTCTTCCGTTTCGACCCGCCGGAAGAAGGCGTCCAGGTGGTCGAAACTTGGCTCGACGGCGAACGCGTTAGCTGAGCGTTCCGCAACGTATTCGCGGGCAACCGCTCCCTTAGCCGAGAAGAAATATAGCCGCCGATGAACGCCGATAAACGCTATGCCTCAATCGGAGGTGCCCCGGTGGATGAGGCCGCGGACAGGCGAGAAATTTTGGGCCGGGGCACTTTCGATTGGGGCGTTTGAACGAAGCCGCTGGCGCTTGCGGCGGACGCGGGGCCTATGGGTATTGAATCGACTTTGAGGCTCCGGGGAGGGGCAGTTTGCCAGTATGGCCAAGGCTGAGGTGGGCATTCTGCGGCCAGAACGGGTGTCGGTGCCGGGTTGGTAAGGCCGAGGAGGAGGCGTTTTCCTTCGAACAGGGGGCATCGAGGCCCGTCGGGATAGACGTGGGTCGGGCGTGCCGCGGCGCGCTGTTGATTCGAGGCTGGATCAAGACTACGGACTGGCAACGAGCCTGTTCCGGTCCACAGATCTCCGGCGGATTTGTTGCGCGGTGAGTTTTTCGATGCGCACCATGGTTCCGCCGCAGCAGGGGCAAAGCCAGCCGCAGGCTGGCTTTGCTTGGCTACTTGCGGGCGTCTCCGAAGGTGGTTGGGGAGCGCCCCGCAGCCACTGGTTGCAGAGGGGTGGAAGTTGTTTCCGGCGCCGATTGGCGAGGAAGCCGGAAAAGCGAATGCGGACGAAGCCGCGCGGGAGGAGATGGAGCAGGAAGCGGCGCAGGAATTCTTCGGCGGTGACCGTCATCTTGCGTTGCTTGCCGTGGTGGGCATAGTCCTTCCAGCGGAAGCTGACCTTGCCATCGGCGACGGACAGAAGCCGATGATTGGAAATGGCGACGCGGACAGGAGAAGACGCTCAGCCCGCGAAGCGTCGTGCAGCGGGTGTCGGCCCTGCGATTCCTCTTCGTCAAGACGGGCGACCGGTGGAAAAACGCCGCGAACTGCCGGACTGCCAGCAGGTACGCTCTTACGGTAGCCTGAGAGTAATTACGACGCTGGAGTTCCTCCAGCACTTTATTTCGAAGTTGGGTCACAGGGACCTCCTTGTGACCCACAAAATACTCCTTCCAAAGCCTGACTGCTACCCTGGGCACCACGCGTAGCGTCCGCCGCGCCAGCGGCTTCGTTCAAACACGGATGAAGAAAATCAATCAAGGATTCATCGGCGTTCATCGGGTGCGCCAGGAAAAGCCTGGCTGATCTAGTGAGCTGAAAGGAGCTCACCATGTGAATTATCCGTTCGACATGTAGCTATCGAGCGCCGTGCGGAGCAATCCGCAGGGCGAAGGGCCTTTCGTCTGCCCAGCACTTCCGGCGATTGGGGCTCCAGCCCTTGGAGATCTAATGCGTGAGCCTGTGACCAAGGTTTTCAGGAGAGCCGGATGCGGGAAATCCGCACGTCCGGTTCGACGAGGGGACGGTGGGCCGCGGATTCAATCCGCTGCTCTCCGTCCTACTCTACCGGCCATCGGTGGCTATATTTCTTCTCACCTACCGGGCGCTGAAAGGTCCGCCCCAAATCGTTTACAATCCCTAAGACGAGGGGAATTTAATGCTGCTCTGCTTTCTACGCCTGAACTATCGCTACGCGCTCGCCGCCGCTCTGCTGGTGGCATCCATTCCGTTGGCCCAAGCCGCCGACCCGAAGACCGCCGAAGAGGTCTACAAGAACATCGTCCAGCTCAAGGGCACGCCCGCCGACCAGATCATGCCGGCCATGCAGTTCATCTCGGTTTCCCTGGGCGTCCAATGCAATTTCTGCCATGTGCAGGGCGACTTTGCGTCCGACGACAAACCGGCCAAAAAAACCGCCAGAGAAATGATGGCGATGCAGGCCATGATCGACAAACCCAGTTTCAACGGCCGCCAGCAGGTGACCTGCTATTCCTGCCACCGTGGCGTTGAACATCCGGCCAGCGTTCCGGCGGTGCTGGAATCGGACACCGCGCGGTCCGAGCCGAAGCCGATGACGCCGCCTCCATCCAACCAGGGTCCCACCGCCGATGAGATCATCGCCAAATATGTGACGGCCCTCGGCGGCCCCGAGGCCATCCGCAAAGTCACCAGCCGCGTCGAGAAGGGCGCCATTCTGGCCAATGGCAGGGAAAACCCCATCGAAGTTTTGACCCAGGCGCCCAACAAGCGCATCACCGTCACGCATATGGGGAACGGCGAGAGCCTCACCGCGTTCGACGGCGCCGCCGGCTGGATGGGCAGTACCGGCCGTCCGGCGCGCTCTATGTCCCCGGCCGAATCCTGGGCCTCCAGCATCGACGCGCAGTTCGATCTCGCTCTCAACCTGAAAGAAATGTTTCCGCAGATGCGCCGCACCCGCCCTGAAACCATCGATGGCAAGGAGTGCGACACCCTGCAGGCGACCGCCCCCGGCCATCCGCCCGTGCGGTTCTCCTTCGACCGCGCCACCGGCCTGTTGGTGCGCGAAGTGCGCTACGCCGATACCCCGGTTGGCCGCATGCCCACCCAGATCGACTACGCCGAATACCGCGACGCCGACGGCGTGAAGATTCCTTACCGTTGGACCCTATCCCGCCCCAACGGCCGCTTCACCATCCAGATCAAAGAAGTCGAAAGCAACGTCGAAATCAAACCCGACCGCTTCGCCAAACCCGAAAGCGACGTGCATTAAAAATTAGAAAGCCGCCGATAAACACCGATGAACGCAGATTGAAAACAGGTTTGTCTCTATCGGCGTTCATCGGCGTTCAGCGGTGGCTAATTCTTCCGCCCCTCACCGCCGAAACCGCATGTGCTCCTTGAACGCCTCCAGCGAGTTATACACAATCGGGCACTCCGGCGCTCTGTCCACGAACTGCCACATGCGGCTCGCGATCGAGCCGTTGCCGCGCACCAGGTGCGGATACCGCTGGCAGATATCCGGCCGCGCTTCGTAAACCGTGCAGAGGTTGCCATCGAGAAACACGCAGCCGCCCGCAGCCTCATTGAACTTCAGCGAAAGCGTCCCTTCGTCGTCCGGCATCGAGTAATCGCGCAGAAAATCTTCCCGGCCGATGCGCAGGTGCTTCGCCAGGCGCTCGATATCCCGCTCCGTGATCTCGGTAGTGGAAATCTTGCAGCAGTTCGCGCACTTGGTACAATCGATCTCTTCCTGAATGCCTTCGGCAATGCGCCGCAAAATGCGATCGGAGTGATCGCGCGATTTCATGAAGGCCCGGAAGCGAAAATTCTCGTCGCGTTTCTTTTCGCCGAGTTCCTGGATTTGCACCAGGTCCGTGAGGGGAGGCCGGATGGGTATCGGCTTCGCGGGCTTCATATCCTCTTCGCCACCATCAGCGTGATGTCGTCCGCCTGCGGCGCGCCGGCCGCGAACTCGGCCACCGCGCCGGTTACGGCCTGCACGATTTCGCCTGCCGGCTTGTGGCGATTGTCGCGCAGCACCTGAATCAGGCGCTTCTCGCCGAATTCATCCAGCGTGCCGTTATTGGCCTCCGTCACGCCGTCGCTATATATGACCAGCATGTCGCCCTGCCCCAGCTCGCCGCGCTGTTCGCCGTAAGGGGCGAACGCCAGAATTCCCAGCGGTGGGCCGCCTCCTTCGAGCATTTCCGTCTCACCCGTGGCCCGCATCAGCACCGGAGGATTGTGTCCCGCATTGGCGTGCAGCAGCATTCCGGAAGGATCGAGCACGCTAAAGAAAAAGGTGATGAAGCGATTGGATGGGCAGTTCGCGCAGGTGGCCTTGTTGAGCCGCGTCATGAAGCCCCCGAGGTCTCCCGGCTCGGCCGCCAGCACCTCGACTCGCGCGTGCAGCGCCATGGCCAGCAGCGACGCCGGCATGCCCTTGCCCGAAACGTCTCCCAGTGCGAGGCCCACGCGCCCGTCGCCGTAAGGGAAAAAATCGTAGTAGTCGCCGCCCACCGTACGGCAGGCGGCATTGTAGCCGGCCAGGTCGAAGCCAGCTACCGAAGGCGCTCCCGCCGGCAGCATGGATTTTTGAATTTCGGCGGCCTGGGAAAGCTCGCGCTGAAAGATCCGGTCGGCTTCTTCAATTTCCGCCAAGCGCACATTCTCGATGCGGATCGCCGCCACGTTGGCCATCACCGTCAGCAGGCTCAAATCGTCTTTTGTGAATTCCCGCAGCACGAACGGCGAATCCACGTAGATCAGCCCGATGATCTGGTCCTTGGTTTCGAGCGGCGCCGCCATCATGGTGTGCACCCGCTGTTCGACAATGCTCATGCGCGCCTTGAAGGCTTCGTCCAGTTGCACGTCGCGCACCAGCACCGAGGCTTTTTCCTTCAGCACGCGGTCGCGCACCGCCGTGGAAATGCGGAAGCCCTCGCCCTTGTGCGCCTTGGCCACCAGCGTGTCGCCCTCGAGCAGCATCACCACCCCGCGCTGCGCGTTCACAGCATTGATGGATAGGTCCAGAATCAATGGAAATAATTCGGCCAGGGGACGGTTCTGCGAAAGCTCCTGCCCGGCGCGAATCAGGGCCTGCACCGGCGAGAGAGATCCCGCACCGCCCTTCTCCGCCAGAATGGTGGCATTCGAAAGCGCTCCGGCGAGCGTGGTCAAAACCGTGGAAGTGGTCGGCGATTCCCTCTCGCCCCCTTCGAACACCACCACGCCCTGATCGGTGCGGCGGACGCCCACGTCGTACAGGATGGTCAGGTGCCCGGCGGTAATGCGGTCGCCAGGCTGCAGCACCAGCCGCGCTTTCAGCGGAATATTGTTGACGTAGGTGCCGTTCTTGCTGCCCAGGTCGCGCACCGTCCAGTCGTCGCCCTCCGACTCGAAAATGAAATGCTGGCGCGATAACCCCACGTCGTCGAAAAAGCACAATTCGACGTTGCTGGACCGCCCCACCGTCACCGGAGCGCTGCCCAACCCAAACGTTTTCGTCTGCCCGTCGGGCGTTTGAATCAACAATTCGCGAGCCATGGGATGCTTTCAATTGTAAAGCGTAAGGCAAGCGGCTGAAACCCGGCGGCGGCGAGACTTGTGAGGTGAGCCGGGTCCAGCCGGGCGCCAGCCCGGCCGCGGCCCACCGAGCCTGAAACGTGTTCCAACCAATACCACGCGGTCAGGAGATCTTGTATCCGGCTTCCTCAAGAATCTCGTCGAGAGTGCCAAGGTCTGCGCTCGCGGCCAAAAAGCCGCGAACGGCGTCGCGAATGTTGCGGCGGGCCTCATCGTCGGTCGCACCGCGGCTCGAAAGGTCCAAAGCCGGCACGTAGGCGACATAGGTATCCCCTTCTTTGAAAATGCGAGTGTCAAAGGAAAAACTTTCCATGCGCGGGCCCTTATTGTTCATTGTAAGTACATCGGCGTGCCGTCCACTGCGCTTCCAGTGTAGGCCGGCTGGAGCGGCTCGTCAAACGCTGGTCGCACGACGGATTGCTCGCTCTACTTTCTGCAATCATGTAAAGGTATGGCTCAGGTGACCCTGTCCTCCCAAAATCGGATCGTCGTCCCACGAGAGGCTCGCGACGCCATGGGCATCAAGCCCGGCGATGAGATTCTGATCGTCACGCGGGGCGGTCTCGCGACCCTGATGCCGAAGCCAGCCAATTACGCCGAGGCGCTCCTTGGAGTGGGGAAGGGTACGTATCCCAACGGCTATCTCGCCCGCGAGCGCCGAAGTTGGAACTGAAAAACGTCCCCCTTGACGGCGCGCATGCCGCATTTTTAGCGTAACCATTTCCGGATCCGCAAGTATAAACTGCATGCCGCAATTCGTCCGAGATTTGCGCCTTGCCGGGCGCGGGTTCCGAAAGGCACCTATTTTCACCGTGGTGGCCGTTTTGTCGCTGGCGCTGGGGATCGGCGCCAACACCGCCATCTTCACCCTGATCGATCAGCTTATTTTGCGCCTCTTGCCCATTCAGAATCCGGATCGCGTGATGCTTCTGGCCGGGCGCGGCCGGCACTATGGGGGCAACAATGGCCGCAACGCCCTTTCCTACCCCATGTACCAGGACCTTCGCGATTCGCAACCAGGTCTTCAGCGGCATGATGTGCCGGTACCGGCTCACTGCCCAGGTTCAAGCCGGCGATCAGCCCGAAGTGGCGATGGCGGAGCTGGTGTCCGGCAACTACTTCCCGCTGCTCGGGGTACGCACTGCTGCCGGCCGCCTCTTCACGGCACGGGACGACCTGCACGCCGGAGCGCATCCCTGGGCTGTGCTCAGCTACGCCTATTGGCAGACGCGTTACAGCGGCGACCGCGGCGTGATCGGCCGCACGATTCGCTTCAACGGCTACCCGCTGACGGTCGTCGGCGTCTCGCAACTGGGATTCGAGGGAACGGAACCGGGAATGCCGGCGCAGGTTTTCGTGCCCGTGGCGATGGCGCAGGCCGTGCGGCCCGGATTTACCGCCATGTTCAGCCGCCGCCATCGATGGGTCAACGTGTACGGGCGGCTCAAGCCGGGCATGACCATGGAGCACGCGCAGGCGGGGTTGCAGCCGCTCTTTCACCAAATCATCGGCGCCGAGGTGCTCCAACCACCGTTCCGCCGCGCCACGCCTTATGACAAGCAGCAATTCCTGCGCATGTGGCTGGAAGTCATGCCGGGCTCGCAGGGCAACACTAACATGCGCCGCCAGTTCCAAACTCCGCTGCTGGTGTTGATGGCCGTGGTGGGGCTGGTGCTGCTGATCGCCTGCGCCAACCTGGCGAGCCTGTTGACGGCGCGCGCGGCGGCGCGGCAAAAGGAAATCGCGGTTCGCCTGGCGATGGGCGCCAGCCGCAGCCGCATGATCCGCCAACTGCTGACCGAAAGCCTGCTGCTTTCGTTCGCGGGTGGAGTGCTGGGCGTGGCCCTTGCGGTGCTGATGGTGAAGGGCCTGCTTACATTTCTGCCGCCGGCCCTCGCCGGGTACTCCATCGCCAGTACGCCCGACCCAACCATGCTGGCGTTCACTTTTGGCCTGACGCTCGCGACCGGCGTGCTCTTCGGGCTGGCGCCGGCGCTGCAATCGACGCGCCCCAACCTGGCCCGCACGCTGAAAGATCAGGCCGGCAGCGTGATCGGTGGCAGCCACGTCATGCTGCGCAAGACAATGGTGACGGCGCAGGTGGCCCTCTCGTTATTGCTTTTGATCGGCGCGGGATTGTTCGTTCGCAGCCTGGCCAATCTGCACGGTTTGGACCCCGGCTTCCGGGTCGGCAACTTGATCCAGTTCCAGATCGCGCCGCGGGCCGCCGGCTACGACAACGATCGCACCCGCGCCTTCTGGATTGAGCTGGAGGAACGTCTGCGCGCCATTCCCGGCGTCTACCCCGCCGGCTTGGCCCTGGTTCCGGTCTTGTCCAATAGCGAGTGGGACAACAGCCTCACCATCGCCGGGTACACCCCCAAGCCCGGCGAAGATATAGACCCTCATTTCAACGGAGTGAGCGCGGGCTACTTCGACGCCCTGGGGATTCGCGTGTTGGCCGGGCGCGTTTTCACGCGCAAGGACGTGCTCAATTCCCCGCGCGTCGCGGTGGTGAACGAGAGTCTCGCGCACCGCTATTTTCCGGACAGGCGGGCTGTCGGTCACCGCATCGGCGAGGGCAGCGATCCGGGAACGCCTACCGACATCGAGATCGTAGGTGTGGTGCGCGATACACGCTACGAGAATCTGCGCGAGCGGGTGCCCTTGGAATACTATCTTTGTGCCGCGCAACTGCGCGACGCGGGTGGCATGACGGCCTACGTGCGCACCATGCACGACCCGGAAGACGCCTTCACCGCGGTGCGCGCGGCGGTACGGAGCATCGACCCGAACCTGCCCGTCACCTACTTGAAAACCCTGGAGCGCCAATTAGACGATTCGCTGGTTACCGAGCGGATGATCGCGGTGCTCTCCGGCCTGTTCGGCGCGCTGGCTACCGTTCTTGCCATCATCGGTCTTTACGGCGTAATGGCCTATATGGTGACGCGCCGCTCGCGCGAGATCGGCATTCGCATGGCGCTCGGTGCGAACCGGCCTAGGGTTGTTTGGCTGATCATGCGAGAAGTGTTGACGCTGGTGGCCGCCGGAATTGCCATCGGCTTGCCGGCCGCCTACCTGCTGACCCGTCTGGTTCAGGCCCAGCTCTACGGCGTGGAAGCGCACGATCCTCTGGCTGCTGTGACGGCGATGGGGCTCCTGCTGGCGGTGGGTCTAACGGCCGGCTACATCCCGGCTCGCCGCGCGGGAGGTGCGGACCCGATTCGCGCCCTACGTTACGAATAGAGAACATGACGCGGGCTATCGTTTTTCGGCGGCAGGCCGACATTTAAGCTACAAGAACAGATCGACAGGTACGCGGAGGAGTTCGGCGAGTTGCTTGGCCTGTGTTTTGCTGATGCCGCGCTTGCCGTTCAAGATCTCGGAAACGCGGCTTTTGGGCAACACGCTCCAGAGGTCGCTTGGCTTCATGTGCTTTTGTTTTATGAGATAGGCGAGCATTTTGTGCGGCTTGGCTTTCGGAAGAGGGTGCACCCGATTCTCGTACTCCTCAATCAGAATGCTGAGCAGTTCCAGAAACCGCCCCTCCTCGATAGAGATCTCCTCTTCCGGTTTCTCCATGAGGCTGGCGGCAGAGCCTAACAGGCGGCGATATTCCCCCTCGGTTTGAATGGCGACGGGCAGGGCGTCATCGAGGAGCTTCCGGTATTGACGTTCGTCGAGTAGCGTAGCGCTCATAGTTTCCAGTTCCCCCCATCGTATTCCGCGTGCGTGAGGATATGGCGGATGTAGACGATCTGCCATCGATACTTGATGACCGCGACTAGCCTCGATTTCCACGGTACTGCCTTGACCTAACATTTCGCTGGTTTCACGGCTCTAGCCTGAATTTTCGCCGTAATTAGTGAGCTAACGTTTTGGGGCACTGTCTACCGGAACCGCAAGGCCAGGGGGCGTCCGTCCCACCAGGGGATTGGCGTGGAGCCCTGAGCGAAGCCG
>JBEKYD010000050.1:0-31916 GCA_049511335.1 Bryobacteraceae bacterium | reverse complement strand
AAACGAAGGGTTGGCGGAGGTGAACGCGCGCAACAGATTCGCCGGCGAGAGGTTCACGGCACTCGCCGGCGCGGCCAGCAACGGAGGTATGACCACCGCATCCCGAGCCTTGCGCACAGCGGCGAAGTAATCGGCCTGGCTGAGGCCGGAGCAGGCGCCGTGCGTGGCCCATTCGTGCTGAATCAGCGACTCGTCGGGAAAGTAATGCAGCATCGCGCGCACCAGCCGGTCCCCCACCGGCTGCGCCGGCCCGCAGTGGCTCGGACCGCGTCCTGCGTTCGATTGCGGCCAAAGCCCATGCACCAGGAACCCGGCGCGGCGTCCCGCTCCGCACTCGCGCGGCGCTTTGGAACCGCCCGGCTGGGCGCAAAAGTCCGGAGCGTAGGAGAGCGAAAGCAGGTAATAATCGAAACCGCCGGACTGCGCTTCGGCTAAGCGCGGCGCTACAGCCAGGCAAAGGATGAACAGGGCAAGGAGTCCGCTCAACATGTACCCCGAACAGGGTACCGCAAAAAGAAGGGGAAATGTGCGAAAAATTGCATAGATTCCATGTGGGACCGACCATCGCCTCGTGGTCTGTCGTGCCCGCCACGTCAGGCTGCTCGACAGACGACAAGAAACGATCGTCTGTCCCACCCAGCGCCAGCCGTGCTCTTCGGCCGCCGTACGTTATCATGGAACAACCCCCTATGATTCAGGAAGCTCTTATCGAGGGGCTGACGTTCGACGATGTTTTGCTCGCGCCAGCCCGCAGCGAAGTCTTACCGACCGACACCGATACGCGCACGCAATTCACCCGCTCCATCAGCTTGAATATTCCCATCGTGTCCGCCGCCATGGACACCGTAACGGAATCGCACCTGGCGATTGCCCTGGCGCAGCAGGGTGGGATCGGCATCGTCCATCGCAACATGTCCGTCGAGCGGCAGGCGGAAGAAGTGGACCGCGTCAAGCGCAGTGAAAGCGGCATGATCGTGGACCCCATCACCATCGAGCCCGAACAATCCATCGCGGACGCCCAGGCATTGATGGCGCGCTACCGCATCTCGGGCGTGCCCGTGGTTAAGTGCGGCAAGCTGGTGGGCATCCTCACCAACCGCGATCTGCGTTTTGAAACCCGCTTCGACGCGCCCATCTCCGAGGTCATGACCAAGGAGAACCTCATCACCGTTCCCGTAGGCACCACCCTGGAGCAGGCCGAGTTGATCCTGCACAAGCACCGCGTCGAAAAACTGCTGGTGGTGGACGACAATTACAACCTCAAGGGGCTCATCACCGTCAAAGACATCCAGAAGAAGCTGAAATACCCCCACGCGGCCAAAGACGACAAAGGACGGCTGCGCGTGGGCGCGGCCATCGGCGCCACCGGCGATTTTCTAGAGCGCGCCGCGGAACTGGTGGCGCGTAAAGTGGACGTGCTGGCCATCGATACCGCGCACGGCCACACCAGCCGCGTTCTGTCCGCCGTCAAGACCATCAAGAGCAAGTACCCGCAAGTGCAATTGACGGCGGGCAACGTGGCCACCTACGAAGGCGCCAGGGAACTGGCCGAACTGGGTGTGGACGGCATCAAGGTGGGCATCGGGCCGGGCTCGATCTGTACTACGCGGGTGGTATCGGGCGCCGGCGTGCCGCAGATCACGGCCATTGCGGAATGCTCGCGCGCCGCCCGAGAAGCCGGCGTGCCGCTGATCGCCGATGGCGGCATCAAGTATTCGGGAGACATCACCAAGGCCATCGCCGCGGGCGCGGATACGGTCATGATCGGCGGCCTGCTGGCGGGCACCGACGAAAGCCCCGGCGAGACCATTCTCTACCAGGGCCGCACCTTCAAGACCTACCGCGGCATGGGCTCGATGGGCGCCATGTCGCAAGGCCAGCCCAACCGCTACGAGCAGGACCCGAACTCGAAGCTGGTGCCCGAAGGCATCGAAGGCCGCGTGGCCGCCAAAGGCCCGCTGGCCGATCTGGTCTACCAGCTCGTGGGAGGTTTGCGCTCCGGCATGGGCTATTGCGGCGTGCCCGATATTCCCAGCCTGCAGAAGAACGCCCGCTTCCTGCGCATCTCGCCCGCCGGCCTGCGCGAAAGCCACGTCCACGACGTGATCATTACCAAGGAAGCGCCCAATTATCGGGTGGAATAAGTGGCCGTCCGCCCGGCCGGGCGGCAGATAGTAGCCCACGGCGTGAGCCGTGGGTTCTAAGCCCAGAGCTCCCGCTCATCGTAGGCCAAGCCGTGCTTCCTCAAGAACGTCATGAATTCTTCCTGGAAGCTGACCTTGCGATGGTGCGCCTGCTGCGCGGCGATGTAGCTTTTCACCTGCTCCAGCCGGGACGCGCTTACGGTAAAGGCGGCGTACCCCGCTTGCCAGCCGAAACGGCTGTTGGCCGGGAACTGCTCGTGCACCCACCGGCACGAATTAGTCTTCATCACGCGAAGCAACTCTGCGACGGACTCGGTTGCCGGAAGAGACAGCAGTAAATGAACATGGTCGGCCGGACCATTGATGATGAGCGGAACGCCCCTCCGCTCCCTCACGATTCCACCCATGTACGGAAACAACCGGCCGGCCAGTTCCGGCGACAAGTCCGGCAAACGGTCTTTGGTAGAAAACACAACGTGAACCGCCAACGCGGAATAGCTGTGTGACATCGCTTACGCCCTTGCCCCGCCCCCACGGCTTACGCCGTGGGCTACTATCTCATGCCCTACGGGCTTTTCGGTAACTTTTCCCCGGCCCTTAAGTGAGTCGGCCAAAAGGCGCGAAATTCTCAACAAATGGCACGCGATCTTCCGCCCGCCAGGGCGGCAGACGGTAGCCCACGGTGTCAGCCGTGGGTCAGGAACGGCGTCTATCTCATGCCCTACGGGCTTTTCGGTAACTTTCCCCGGCCTTAAGTGAGTCGGCCAAGAGGCGCGAAATTCTCAACAAATGGCACGCGATCTTCCGCCCGCCAGGGCGGCAGATAGTAGCCCACGGCGTGAGCCGTGGGTCAGGAACGGCGCGGGAAAACCCAACCCGAAAGGGCGTAAGCGCGCCTACGCCCACAACTCCCATTCATCGGATGCGAGGCCACCCGCCTAATAAAACCCCGCCTCCCCCTCCGGCCGCGTTTTCCACCGCCGATGAATCCAGAGCCACTGGTCGGGATATTGTCGAATCACTTCTTCGAGCTTCGCCTGCAGCGCGGCCGTGTCGCGGGCGGCGTCGCCGGACATGGGCACGGGCGGATAGAATCGCAACACGAAGCGGCGCTCGCGCTCGCACCACAGGGCGAAACCGGGGATCACGGTGGCGCCGCTATGTGCCGCCAGCTTGGCGAAGCCTGTGCTCGCGCAAGCCGGCATGCCGAAGAAGGGAACGAACACGCCGTCGCCGGGCAGCGCGTTCTGGTCGATCAGGATGCCGACCGCCCGGTTGGCGGCCAGAGCCTTCAGAATCGAGCGCGCGAAATCCTTCTTGCCGATGGCTCGATTGCCGCTGAGCGCGCGGCGCCTCTCCACCAGCCGATCGAGCAGCGGATTGTCCAGCGGGCGCACCACCACGCTCATAGGCGCGGCCAGCATGGCATGGGCAAAGGCGCTCAGCTCCCAATTTCCCAAGTGGGCCGTGGCAAACAGCACGCCGCGGCCCGCCTCTAGCGCTTTTTGAAAGTACTCGCCGCCCTCGAGCCGAATCCAGCCGTCGAGATTGCCGCGATGAATCCGCGGAAACCGCGCAAACGTCACCAGCACGCGGGCGATGGACCGGAACACGCCATCGACGATGGCCTCCCGCCGCGCAGGTTCCAGCTCTGGATAGGCCGCTTCCAGGTTGCGCCGCGCCACGCGGCCGAGGCGTGGAATGGCAATATCGAGCAGGCGCGCATAGACTCGCCCCAGCGCGTAAGCCAAGCCGGCTGGCGCCCATTCCAGCGAGAACACCGCCGCTCTGGCCACGCAGTATTCGGTCCGGTTGCGCAGAGCGCCGCGGCGTGGCATGAAATCAAAATTGTAGCGCCGGCCCAAGTGGGACAGGCTTCCCAGCCTGTCAGGCCGTCTTCTGGTGTCCGCGATGGGGCGCGAGCAGCTTCGCCAGGCCGCCAATGCCCCAAATCGCCAGGCTCAGGAATACGAATCCGGTTATCAGGTCGATATTCGGGCCCTGCCAGCCCGGAGGAGAAGGCGCCAGGCCGACACCCGCGGCCAATGCTAGCGCCAGAACGTGCCAATACCACCGGCGCGACCCGTAGCGGTACAAAAGCCAGAAGGACAATACTCCCGCCGCGCCGTAAACCAGGACAGCCAACATGGTGAACATGAGAGCCTCCTATCCTAATTCTAGCTCTCAGCGCTCAGCTTTCAGCCCTCAGCTATGGCACCGAGTACGGCAAATTCACATCGACGGTCTTGGGGGGAAAACAGGTGTTGGAGTTGCAGGCCTGGTACCGCAGTTTGCCGGCCACCACGCCAGGCCCGGCCGGAGCATTGCTTGCAACCTTGAAATGCGCCACCACCTCGAAGCTGCCCGTCAGCACGGAAAGCGGCTTATCGGTGAAGGCGTACTTTTCCATGGACGGTTTGGGATAAGCGATCTCGCCGGCTTCGAGCGCGCCGGTCGAATTCCAGGTGAGCTTCAGCGGGATCAGGTAATCTTCGCTCGGCTTATTGCTGTTGACGTGAAAACCCGCGTCTACCGTCATCGGGATGCGTGCTTCCACCGTCTCGCCGCGCTTGGCCGCCACGCTGTGCACCTGCCCCACGCTCAGATGGCCGCTACTTTGTGCGAAGAGTAAGGGCAGGCAAAGCAGGAGTCCGCAACAGCTCTTCCACACCATCTTCGAATTCCTTTCTACTGCTAAGTCCAAGATGTATGGCGGCAATCCGGCCGTCCCGGTCGATCAGAAACGTACTCGGCAGGGCGTCCACGTCGCCATAAAGCTGGGCGGTGGCGTCGTTGCCCATCATCACCCGGTAATTCACCCCCATGTCGGCCAGAAACGGTTTCACGACTTCCCAGCCTTCGTCGTCCATGGCCACGCCCAGCACCTCGAAGCCCTGGTCCTTGTGCTTGCGCTGCATCTCGATAAACCAGGGGATTTCGACGCGGCAGGGCCCGCACCAGGTGGCCCAGAAATCCAGCAGCACCACCTTGCCGCGATAGTCGGAAAGGCGCACCAGCTTACCGTCGGTATCCTTGAGCGTGAATTCGGGCGCCGGCTTGCGTTCGCTCTCGGGCTTCAGCGAGGCGGCTTTGGCCGTACCCGAAGACGAGCAACCGCCCGATCCGGCCGCGGCCAAAACTACGGCCGTGAAAGCAACCAATAGGGGGTGTTTCGTCAAGCGTTTCGTTCCTGATTCGATTATATCGATAATTTCCGCCCGTCCAATACCGCCTTAAACCACGCCGCCCGCTTCTTGCGCCACCGTTTGCGCAGGGTAAATTCCGGGTGCCGGCCGGCGCCACCATAGAACCAGGCGGCGGTATCGCAAAAGCCCTCACAGCAATACTCGCGCCAGCGCCGGCCGCGGGCGGCGATTTCTCCGGCCTCCAGCTCACCCTTGCGCCATTCCGCCGACCACCCCAACTCGCCCCGCGCGCCGGCCCGCAACTCCGCCGCCAGGCAGTCCTCCCAGGTGTGCCGTAGCGGGTTCCCCAACCGCAGCCAGACGAAATGAAACAGCTCATGCACGAAAATGCGCGGAAATTCGGCCCGCCCGCAATCGAAAACCATGCGCCGGTCCCGCAAAAACGCCGCCGCGTGGACCGGTCCATGCCGGTCGCGCAGGTTGCGCTTCGTCTCGATCCGAATCGGCGCGCCGTCCATCTCCGGAAGCCGCTCGAGGAGCGCACGCACCTGCGGCGCATACCGCGGATCCGAGACCACCAGCCAGCCGGGGAGGGTCACCTGTCCAGCATAGCGGGCCGGAGATAGCCGAATCCGAGCTGCGGGGCAATCCGCACATTTTTGAGGCGCTATCGCAGCAAGCCGCGGAGCTCAGGAGGAAGTTGCAGCGGTGCCGCCTTGGCGGCGATGGCCTGCCAAAGCCGGTAAACCCGCGTCGTGTTCTCACGCGGAATATCCCCACCCTCGACCGTGGCGTCCAGGCGTATGGCCCTATCGCAGGCATCGGATACCGACGCCAGAGGATAATGCCCTTGCTTGAGGTTTGTCTTGTTGTACTGTCCAAGCGTGGCCCGCAACGCTCCCTCGACGTCCTTCGCGGTCGGCAGCGGGCCCAAGGCGCTCTCCTCCACATGGTGCAAGAGTAACCAGAGCTCGAACGATGGCTTGCTGAGGGCGACGTTCACCCCTTGTCGCTTGGCCTCAGCCAAGGCTTCGACAAAGCCCGCGAGGTGGGTGCCCTGCACGCAGTGGTCGGTGTCCAGCAACATCCAACGTTGGTCGTCCTCGTCATGCTCGACGCGCAAAAGACGGTCCAACACGTGCCGAGCGGCGGAGGAACCGTCAGGTGTCGGCACAACGTGGACTTGCACACGCGTGAGTCGGAAAAAATCGAAATACTGTTTCGGAGCGAACGTATCGTCACAGGCCACAATGAAAAGGCGATCGTCCCTCAAGCTCGCGGCGTCCCGTGTAAGCGGTCGGGGCTGGCGCTGGATGAGACTCATGCCGGCCGGTCCGGCTTAGTCAGCAGAGATTCCAAGTTACCCAGGAACGGCACCGCTCCGAAACGGCCCTGCAGGTAGTGCTTGCGGATTTCGAGATCATTGCGGACTTTGAAATCGAGGAGAGAGTACAGCCTCGTAGCCGCTGTCTGGTCCTTCTCGGCAAACCAAATCTCATCGCGGCGCAGCAATTCCTGATCGAGCAGATTCGATTCGTGAGTGGTCACAATGATCTGGCGAGGACCGCCATCGGTCGACTTTAGGAAGAACTCCAGGAATTCTTTGACGAGTATCGGATGGAGGCTGCGATCGATCTCATCGATGAAGTAAACGGCGCTTGTCGCTCGCGGAGCACGCAGGGCGGGGATCAGGTTCAGCAGTCTGCGGGTGCCATCGGATTCCTCGGCGAGTTCCAACCGAACCACCTTTCCAGGCTCGTGTTCATGAGCTGCTTGAATGGCGATGCGATAGACGCGATTCTCGCCTTTTCGCTCAACCAGCAGTTCGGTGACATCTTCTAGTCTCACCACCACGGGGAGACCATCCGCCCCTCCGGGCAGGTCTCTCAGTGATCTGACCGCACTATCAGGCAACAGCCGTCGGATCTCGTCTTGGGAGATCTCCTTCTTGAGCACCTCTAAGTGATCCACTCCGGTTGAGGCCGACTTGAGGAAAGCGCCTGCAAATGAAAGGAAGCCCGAATCCTGATCCAACTGGTGCCCAAGCGGTCCAATGGACTCATCAGGGCCGACGAGGTTCAGGCTCCCCTGGAACCAAGTCAGAACGCGGCCCAGTTCCTCACCAGAATCCCTCCAGTCGTCCAGCGTTGCGTTAGCCGTGGCCAGGAAGGACTGGTTCTGCGGTCCGCCCACTCTTGCTAGGGCCACTACTTTCTCGCCGGCGCCCTTGAGGCCCTCCGCGTCTATCGTTACCTTCCCATTTTCGTCCGTGGTGCGCTCGTAAAGCGGTTTCTGCCGGTTCCCAACAACCTGAAACAGCCATTCCTCGACGATCCGCTCATCGTCAACCTTGAAACCAAATCGGTACAGCTTATCCGCCGCGATGAACTGCAAATCGAAGCTTGAGGGTTCATCCTGCGGCTCAGCGAACTTAAACGGTTCCCGTCCGGTCCCCCTGTTCTTCTTGCGTGGCTCCAGAGCAACCGACTTCAAATATCGAATGGCCTTGAAGAGGTTCGATTTGCCTGCGCCGTTCGCCCCATAGAGAACCGCCGTGCGCAGCACTCTTTCCTTGGAGTCAGGAATGGGAACCGCGTGGTCGTCGTGGCTGCCCGACAAGCGATTGCTGGCTACCAGCGAGAGAGTCTCCTCCGACGAAAACGACCGGAAGTTGGACACCGAAAGCGATACAATCATAGCGTTAGCGTGATATTATCTCACTTTATCACGCATTAGTCGCAATGGCGGCGGGGATATCGCTGAAATTCGCGACTTTTTCGCGCTTCGGCGCTGCACTTCGCCGCCCCATCCCGGCGCTATAGTATTGCTGATGCGAAACCTAGTCGCTTTGAGCATGCTTTCGGTTGTCGCCGCCGCCGCGCAATCGGCTTTGACCTCGCCCTCCGGCGCTCTCGAAATCGCTTTCACCGCCGATGGCGGTCAGCTCGCCTACACGGTGAACTTTCGCGGCAAGCCGGTGGTGCTGCGCTCTACCCTCGGCCTGGAATTAGCCGGTCAACCCGTATTGGGCGCCCGCGTCCGCGTCTCACACGTAACTCCGGGGCAAGGCGACGAAACCTACACCCTGCTCCACGGCAAAGCGTCCACCGTTCACAGCGTCTACCGCAGCCTGGCGCTCGATCTGGAAGAGACCGATGCGCCCCATCGCAACCTCCGACTTGAAGCCCGCGCGTTCGACGATGGCTTGGCCTTTCGCTATGTCGTGCCCAAACAAGCGGGCCTCGATGAAATCCGCCTGGCCGCCGAACATACCACCTTCCGCCTGGCCAAGGATGCCACCACCTATCCGCTCCTCCTCGACGGATTTCAAACTCCCTACGAAGATTCCTACGTCACCCTGCCGCTCTCGGCGATTCACCCGCGGGAGCTCATCGGCCTCCCTTTTCTGGCCGAATTGCCGGGCACGGCGTGGGTCGCCATCACCGAAGCCAACATCGAGAGCTACGCCGGCATGTACCTGGAACACAATTCGCGCGACGCGTTTCTGCTTTCCAGCCGCCTCTCGCCATCGCTCGAGCAGAAGGACCTC
Organism: Bryobacteraceae bacterium; assembly: GCA_049511335.1. Taxonomy (GTDB): domain Bacteria; phylum Acidobacteriota; class Terriglobia; order Bryobacterales; family Bryobacteraceae; genus JBEKYD01. The sequence goes on along the minus strand of JBEKYD010000050.1, from coordinate 23,076 downwards.
GCGGTGGCCGCCAACGCTCCCCTAGCCACTCCCTGGCGCGTGTTGCTCATCGGCGCCGAACCGGGACGGCTGGTGGAATCGAATATCGTCACCAGCCTGAATCCGCCGTCTGCTATCGCCGACACAAGCTGGATCAAGCCCGGCAAGACCGCCTGGGACTGGTGGAGCGGAACCTGGGCCGAGGGCGTGGACTTCAAGCCCGGCATGAACACCGCCACCATGAAGCATTACATCGATTTCAGCGCGGCTTCCGGCCTGCCGTACCTATTGATCGATGCCGGCTGGGCGTACCGAAGCACCGGCCCGAACGACTCCCACGCCGACCTGACCCGCACCAACCCCGAGATCGACATGCCGGCCATCCTCGAGTACGCCAAAGCCAAGAACGTGCGCATCTGGCTCTGGGCCCATTGGACCGACATCGATCGCCAGATGGACCAGGCTTTCCCGCTGTTCGAGAAATGGGGCATTGCCGGCGTCAAAATCGATTTCATGAATCGCGACGACCAGTGGATGGTCAACTTTTATCGCCGCGTGCTGGCCAAAGCCGCGGCCCATCGCCTCATGATCGATTTTCACGGCGCCTTCAAGCCCGATGGCATCGATCGCACCTGGCCCAACCTGCTCACCAGGGAAGGAGTCATGGGGCTCGAATACTGCAAGTGGTCCGCGCGCATCACCCCCGAACACAACCTGACGCTGGCCTTCACTCGCGCCCTCGCCGGCCCGATGGACTACACTCCCGGCGGTTTCGACAACGTGACGCGCGCCGAATTTGAGCCGCGGAGCAAGAAACCCATGGTGATGGGAACGCGCGCCCACCAGTTGGCGCTCTATGTGGTCTTCGAGAGTGGCTTTGAGATGGTTTCCGATTATCCCGAGGCGTACCAAGGCCAGAAGGATTTCGAATTCATCCGCGCCGTCCCCAACGTTTGGGACGAAACCGAGGTTGCCGGTGGCCGGCCGGGCGAATTCATCAGCGTGGCGCGGCGCAAAGGCAGGGAATGGTATGTGGGCGCGATCACCGGCTGGCGCGGCGCCGAAGTGGATCTGCCGCTGGAATTCCTCGGCCACGGCAATTACGTGGCGGAAATCTACGCCGACGCGTCCGATGCCGCCGATCGTCCCAAGCACACCACAATCACGCAACAGCCCGTAACTCCGGGCACCGTGCTGCGCCTCAAACTGGCCTCCGGCGGCGGCGCAGCCATCCGCTTCCGCCCACAGGAGTAAGTGGGGCAGACGTGGGGCAGACCATCGTTTCTTGTGGTCTGCCAGCCAGGCTCTCTTAATGTAGAAACCCTACTCCCGAATTACCGTGATCCTCGCGAATCCTTCCGCCTCTGTCGGAGGCGTGAGGCGCGCCGCCATCCGCGCCAAAACGTCGTCCGGCACCACCCGCGAGCGGCCTTGATTCCGCCGGCGGCACACTTCGACCGGCACATCGAAGAATACCGCCTCGGCCGTGCAGTCTCGTTTGCGCGCAATCTCCAGATAGGGCCGGCGCTCGCGCGGCGTCAGGTTGGTAGCGTCGATATAGGTGATCGGGCGGCCGATCCCGAGGCGTTGCCGCAACAAGTAGCGCAGCGTCTGGAAAACTTGCCGCTGGACGCTCTGGTCGTTCTCTTTATCGGTCAGCCAGAGGCGAATCCGGTCGCTCGAGAGACCGATCGCGCCTGATTTCTCCAGGTAAGTTGACTTACCCGAGCCAGGCAGGCCGATCAGTACGATAATCCGCATCGGCATCGCTTGCCACCCGGCATTCCGGCGGTTCTTCTTCAGAACGTGACACTCTGGAAACGCCGCCAAGGCGCAGCCCGGGCTTGCACCCTTGAGCGGAGCGAAATGCCCGGCTAGCCGGCGCCAAATCCTCCGCCCCTCCCCTACTTTGCTTCCGCCTTGGCTTGAGCCTGCCGCTTGCGATGCTCCGCCCAACGCTTTTTCTGCGCCATTGCAATGCGGCGCCGCGCCGCGGGACTCAAAACGCGCTTCCCAGGCGCTGCTTGGTCTCCCGTTGCCGGCGCCGCCGTAATAGCCTTGCCTTTAAGTTGACTCTGGATCTCGCGAATTCTCTCGTCTATCTTTTGCCTCTCGACCTCATATCCAACCAGCGCCATCTGCAATGTGGCTGTGTCATGTGTAGAGATAAGACGTGCCATTAGAGCTCTCCCCCGGACACTATAACATGGAGCGGTAAAGGATGTTACAAAATAGAAGACAGGTATGTACCGGTTCTAAGGTCATAATATGAGGTTGCTGATTCAGCGGGTAAGCGAAGCGAAAGTATTGGTCGGGGATAAGACCGTAGCAGGAATACGTACGGGATTACTAGTATTGGTTGGAATCGAGAAGGACGACACCCGTGCCGAAGCTGATTTTCTTCTGGAAAAAGCTACTCAACTCCGTATTTTCCCCGATGACTGCGGCAAGATGAACCGCAATCTGATCGAGGCCGGCGGTGCGATGTTAATCGTGTCGCAGTTTACCCTGTATGGAAACTGTCGCAAAGGGCGCAGGCCCAGCTTTGACCGCGCCGCGCCTCCCGAAATGGCTCGCGAACTCTATGATTACTTTGTGGCCGCCGCGCGCCGCGGCCCCGTGCCCGTGGAGTGCGGAGTGTTTCAAGCCTCTATGCAGGTGCACCTGGTGAACGACGGTCCGGTGACTTTATGGCTGGATTCCGACGAGCTTCAGAAGCCCCAAGGCGCAGTTTCTTAACCCTCGCGGCCGAGTCGAAGGCGGTAATCTGCCCTCTGAGTACCGTGGAAAGACACCGCAGGTCCTACGCATGAGTCATGGCCGTGCCAGGTACTTTTCGTATAGACGGGTCTGTTTATTAGTCAGGTCTACGTCTTGCCCTTTGATAAGTACGTGTTTCACCTGAGTCTGAATTTCCAGAATGTCGCCCGTAGTCACCACCAGGTCGGCGAGCTTGCCTTTTTCGATGGAGCCTATCTGGTCGCTTACGCCCCAAATCTCCGCCGGGTAGATAGTGATCGCCTTTAGAGCTTCCTCTTGCGGTAGTCCGAACGCCACCGCGGTAGCTGCCTGGTACGGAAGGTTGCGCACAAACTGGTTGTCAAACGTGCCGAAGGCGAATTTCACCCCGGCTTTGTAGCATTCGAGCGGCAGCGTGAAGGCCTGATCGTAAGCATCGTCTTCGCCATGCGGCAGGGCCAGCACTTTGCCCAGAATCACCGGTATGTTCTTGGCCTTCAGCTCCCCGCCTTCGTTGCCTAGCTCGCGCGGCTGCAACAGAACCACCTTGACGTTCTGTTTGTCGGCGAACTGGATTGCGTCGTGAATCGTCTTTGGCGTCGATACCGCAATGGCCAACGGAGTCTTTCGGTCCAATACCGGGATCAATGCTTCATATTTCAGGTTACGCGCCAATCCAGGTTCGTTGGCCGCTTTAGCCTTCTGGTAGCGCCGCGCCTCGTCGAAGAAATCCGAGAGCTTGCTTACTTCCTGCTGATAATTGCGCAGCGTCTGGGTATAAGTGGTTGGCGCGGCTTCTTCGCCAAAAAGCGCCGGAAAATCGGGATTGCCGCCCCGACCTCCACGGCCTCCCAAAGCCGGAAACTGCACCGCAATCGCGGCTGACGGCAGCACGGCCATTTGTTCCCAGGTCCAGCCGTCGGTGTGGATCAGTGCCGCCTGTCCGGAGATCACCTGACGCGCCGCCGCGCCCCGTCCGCCTCCGCCGGCGCCGTTCGGAAATGTCATCGCCGCGGTGACGCCGTTCACCCGCACTACCGGAAAATTCTCGCTGCCCGGGTTGACAGCCGCCAGCGCACGCAGTTGCGGCATGAACTCACCCAATTCGCCGGTATCGACCGACTCGCGAATCGCCTCGATCTCCTCCAGCCCTAACTGGGTGTCGGAATCGATCATGCCGGGATACACGCGCAGACCTTTGCCCTCGATGATCCGCGCTCCCTTCGGCGCCGCCACCTTGGCGCCGATGTCGGCGATCTTACCGTTCTCAATCAACACCGAAACACTCTTCATCGCCGGGCCGGTAACCGGGTACACATCCACGCCACGGATCAGCACCGGAACATCGGCCGCCGCCCAGGCCAGCGCGCCGCTCAGCCACAGCCCCGCCACCAGCCCGCCAAAATCGAATCCGTTCCGTTTCATCCGTTGGGTCTCCTGGCCGGCTGTTGCCGGGGCTGGCTCTGCTTGATTTTGTCCAGCAGTTTCTGCTTTTCCGCCGCGGTCGCCTTGGCTTCGCTCACGGCCTTATCGCGGTCGAAATAAACCGTCCCGTCGATCAGCACCTTCTCCACTTTGGCGTAATCGGAAAGCGGGTGCTTGTCGTAGAGCACCAGGTCGGCGTCTTTGCCTACCTCGATCGATCCCACCCGATTGTCGATACCCAACTGCTTGGCCGGATTGATGGTGACCATCGCCAGCGCGTCGTTTTCGCTCACGCCGCCATACTTCATGGCCTTGCCGGCCTCGGTGTTGAGATGGCGCATCAGCTCGGCGTCGTCGCTATTCATACTCACCACGATGCCTTTCTTCTGCATCAGCGCCGCATTATAAGGAATGGCGTCGATAGCCTCGATCTTATAAGCCCACCAATCCGAGAAAGTGCTCGCGCCGGCCCCGTGAGCCAGAATCTCTGGCGCCACTTTGTAGCCTTCCAGCACGTGCTGCAGGGTTCGGATCTTGAAACCGTAATCGTCCGCGACGCGCAGCAGCATCAGAATTTCGTCGGAACGGTAGCAGTGCGCGTGCACGTAGCGCTTGCCTTCCAGCACTTCCTTCAGGGCCTCGAGTTTCAGGTCCTTGCGCGGCGGAATGGGATGTTCGCCATGGGCCACCTTGGCGTCATAGGCGTCCCATTCCGCCTTGTACGCCTTGGCCTGGTTGAAGGCTTCGCGAATCACGTCTTCCACGCCCATGCGCGTGGCTGGATAGCGCGCGGACACGGCCGCCGCGGCGGCGCCGCGGCCGCCTTGCGGATTGCCGGCGCGCTTGGGATTCTCTCCCAACGCGAACTTGATTCCCGGCAAAGCGCCCTCGAAGATCAGGCCCTGCGCGTCCTTGCCCCAACGCATTTTCAGCACGATCGTCTTGCCGCCGATGGCATTTGCCGATCCGTGCAGAATGTTGGCCGTAGTCACCCCGCCGGCAAGCGCGCGATAAATCGAGATGTCTTCCGGATTGATGACATCCTTGATATCGACCATGGAGGAAACCGAAACACTGCCCTCATTCACCCCGCCATCCACCGCGATGTGCGAGTGGCAATCGATAATCCCCGGAATCAGGTATTCGCCGCCGGCGTCGATAATCGTGGCGCCTTGCGGCACCATCACCTTTTCGCCCACTTCGGTGATTTTGCCGTCCTTCATCGCCACCGCGCCCTTGAGCGTGCCCTTAGTCACGGTCATGATGGTGGCGTTTTCAATCACGATGGTCTGGGCGGCCATTGGTACGAGTGCCGCGAGCGCGGCCAGCGCTATCGAGAGCAGCTTTCTCATCGGATTTCCCCCGGTTCCTCGGTCGTCTGGCCGCGGCCGCCCGGCGGGGTTTCCGCCGCCGGCTTATACGGCTTGCCATCCACAAATACGGTATCGATGCGCGTATTGCTGTCGAAAATGTCTCCCTTGGTCAGCACCAGGTTGGCGATCTTGCCTTTCTCGATACTGCCCAACCGGTCCGCCACGCCGTAGATTTCGGCCGGCGACAAAGTAAACGCTCGCAACGCGTCTTCCCGCGAAAGTCCTGCGTCGATGGCTCTCTTCACCGCGCGATTCAGATCGCGCGGCGCATCGATGCCATCGGTATAGAAAGCGAAAGGCACGCCGGCTTTCTTCAGCATCGTGGCGGCGGCCGGCCCCTGGTCGATATTGAGCAGCGAGCGCAGCGTCTGATCGGCTTCCGGATCGGGATCGCGCGGCTCCTCGGCCCATTTCAGGCTGAGCAGTACCGGGCTCGAGTATTTCTTGAGCACCGGCGCGGCTTCCGCACGGTACGCTTCCCGCATGCCGTAAAGAATGACCGGCTGCTTCAAATCCACCGCCAGGCGCAGCATGCGATCCATCTCCACCACGCGGTTGGCGGGCAGCAAAATCCGTTTGGACTCGATCACGCCCTCGAGCGCACGGTCGTATTGCGGGCGCTCCATGCCGCGCGGATCCTTGGCGTAGGCATCCTTCACCAGCTTGTAATGATCGGCATCGAGATAGATCTGGCGGATATAGGCGATGTAGCCCATCAGCGCGCCGGGAAACCCTGACCCGAATCCTCCGCCGCCTCCAAGGCCCGTGCGAGTCACCGAAATATATTGGCCCAGCGAAGGCGCCACCACCATTTCGCCGGCTTTCTCATCGCCAGCCAGATCGATCAGCGAACCCTGCCCGGCAAAAATACCGTGCGTTGGATAAGTGGCCGTGGTGGTGATGCCGCCGGAACGAACGGTCTCGATGCGGTGATCGGAGGGAGAAATTTCATCGGCCGCCAGCACCCAACTGGTGGTCTGCGGGCGGTCTTCGGGCCCCATGGAACGCGGCGCCGCGGGTTGCGTGGCGGCCGGTGCAGTAGTAGCCGGAGTCGTAGTCTGCCCGCGCCCGCCTCCCCGCCCCGCCGCAGCAGCCGCCGGTGCCTCGCCCGGTATTCCCACCGTGCTCAACGCGTCGATCAAGCCGGGGTAAACCGTCATGCCTTCGCCATCGATCACCCAGGCGCCGGCCGGAATGGCGACGTTCTCACCCACCGCCTCGATCAGGCCGTTGTGAATCACCACCGTCCCTTTGGCAATCACCGGACCGCTCACGGTAACGATTCTGGCGTTGTGGATCGCCGTTACCGGCGGACCCTCCGCCAGAACGAGTCCGCACAGCAAGAGCAGAGCTGCTAAGCATCTAGACATAATTTTGATGTTAATCGAACTAGGGCGCTCGCAGGGGCGGTGAGGTTACAGGCCGATTGCGGGTCGGGAGGGGCCACGGAAGAAATATAGCCACGGATGAACACTGATAAACACAGATAAGAACCCAAGAAGAAATCAATTGAGTTATCTGTCTTTATCCGTGTTCATCCGTGGCTCAAGCCGGTTCTTGATACTACGGGTTTTCCCCGATAGGCTCAATGCCTGCCGAAACGCCGGCCGCCGCCAGAGGGAGGACGGAACCTGGGAGCCGCGGGCCGTGGCGAGGGCCGAAACCCGTGCGGCGCTTCCGGCTCGGCGCCTGGTCTTCCGAAGCGCCTGGGGCTGTGGTCGGCGTTCGGATCGCGCCCCATCGGCGAAGCATACGGCGAACTGCGATAGGAGCCGTGCCTCGACGCATAGTCGGAGTCGCGGAAGCCTCCGCTGTGCGCATAGCTGCTGCCCGCGTAACGATCGCGCGTGGCCGAACCCTGGCTTCCGTAGACCGGCGTGCCTTCGGCGCTGCGGCCGTAGTAAGTATGGCCGGCATCGCGCGACCAGCGGTAATCCTCCCAGTCGCGGCGATCCAAGGGGCGGTAATAGCGGTTGAACAGCAGGTCGCGCAAGAGCGCATACTGGCCGTAGAACACCCAGAAGTCATGGCCCCCGCTGTGATCCCAGTACCCATACCGATTAGACCCCACTTCGGGCGGCGCGATATAGGCAAAGCCCGCGGGCTGCGCCACGCGCTCGGCTTCAATATCGTATTTGCCGGCCGGCTTATGCTCGATCGCCATGCCGAGATCGCTCTCGTCGGCCGTGTAAGTCGCATGCGAAACTTCCACCCACTTTTCGTCGCTCGAAACCACGCCGGTCTTATCGGCGGCATCGGCCAAGCGGGTGCGCACGGTGCGGATCTGCTGGTCCCAGGAGCGCGCAGTCCCGATCCCGCGCGTTTCCATATCCACCAGGATCTTGTCCCAGGAATCGTAGAGTTGCCCACTGAGCGCCTGAAGGTCGGCGGCCTGGCGGGGAAGGTCGGCCGCGCCGGTCTTCAACGAATCAGCGCCGGCCACCAGCGAGGCGAACTCGAAGTGGCCCCAATCCTGGGCCGCGGCGGCGCGCCGGTCGGCGGCCTCGGATTGCCAGATCTGGTCGGCGGTGGTGACGGTGTTGCGCAGGCTCCCCAGACGCGTGTCCAGGTCGGTCTTCTTATCCGGCCAATCCGTCTCCGCTTTTTGAACGGCGTTGGCCACGGGCGTCAGATTGAATGCATGGATGGCGTTGTAATCCTGCTCCATCCGGCGCAGCTCGTTGGGCAAATCGCGCTTGAGCTCGACCCAATGGGCGGCGTCTTTCCGCGCGGTTTGCGCTCCGCTGTCTGCCGCCGAGCGCAGCCCTTGCTCTTCGAGCAGCACGGATTCGGCGCGCGCGCGGTCTTGCCGGCGATTGGCCTTCTCCAGCCGCCCCAGCTCGTCCATCTGGCGCTGGGCGGCGGCATACTTGCTTTCGGAATCGGCGAACTGGCCCGGCCAAGTGCTCGCCGACGCAATCGTCTTGAACAGAGAGGGATCGGCCGCGACGTCGGCATTCACTTCGCTCTTAGCGGACTGCTCCTGCCGCAGCGAAGCAGCCAGCGCGGTCCGCTCGCTGTCGATGCGCGCGCGCAGATCTCGCGGCAAATTGTCCAGCCCGGCCAACGGCAGAATGGCCATCGCCGTCGCCAGCAAGCAAGCCAGAAACTTCAATCCGGAGCGGCTCATATTATCCTCAGTATTCTCTTAACTGCCGCGTGGCCACGGTTCTCAGTGGGGCAGACCATCGTTCTTCGTGGTCTGCCCCACATGCAACAAGATCCTGGCTGGCAGACCACAAAAAACGATGGTCTGCCCCACAGAGCTATCCAGAGGGTCTCTCACCCCTGCCTCCTACCCGCGGCCGCGATACACGGTCACGTCGCCGACCGGAACTCCGGTGTAACGCGTGACCGCGAAGGGGTCGCCCTGGAGCTTGCGGATCGCGAGCCGGCCGGCGCCGTCCTGCTCGCGAAATTCCCAATAATAGAAGCCCACCGGCTGCGGCTGGTCGCTCCGCGTCATCTGCGCTTCGCGGCTCAGTACGTAGAGCCAGACCTTGCCGTCGAATTCGAACGAGTCGGCGGTATTCTGGCGCTCGTCCATTTGCGCCAGGTCGTCTTCGGAAAGACCCAGGTCTTCGATGGTCGCCTTACGGGGATCGTTTTGCACGCTGGTTTCCAGATCGTCGCCGAAATCCACCCGCAGCGCCACGCGCCGCGTCTTATATGGTCCGCTGAGCTCCAGCCAGCGCTTCGATCCGGATTGAAACCAGGTGCTCCGCTCGACGATAAAGTCGAGATCCGTCATCTCGTCGCCCGCGCCGGAGACCGATAGCGCATCTCCCACGCGGGCTTCCGACGGCTTGAGATTGGCCAAATCCTCCACCGGCTGCGCAGCGGCGGCGGGCGCGTGCTTTTTGAACAAATTCATCAGAACCACCACCAGCAGAATGCCCAGCAGGGCTTCCAGCGTATAGGTAATCATCGGCGCCCGCCGGCTTAGGCTTTAGCCTTTTCGCCCACCTGCTGCCCGCTAGAAATCGCCGGGCTCGCGGCAGGCAGTTCCTTGGGAATGTAAGGCGCCTGGCCGGGAGCGCCCTTGGCCTGCCGTTCGCGCTTCAGCGCTTCCAGTTCGGCATCCACGCTGTGCCCGCCCAGCGCCGCGAACTGCTTCTCGAGGTCGTCGTCCTTGCCGGTCGAAGCCAGATCGTCAAAAGCCTTGGCCGTGGCCTCTTCCTTCGATACGCTTTCCTCGAACCGGTTCAGCGCCGCAAAAGCGTTATCGGCGCTGCCTACGCCGGCCATCGCCTCCGCCACCTTGCGCTGCGCCGCGGCGGCGTTCTTGCGCGCCACTAGCGTGGTAGCCGTGCGCTCCCCTTCGTCGATCTTGCGCTTCAGCTCGCCCACCTGGCCCTTCAATTTTTCGCTGGCCTGCTGCGCCGCCGCAACCGCCTGCTGCATGGATGCGACTTGCTTATCGCATTCGCCCTTCCTGCCAAGGGCCGCTTTCGCCAGTTGTTCGTTGCCGGCATCGAGCGCCAGTCCGGCGCGGTCCTTCCACTCCTGCGATTGCTTGACGTACTTCTGGTATTCGGCGTCGAGCCGGTTGTAATTGCTCATCGCCGCGGCCGAGGCGCGCACCACGTTGTTGAGCTCGCTTTTCATATCGGCCACGGTCTGCCGCACCGTCGCTTCGAAGGTGGCGTCCTCAATCACATCGACGCCCTGATTGGCCTGGCCGCGCGCCACGCGACCCAGACGGGCAAAAAAATCGGAAAGAAATGGCATGGTGATTTCTCCTTTACGCGGCTCCCTTAATTCCTCAGGCCGCTCAGTACGCGGCGGGCAGTCATCACATCCACCAACAGGAAATGCACGCAGGACAGGATATCGTCTTCATCGTCCGGCCCCATTTCCTGCAGCTTGCAGAAGTTCGAGAGGGTGATGGCAATTTTCCCATTGTCGGCCGGGTAGAGCTGGAAATAAGACGTGGAGATGCCGTTATCGGCCGCCAGCATGCGCCGCATGATGTCCGGCGTGATGGCCGCTTCCGGCGCCACCGTGCAAACCAGCGAAAGGTACAGGATGCCGCCCTGGAGCACCGCCTGCACGGTGACCCCGCTTTCGACTTCCCGTACGTTCAGCGTATCGGCCGCCGGCTCGGATACCGAGTATCCTTTTTCCGCCAGCAGCGCATGGATCTGGCCCAGTTCGGGGCTGCTTGTGAGTGTCATAGTCGCACCATAAGGATACGGTAACGCAAGGCGGCGAGTTCCGCGATTCGGTGTGCGAAAAAGTCCGAAGAGTGACGAACGCGTTACATATTAATGCGTTGCTGGCTCTTCATCCGCCAGCAAGGCTGAGACCCGAAGTGCGGAAAAATCGAACGAATGCAGGTGTCGGTTTCCGGGTCGAGCATCATAAATTCGGTCTTGCCGTCTTTCATCGGAACTGCATAATAAGGTTGCACTTGGACTTGCCCGAAGGCCCCGGCGCCGCGCGCCTTGGCAATCGCGCCGTCCACCAAATACGCCGCCACCACCGCCAGCACCAGATAGCCCGCCACGCGAAAGATCAGTCGGCCCACCCCACCAGCTTACCCGTTGCCGCGGCGAAAACTCCAGCAGACCTGTGGGGCGGGTTGGCAACCCGCGCGCCGATTGGCAATCGGCGCCAAGCTGGCATGGTCGCGTAGAAGCTGTCAAAAAACCAAATTCGAGCCACCGATGAACACCGACCAGCGCTGATAAATCCATTCATTTCTTCATCGGCGTTCATCGGTGTTCATCGGCGGCCATATTCCTTCGCGCCCTCGTCCCGCTCTTCTCTCTGTATCATGCAAAGATAGACAACCATGACCGCTCCCCCCATTCCGCAGGTTACGCTGGAAGAATTTGAGAACGACTACGCCGGCTTTCACTTGCTCCCCGCCGCGGTGGATCATTGGGCGGCGCGGAAGCCGAACCAAGCCGCCATCGTCAATGCCACCCGCGGCGCCGAGCTTACCTGGCGCGAGTTGCAATGGGGCTCGATAGCGCTGGCCGGGGAACTATCGCGCATGGGTTTCCGCAAGGGCGACTTTCTGGCGGCGTCGCTGCCGCTTTCGAACCAGCACGTCCTGCTCGAATACGCCTGCTTCCGGTTGGGCGTGATTCATGCCCCGCTCGATCTGCGTTTGAATCCTGCCGAGGTGCTGCGCTCCCTCGGGCTGATTCGGGCGCGGGGCTACGCCTTTCTGGGCAAAACACCGGCGGCGGATTTCGCCGCTCTGGGCGAGGCCGTGCGGCGGCAATGCGATTTCGTCGAGCATTTCATTCAGATGTCGGCGCCCGGCGAATGCATTCCCGGCGCGGCCAGCTTTGCGGAAGTGCTGGCGAGAGCCGGCTCGGGCGCGGAATCGGTAAGTCCGGAGCTGACCGAGTTCGACGTCGCGCAGGTGATCTTCACCACCGGTTCCACCGGTTCGCCCAAGCCGGCCCTGCTTTCCCATCGCGGCATCGCCTGCCAGAACCTCTGCCTGGGCCGGGCGTTCGGCTTCGGCCCGGAGCTCAAGACGCTGTGCAACCTGCCGGCCTCTCACGTCGGCGGGCAGGCCGAAATCCTCATGACATCGCTTTTCATGGGAGGCACGGCGGTGACGCTCGAAATCTTCGACCCGGTGAAGTCGCTCGAAGCCATCGAAAGGCACGGCGTGAACCTGATCGGCCAGATTCCCGCCATGTTCCAGATGGAATGGCGTACCGCGGATTTCGCGCGGCGCAACCTGGCCGGCCTGCGCACGGCGGTATACGGAGGGCAGGCCGTGCCGCGGCCGTTCCTGGACCGCATGCTCGAAATGGCGCCGCGCATCGCCACCGGCCTGGGGCTGACCGAAACTTCCGGCTTTTGCACCTATACGCCGGTCACCGAGGATGCCGACCGAGTGGCTCGCGGGATCGGCTGGGCCATGCCGGCATACCGCATGTCGATCCGCGAGCCGATGAACGGCGATGGATCGGCCGGAGCGGAAATGGCGCCAGGCGAGACCGGGCACATCTGCTTCCACGGCCCGCAGACCTTTCTCGGCTACGTGAACGATCCCGAAGCCACGGCCGCCACATTGTCCACCGATGGTTGGCTCTATACCGGCGACATGGGCCACATCGACCAGGACGGGCTGCATTTCTCCGGCCGGGCCAAATGGGTCCTGAAGCCCGCCGGCCATCAGGTGTTTCCGGGCGACGTGGAGAATCACTTCACCGCCCTTTCCGGCCAGGTGGCCAACGTCGGCGTGGTGGGACACCCGCACCGGATCTGGAGCGAAGGCATCATCGCGTTCGTGGAAAAGCGTCCGGGAACCAACGTCGGCGAAGCGGAACTGCGCAAGCACGCGCGCTCGCTAACATCCTACATGCGCCCGCTTCACTACGTCGTTCTGGAGCCCGGCGCGATGCCGTTGAACCGAACCGCAAAAGTAGATATCGCGCGCCTTCGGGAATTGGCAGCCGAGGAAGTGCGAAAGCTGCGCGAACGAGGCCGCTGGGACGGAGAGTGAGCACCGGAGCTTTTCTCCCCGCACCCCTCCCACCAGTTACAATGTCCTTGAAGACAATGACTAAACTTATCGGTAGCCTGCTACTTCTCCCGGCCCTATTCTGCCTCGTCCTGCAGGCTGATCAGCCCAAAAGCGACGACGTGATCGTAGATCAGGTTCGCATCAAGCTCACTTCCGACCCGATCGTCAAGGGCGGCGGCATTCAGGTGGATTCGCAGCAAGGCATCGTCACCCTCACCGGCGCCGTAGGCACCAAAAAGCAGAAAGACCGCGCGTCTTCCCTCGCCAAAAAAGTAAAGGGCGTCAAGCAGGTCACCAACAATCTGGTCGTGCAGAAAACCTTGAACCAATGACATTCCGAACGCCGCGCATGGCGGTCCTTTGCCTGGCATTGGCGGCGCTCGCGGCAACCCTTGCCGGCCAGGATTCTCCCCGTTTCCAGACCGAGCTGCTGGCCAAAGGGTACGTCTTCACCCAAGGCCCAGCCTGGTCCAAGCAGGGCTTCCTGATTTTCAGCGACACCCCTGCCGATCAACTCCTCCAATGGACTCCGGGCAGCGACCCGGTCGTCTTCCGCCAGGACGCCCACGGCCCCTGCGGCAACGCCTTCGATTCCGAGGGGCGCCTCTACACCTGCGAGTCCCGCGCCCGCCGCGTAACCCGCACGGAAAAGAACGGCGCCATCACCGTCGTCGCCGAGCGCTGGGAAGGCAAGCGCCTCAACGCGCCCGCCCAAATCGTCATCTCCCACAACGACCACGTCTACTTTACCGACCCCGCCTTCGCCAGCCAGTCCGAACACCGCGAGCTCGATTTTCACGGCGTCTATCACCTGCCGCCGCACGGGCCCATCAAGCTCATCGGCCACTTTTCCACCCGCCCCACCGGCATCGCCCTTTCCCTCAACGGCCGCTTGCTCTACGTAGCCAATGCCGACGGACGCACCGTGGTGGCGTACGATCTCGACCGCGCCGGCGACGCCACCGCTTCGCGCGTTCTCATTTCCGGCATCGATGGCGTGCCCGGCGGCATGCGCGTCGACGATAAGGGCAACCTCTACGTGGCCGCCAAGGGAATCGCCATCTACAGCCCCGAAGGCAAACTCCTGCGCACCATCCCCTCGCGCGAGCCGCCGTCCAACTGCGCTTTCGGCGAAGCCGACGGCAAGTCGCTGTTCATCACCGCCCGCGGCAATGTGTATCGCCTCCGCGTGGAGGCCAATGGAGAAAAATAATCCCCGAACCCCTGATGTCGTGGAATTTGGGTCGAGCCATGTTTGGGGGACCCAGAGGTGGGACCGACCATCGTTCTTCGTGGCCTGTCAGGCTCTCGCCGGGCCAACCGCTCGACAGACGACAAAAAACGATCGTCTGTCCCACCGTGTTCCCCGCGCACACTCCCGAGGCACAAGACCAACCGGATTACTCCGGCTGGAATCATTGACAAACTTATCCCGCGGCACCAAGAGTGTGCCGGTTCTTATTTTTTCTTCCCTTGCGCCGCCACCGCTTCCATGGCGGCTTTCACTTTGTCGGGATCGCCGAGATAGTAATGCCGTAGCGGCTTGAGGTTGTCGTCCAGCTCATAGACCAAGGGCATACCCGTGGGGATGTTGAGCTCGACGATGTCCTGGTCGGAAACCTGGTCGAGGTATTTCACCAGCGCGCGGAGGCTGTTGCCATGCGCGGCGATCAGCACCTTCTGGCCGCTTTGGATGGCCGGAGCAATGGTGTCGTGCCAGAGGGGCAGGAAGCGCGCCACGGTATCCTTGAGGCATTCGGTAAGCGGAAGTTCGGCCGGCGTTAGATCGCGATAGCGGGGGTCGCGGCCGGGAAAGCGCGGGTCGTCGGGGGTCAGCTCAGGCGGACGAATGTCGTAGCTGCGGCGCCAGATTTTCACCTGGCCCTCCCCGAATTTGGCCGCCGTTTCGGCCTTGTTCAAACCCTGCAGCGCGCCGTAATGGCGCTCGTTCAGGCGCCAGGAGCGGTAGACCGGAATCCACATCAGGTCCATCTCATCCATCACCGTCCAGAGAGTGCGGATGGCGCGCTTCAGCACGGAAGTGTAGGCCACGTCGAACTGGTACCCTTCGGCCTGGAGCACGCGGCCGCCCTCGTGCGCTTCCTCCATGCCCTTGACCGAGAGATCCACGTCGGTCCAGCCGGTAAAGCGGTTTTCTTTATTCCACTCGCTTTCGCCGTGACGCACCAGAACCACTTTCATCATTAGGTTATGACTCCTTACAGTAGGGCGGACCCCCTGGTCCGCGCGGGACGCCCTCGTCCCGCCTTTCCTTCTTCTCGAATTAGCTCCCGGCACAATCCGGGGCGCGGCGCCGTGGGCTCTACGCCACCACCACGATTCCCGTTTCGGTTACATGGTAACCCTTGGCGCGGTCCGCTTCGGCGTCGAAACCGATTACGCTCGATTCGGGCACCTTCACCCCGGTATCGATAATCGCCCGGCGCACGCGGCTGTTGCGGCCGATCTCGGCGTCGGGCAACAAAATGGAATAATCCACTTCGCAGTAACTGTTGACGCGCACCCCGGGGGAGAGCACGCTGTTCATCACGCGGCCGCCGGAGATGATGCAGCCGGCGCTCACCACCGAGTCCACCGCGACCCCCATACGGCGGCCTTCTTGAGCGAAAACGAACTTGGCCGGCGGCCGGGGCGTGGCGTTGGTGCGGATGGGCCAGCGGGTGTCGTAGAGGTTGAATTCGGGAACAATGTCGACCAGGTCCATATTGGCTTCATAGTAGGCATCGAGCGTGCCCACGTCCCGCCAATAACGCGAGTGCTCGGCGTTTAGATCCTTGAAATCGTAAGCCACAACGCGCACCCGGTCGAGGTTGCGCGGCAGCACGTCGCGCCCGAAGTCGTGGGTGGAAGCGGGATCCTCGGCATCGGCGTGCAGCAACTCCAACAAGACCCGCGTCTCGAAAATGTAGATGCCCATGGACGCGCTGATCATGGCCGGGTTGAACGCGGAGGGCCGCGGATTGCCGTGCTGCGGTTTTTCCTCGAAGCCCACCACCCGCCAACCGGCGGCGATCTCGACCACGCCGAACCGCGGCGCTTCCAAAGGAGACGCCTGAATGGTGGCAACGGTGACGTCGGCTTTATGGGAGCGGTGCCAATCCAGCATCTCGCCGTAATTCATCTTGTAGATGTGATCGCCCGCTAGGATGAGAGTCTGTGCGGGCCGCTCCGCCTCGATGCTGCGGAAATTCTGGAAGACCGCGTCGGCAGTACCTTGGTACCAATCTTCGTGGACGCGTTTCATCGGTGACAGCACTTCGATATATTCGCCCAGTTCCGGGGATAGAATGTTCCAGCCATCGCGCACGTGGCGCGTCAGTTCCAGGGATTTGTACTGTGTTAGGATGAAAATGCGACGAACGTCGGAATTGATGCAGTTGGAGAGTGTGAAGTCAATGATTCGATAGACCCCGCCAAAGGGCACCGCCGGCTTGGCAATGTCCCGGGTCAGGGGGTAGAGGCGTTCGCCGGCACCGCCCGCCAAAAGAATCGCGAGGACGTTTTTCATTTTCGCGTAAGTACCTGAAAATATTAAGAAACTCTGGAGGCTGGCGGGGCACGCCGGCTGGCCTTGTTAAAATTGGACTTGACTTTGTTGGTCAACAACCTAATCATATCAGTACCTTCTATGCATGGTGCAGGGATTTTGGGGATTACCACTGCCGCTCGAACGCGTCTTGGATTCTCCCATGCCCTTTTATTTTCACCAGCATAGGAATCTCGGTCTAGTGGGGAGGTGTGGTTTTTTGGCAGAAGTACGGCTTCAAGAGGGCGAAACCTTGGAGAACGCCCTTCGCCGCTTCAAAAGAAAGGTCCAGCAAGAGGACATCATCAAGGAGGTCAAACGACACTCCTATTACCTGAAGCCAGGCGAGAAGCTCCGGGCCAAGCAGGCGCTGGCCCGCAAGAGAAACCGGAAGAAGAATCGCCGGGAAGTAGAGTAACCGCGGCGGCGGGGCTACGGTCCCGCCGCCATATCCGACAGTCGTTCAAGGTCGAGTCGAGTACGGGGCACAGTTGCTATGCCGGAGTTTCAGGATCGCGTTCTGAAGTGCGTCGACTGCGGCGCAGAATTTGTTTTCACAGCGGGAGAGCAGCACTTCTTCCACGACAAGAACTTTAAAAACGAGCCCAAGCGGTGCAAAGCTTGTAAGGTGAAGCGCCAGGGTAACGGGGGCAGCTTCGCCAAGTCCGAGACCATGACCACCTGCTCGCAGTGCGGGCGGGAAACCACGGTTCCGTTCCGGCCTACCCAGGGCCGACCGGTCTATTGCCGGGAATGTTTCCAGAGCCGCAAAGCGTCGGCCGCCACGGCCGGACACTAAGTAACGAGAAGCCAGAAGCCAAGGAAGACAGAGGCGTGAAGTGTGACTTACGACCTCCGGCTACCTTCACTTCTGCGGACAACCGCTCCCCTTGAGCCTAATGCCACATACCTTTCGCAACGGCCGAAACGGCGAATAGTAGGGTGGACCCCCTGGTCCGCAGCCGGCCCCCTGGCCGGTTCTCCGCCGGTCGCGGAGATTCGATTCTCGGGCAGAACGCCAATAAAAACCAAGGAAGTTATCGGCGTTCATCTGCGTTCATCGGCGGCTCAAATTGGTCTCGATCCCTCACCGCTCGGTCTTGCGCCGGGCGGCCCATCCCGGCTTCACCACCTGGCGGGCGCGGCCTAGAGCCAAGGCATCGGCAGGCACTGTCTCGGTGATGACGGAGCCCGCTCCCAGGTAGGCGCCTTCGCCGACTTCAAGCGGCGCCACCAGCGTGGAATTGCTGCCCACGAAGCTGCCTTTGCCGATGGTGGTGGCGTGCTTGCGCCGGCCGTCGAAATTACACGTGATGGTGCCGGCCCCAATATTGGTTTCGTCGCCGATGTGGGCGTCGCCCAGATAGGCCAGGTGCCCGGCCTTGGCGCCCGCGCCGAAGCTGGTCTTCTTGAGCTCCACGAAGTTTCCGATATGCGCGCCCGGGCCGACCTCGTTGCCCATCCGCAGCCGCGCAAACGGTCCCACACTGGCGCCGGCGCCAATCCTCGAGGATTCGATCACGGTGTAAGCCCCGATCGCGGCGCCATCCGCCAGCACCGAGTCGCGCAGGATCGCGCCGGCGCCGATGCGGCAGTTCTCGCCGATCTCTGTATCGCCCAGAATTTGCGCGAACGGCCCGACCACAGTGTCCATGCCAATGCGCGCGCCGGCATCGATGGCGACCGTCTCCGGCTTTTCGATGGTCACGCCCTCCAGCATCCAATGGCGCGCCGTACGCTCGCGCAGCAACCGATCCACCTCGGCCAGCTCGACGCGGTTATTGATGCCCAGGCATTCGCGCGGATCCGCGATCTCCATAGCCACTACCGAATGGCCAGCCCGGTTGAGAATTTCGACCATGTCCGTCAAATAGTATTCGCCGGCCGGATTGTCGGGGCGGATTTCGTCCACGTGGCGCCAGAACACGTCGGCCCGATAGCAATAGATGCCCATGTTGGCGTGGCGGACGGCGAGTTGCTCCGGGGTGGCGGCTTTTTGCTCCACGATGGCAGCCACGCGGTTGGACCCGCCGCGCATCACGCGGCCGTAGCCGGTGGGATCTTCCATTTGGGCCGTGAGCAGCACTCCGGCCCCATCGGAAGCCGCGGCGGCGCCGATCAGGCTGCGCAGCGTAGCCGCGCGCAATAGCGGGCCATCCCCGTAGACCACCACCAGGTAGCCGGCCAGCTTGCTCAGCGCACCGCGCCCCACCATCAGTGCGTGGCCGGTGCCCTTCTGTTCGCTCTGCTCGATGAAACCGATTCCGGGCGTGCGCACGGCGGCCCGCACCGCGTCGGCCTGATAGCCCACCACCACAAAGATTCTCTCTGGCGGCGCAAGTTCCAGCGCGGTGGAAACCACGTGTTCGATCAACGTGCGCCCACCGGCGGTGTGAAGCACCTTGGCCCGGCGCGATTTCATGCGGGTGCCCAGCCCCGCCGCCAGGATGACTACGGTTACGGGAGTGTCCATCGCTTCTATTATGGGGCTTCCATTATGGCTGTTCGCGGCGGCGCCGCCGGCCTTCCTGGGCCAGCCGCAATACCACCGCCGCGGTCGCGGCCGGATCGTGGCGCACTTTGCCGGCCACCAGCGCCAGATTGCCGGCCATCACCTTCAGCCCGAGCCGGTGGAGCGCGTCGATATCGTTGTCCACCGGAAGAGCGGCCGCCTGGGCGTAACGCCGCTTGGCGGCCGAAGGGATCGGCCGGATGTTCACCACCGCGTAGTCCAGAAGCTTGCCGCGCGCGTGGCGCTGGATGGCGCGAATGTGATCGGAAGCGCTGTAAGCCGTGGTTTCGCCGGGTTGCGACATGAGGTTGACGAAATAAGCTTTGACCGCCGGCGACGAGCGGATGGCCGCGGGAATGCCCTCCACCAGCAGGTTCGGAATCACGCTGGTGAACAACGATCCCGGCCCCAGGGTGATTAGGTCCGCTTCCGCAATCGCGCTCAGAGCGGCTTCGATCGGCCGCGCCTTGGCGGGCGTCAGGCGCACCAGGCGGATGGGCTGGCGGCTGTGGCTGATGCGGGTTTCGCCCTTGACCCGCGTCCCGTCGGCCAGCGTGGCTTCGAGCGCCACGTTGGCGGCCGTGGAGGGGAAAATCCGGCCCGCGATTTTCAAAACCTCCGAGGACGCGGTGACGGCATCCGAAAAATCCCCCATCACCTGCGTCAGCGCCATCAGAAACAGGTTGCCGAAGCTGTGGCCCTTCAACCCCCGCCCGGCGGCAAAGCGGTATTGAAACAACCGCGCCAGCAGGGCCGAATCCTCGCTCAGCGCCACCATGCAATTGCGGATATCGCCCGGCGGCAGGACGTCGAACTCGCGCCGCAGCCGGCCCGAGCTGCCGCCATCGTCCGTCACCGTGACGATCGCGGTGATATCCACCGAGGGACGGGAACCGCTCAAGGGCCGGGCGAAGGGCTTCAGCCCCAGCAGCAGGGCAGACAGTCCGGTGCCGCCGCCGATCGCGACAACGCGCAGAGGGCTCTCATTCTTCATTCGTAACGCTTCTAGCGTAACGTGGCGCGGGCAGTCATGCCGAAAGCTGTAGGGCGGACCCCCTGGTCCGCAGCCGGCCCCCTGGCCGGCTCTTCGCCGCCATCGGAAACCCCTGCTGCCCCTACCAGCCCTTCTTTTCCGGATAGAGCAAACCGCTAAACGGCGGCCGGCCGGCCAGCGGCGCCAGGTCCGCGTCCTGCCGCGCGATAATCCGGTTGCGCGGCTCGATTTCGATGGCGCGCTTCAGGTTTTCGTAGGCGCGATCCAAATCGCCGGAAAGGGCCTGCGCCAGTCCCAACGCGTAGTGGATGTGGTCGGCGTTGGGCGCCATGGCGAGAGCTTTGTTCAGGTTCTCGCGCGCCTCGGCAATTTTGCCGGTATTGATGAGCGCCACGCCGTAGTTATAGAAGTCCTCGGCCGATTCCAGGGTCGGGCTGGGGCGCTCCAGGCGCCGCGCGCACATATCCGCGTGCGATTGCGCCCGGTGCGCGACGCCGCGTTCCGGACCGCGCGCGGCCTGCTCGAACAGTTCTTTCGCTGGTGCGAAAGAGCGCGCATGAAACAGCTTGCTGGCCGCCTCAAACGCCGCCAACTGTTTTTGTGCGTTCCACACGCTTTGGGCCCCCCCGCCGCTCTCGGCCCGGTCCGGCGGTTTTGCGGATTTCGATGCCTGTGATGGGGTCATTCGCTTTTCGTTGAGCTTTTCGTTGGTTTTGGGCGCCGGTGTTTTCTTCTTCTCAGCCATTTCACGCCTGCCCCGCCTGGCACTGAGGACGATTAGTCCTTATAACAGAACGCGCGTGTGCGACGCAACTCGCCCCTGGTGGGGCAGGCGGCGCCGCATGCCCGCGGCCGAGCGGAGCTCGCCGCGTCCCGGCCTTCCTTCCCGCATCGGCGCGACAAGCCCGCATCGCCACGCTAGAATCTGCTGTAATGCCTCATACCGTTACGTTCGGCGAAATCATGCTGCGCCTCGCCCCTCCGGGTTTCGAGCGCTTCCTGCAATCTCCCATGTTCCAGGCAACCTTTGGCGGTGGTGAAGCCAACGTTGCCGTATCGCTCGCACAGTTCGGAATCCCGGCGCGATTCGTCACCGCTTTGCCCGGGAAGAATCCGATTTCGGACGCCGCCATCGGCGAATTGCGGCGGTTCGGGGTGGACACCTCCTCCATCGCGCGCACCAAGGGACGCGTGGGCATCTACTATCTGGAGGCCGGCGCCAACCAGCGGCCCTCCAAGGTGGTCTACGATCGCGACTACAGCGCCATTGCCCTGGCCAAGCCGGGCGATATCGATTGGGACCGCGCTTTTGACGGAGCCGCCTGGTTCCACGTCACCGGCATCACCCCGGCCATCAGCGCTTCCTGCGCCGCCCTGTCGCTCGAAGCCGCCGCCAAAGCGCGCGAGAAAGGCGTCAAGGTTTCCTGCGACCTCAACTACCGCAAAAACCTGTGGAAGTGGGGCAAACCGGCGGTGGAAGTGATGAGCGAGCTGGCGAAGTTGGTGGACATCGCCATCGCCAACGAAGAAGACGTGCAGATGACGCTGGGCATCGAGGCCGATGTGGACGTCCAGTCGGGCGAGTTGGACCACGCCGAGTACCAGGGTCTCACCAGCAAGGTGCTCAGCGAGTACCCGAATCTCGAAGCCGTCGCCATTACCCTGCGCGAATCGCATAGCGCCTCCCATAACGGCTGGTCGGCCTGCCTCAACGACCGGCAGGAGTTCATGCTGAGCCGGCGCTATGACATCACCCACATCGTCGACCGCGTAGGCGGCGGCGATAGCTTCGCCGCCGGCCTGATCTACGGCTACCAGACGCTCGCCACGCACCGCGAAGCGCTGGAATTCGCCGTGGCCGCCAGTTGCCTCAAGCACTCCGTGATGGGCGATTTCAACCGCGTCACCGTGGACGAAGTCAAAGCCCTGGCCAAAGGCGCCGGTTCGGGACGCGTGGAGCGATAGCGGGCGGAATGGTCGTCGGCACGGTTTTAATCTTCAAGACTGTCCTGGCAGATATCGTCAGGGCCCACAGATCGGGAAGGGAACCCATATGAAAAAGAGAAAACCGACGGCCGGCGAGCGAATGATCGAGAGCGCCCGCCAAGCGCTGGCTTTCGCCAAGGGTCAGGAGGGTCACGGCTGCGAATTGCATGTCCCGGAAGACATCGACGTCAGGGCGATCAGGCAAAAGATCTCTCTCTCCCAAGGCGAGTTTGCAAAATTATTCGGTTTGAGCAAACGAACCTTGGAACACTGGGAACATGGGCGGCGAGTTCCGAGTGGCCCCGCTCGCGCCTTCCTGACAGTGATCGCGCGTGAACCGGACGCGGTCCGGCGTGCCTTGCTTGCCTGAGGTTGAAGCCGGCAGAAATCAGGCTTTACTGAAACCGCGCGCAGCAACCTCCTCGCCCGTTGCCTCCGCCGCAGCACCGGGAGTCCGTCAGGACGATAGAAAGTAGCCCAGGGCGCAAGCCCTGGGACCCCGAGAAGCCCCGGCGTTACCGGTAGCGCCGGCGATCTTTGTCGCCGGTGCCTTTCTCCGCATCGTGCAGTAGAGTAGGAGAGAGGGCGACACCTTGTGGGGGCCGAAGGGGACGGGGGCCGAAGGGGACAGCCTGACGTGAGTCCTTGGTGATCTGTAACTCGTCTATTTTCAAGTAGATACAGGATGGATCAAATGTGCGGCAGATCCGCGCCCCTTTGCTATCAGCGTGTTAGCACCGTCGGTCGATCCCCAAAATCAGCGAAGCAGTCAGAGCGCTCCCACAGGTTTGCTGCCTTCGCAGATCCCGCCCGGTCCGCCACGGGGAGACCGTGGATAGAGGGGCCGAAGGGGACAGCCTGACGTGAGCCCTTGGCGATCTGTAACTCGTCTATTTTCAAGTGGATACAGGCTGGTGGGAAATTGGGGCGGCCTGAACTTACACTTTTGCAATCTGCCAAAAAGGGCGCAATCGGCTCCGTCCCCTTTTCCGCTTTGCGCGAACCATCGCGCACGGCCTCGCT
>JBEKYD010000049.1:0-32067 GCA_049511335.1 Bryobacteraceae bacterium | reverse complement strand
TTCCAACAAATCCACTAGGAAGCGTTCCAAACGTTCATGGCACTTTCTGATTTGGATCTCGGTCATGCCAGAGACTACCATGCCTCGAAACGGATGTCAATACCTAACGTTGTAATACTAGGGCTCTTCCGCCCCCGAGCCCCGCTGGCGATCTCCCTGCTTGCTGGCCACCGCCGTTTTGATTGCCACGCACAGGTGTGAACACCGCGTCACGGCGCTTTTCGGCGCCCGTTAGCGCAGTTCCCCCGGCTGATGTTGGTTGGGGCCCGCGCGCGCTGCACCCGCTCCCAAGAAATTCCGGAGACCGCAGCGATCGCCAGCACGCCCGCCCGTTCGCACTCTCGCGGCCATAGTCGCACTTTACGATATCGGAATCCGCCCCGAAAACTCAGTCCGCTCCGGCGCCCTCCGCACCGTTGAGGGAAGATTCGGGGGAGCCGTTAAAGTCCAGGCTACCCGCCGGACCCGCGGCGCCGTGCCAGTGGGTGAATGAGTCCTTGATCACGCGCCGGATCGCGCGCCGGTTCTGCATCGCCAGCTTGATCCAGTTCCATGCTCCCTTTTGCGGGAAATAAATCCCCCGAAAGAAAAGGCGGGACATCAGGTGGCTGATCTTGTAGGCGGCCGGCTCGTCGGCGATCGACTCGATGGCCCTCTCGATCGCGTCAGGGCTATAAGAATTCGTCCAGGCATACCGCACCTCATCCTGCACGGCGGAGATCGTGATCTTCAGGGGCGTGTGCGCCATCTGAAACGGGGCAAACTCGAGCCAGTGTTCCGGCCGTGTCAGCCGCCCCTCCTTTTTCAGCCGCTCATACAAAGGAGTAGCGGGAAAGGGAGTGATCTGCCCAAACACAGGCAGCCCCGGAGGCCACGCGCGCATCTCGGAGAGGGTTCGCTCGGCGACCCCTGGGGTATCGTTGTCCAATCCGAAGATGAACGAGGTGATCGCATAGACGTGGCGCCGGGCCAGAGCCTCCAGCGCGCGCGCGTAATCCGCCGGCTTGTTGAAACTCTTGTTGACGCTGGCCAGATTGGCGGCGTCGAGTGACTCCATCCCGATGAAGATCCACTTCCCGCCCGAAGCGGCGATCAGATCGAGCAGTTCTTCATCTTTCAGCAGGTTGGCGCTGATCTGCCCCACCCACGACAGTTGCGCGCCGGCCGCAATGATATCGCGCAACAGCGATTTGGTTCGCTTGACGTTGATCGCGAAATTATCGTCGACGAAGAATACCGCGGCCTTGCCGCGGGAGCCGCGGGCGCGTTCTTTGATCTGGAGCATCTCCTCGACGATGCTCTGATTCGACCGGAACCGAATCGAGTCCCCAAAGAAACCCGTGACGGTGCAGAATTCGCATCCGTAAGGACAGCCGCGGCCGGATTCGATGGGAATGATATGAAAAGTCTCCCACTCGAACCCGAAGTGGCGCATTACCGGGCGGAAAAAGGCGGGAATCCGATTGAACTGCCGCAAATCGAGCGATCCCCAGGGAATGGCCGGGTAATCCTGCAACGTCGGCTTGCGCTCCTGCCCGAACGCGTCCACCGGAGCGTAGACCTCCTTGAGTTCGCCCCGCGCGGCATCCTCCACGATGCGCGGCCAGGTTTGGTCCGCTTCACCCAAGGCTATTGCGTCGGCATGACGCGGCCCGCCGCCGCGCCCCAGAGCCTCGTCTGGAATCTCCGTCACGTGCGGGCCGCCCATCACCACCCGAACGCCGGCCGCGCGGACGGCGTCCGCGACGCGGTACGCTTTGGCGATCATGCGGGTCATGGCGCCAATCCCAACCAGCCCGATCTGCCGCTCGAGCACGAACTGAACCAGCTCGGCGTCGTTCATCGGTTGCGTGTTGCCGTCGATCAGCACCACCTCGTGGCCGCTGGGCGTGAGTGCCTGCAGCAGGAACATCCACAGGTGCGGCATAAAGTTCTGGGTGACGCCGTTGTCAGGGTTGTAGAGCAGGATTCTCATATTCTTGCCCGTTCCAGCGTCGCAGCGGAACGCTGATGTTTGCCTTTCCCCGGCAACTGGCCCGCGAGCGCCAAATCAGTGAGCTCGTGCTATCCGAGCGGAGTTCGTGTCGGTAGGGCTATTCTATCAGCAAACGCGAGCGCCACCGTCTTGCGCTCTCGGCAGTCGTTCCGCGTTCAGAGCGCTGGCCCCGGGCGGGCCGACACCGCGTTCGGGGCGCGAGTTGAGCACTTCGACCACTCCATCCTCAAGCAGTCGTTGATTTGATACCGGCCAAGCTTCGCCATATCCAGGAGTGTGCCGATGAGCCGGGCAGTTCCACGAGATGGCGACTACACGGGCAAGTGGCATTTGCGAACCGACCCTCCTTCTTGCCTTTAGACGCCGATTAAACGACACTTGGCATCTGGACCTGGAGATGGCACTGACCCCAGAAACAGATCTACCGAGTGTCTTCCGGCGGTAGGCCCAAAACCGAGGCGCTTGCCCGAGCCGTGAGAAGGAACATACGCAGCTTCTCTAAAGACAACTTTCGCATGGGCTCCCATCGGGCGTAAGGTTCCGGCTGTTGCTTCGAGAGCTCCTCAAAAGCAGCCTGCAGATTGGGATCTCGCAGCACTCCTATGAGGCGATGAGTGAACGCCTGCACGAGAGCTACGTGGGCCGGGCTCTCGCGGTCGAAGAGGCTCGTTCGTGGAGAGGGCGCGAAACCGTACCCTCGCTGCCCGTCGAGGTCGTTCGCTTCGTAGGCCATGGCCCACGTCGACAGGTGGATGAAGACGACACTCTTCAGGTAGCGGGGCGCTACGCCAAGCACCTCAGCAGCCGCGGTGATCACCTGCGGATAAAGCTCGATGCGATCCGAGGCTTCGTAGCTACCCAGGAGCCCCTGCGTCGTGAGTTCACGCCGCGCGGCGATCTCCTTCAACCGCCTCCTCAGGCCGACGCCGGAACCCAGCATTTTTCTTGCCTTGTCTCCAACCTTCTCTTTCGCTTCTTCAAAAGTGCCATGCCAATACTGATCTTCTCGCAACATCTCTTCCCAAATGAGCGCCGGCGGCGGCTCCTCGGAAAGGCGCACCCGCTCGCTCTGTTGCCGTCGGCTTCGATGCAGCCACATCAGGACTCGTTCGTCCTCACCTTCGTCGCGGTTGTCGCGGGGGACCGGTAGGCGCGCGGCCAGAGCACGTGCTTCCTCAAGAGCGCTGCGGCCGGGATAGGAGAGCCCCATCAGGTCTTGGGCCAAGAGTTGGTACCCTGCCAAGGACCCAAAGTCACCGGGGTACCGTCTTTCCTCCATGGATTTCAGTACCGCCTCAACCGGCAAGCGCCAAAAAAGAGGAGCAAAGAGATCTTTAGCGATCTTCTGTTCGCTCTCCTCGTCAACGTCCCAATCATCCGGAAAGTGGCGGCCGCGATGCCGGAGGTCGTAGCCGCCGGGCCTGGCTCGGCGGAGGATCTCTTCCGCACAACGGTGATCTTCGGTCGCGGCGAGTCCGTCCAGAATGCGCTGTGCTCGCTCGGGCCGCCAGTATCCTCTGCCGCGCATCTTCCGGTGCATGTCGCCGCCCTCACCCGAGGAGTCCCGCCACTCATTCACCAGCCAAGCGACCGCTTCGATGTGTCCGTGGCGCACGGCATCAAGCATTGATTCCACTGACCGGTCCCCCACATCCCGCAAAAGCTCGAACTCTCGCGGGCGCGGCAAGTCCCAGCGATGCTCGACGCGCCGAAGTTTCCTCTCTTCGATGTCCCGAGTGAAAATTTGTCGTTCGACGTAGCTGGTCCGGACTAACAGCACTACGCAGCGCACCTCCGTGCTCTTGCCCCAGAACTCCAGCGCCTCATCTATCGCACCATCCTCGACATATTCGACCACCATTAATGGCGGGCCAGTCTCTCCACTACAAATCAGGTCCGCGTAGCGGCTCCCTTTTCCGCTGTCGGCCTTGCAGAGTACCCCCTCTTGGATCGCCGTCGCGCTCCAGGGACCGAGAAGGTATTCGGACTCATAGTGTTCCCGGTCGCTCGTCAAGCCCTCCCGGACGTCAGCAACCGCTTCCAATCGTTCGAGCACGCGCAGGGCGGGCTGCGCACGAGAGGGGAAGAGCGTCTGGAAGAGCTGCAGGTAGGCCTTGTAAAGCGGTGAAAACGCGCTGGCTTTCCGTTCACCGCCGACGACTCTTTCCGATGCACCGAACGCGTCGTCGTGTGGCAGGGCGAAGGGCGCGGACCCGGTGTCACCTTGACCCTTTTTCCCCTCGCCCAGATCTAGAAGTCTCTTGACGCCCTTCGCAAATCGCTCTTCATCGGGCGGCTTCGCCGTGGTTCTGGAGAGCGCCGGCACCACTCGGATGGGCTTCTGATTCGCGAGACGCGGCGCTGCCTTTAGAGCCTCGACCACAACCAGCGTTCCATCGAGCGACTCTTGATTGGCTGCGAACATGCACACCACTGTGTCGGCGAGAATCGTGGTGGCAAGGCCTCCGAGCTCCGTCACCCCCGTACGTGCGTCGATCAGCAGATAGTCGGGCTTTAGCTCATCCGCGATCCGCGCCTGCAGATCAAGCAGAGCCATGAACCCCCTGCCGCTCGGATCGCCTAGCCGAAGCCGCTCGCCGAGTTCCTTGAATGCGGCCCAGTACTCCTGCCGCGGTGCCGGACCAGCGGGCATAAGCCTAAGCCAGCCATCCCCGCCCGGGGGCACTGGCAGACCTAGCATGTGTGCTGCCAGAGGCGGCGGGGCGGTGGTTCCCCCTGCCGTCGCATTCAAGTAGGGCACTGCGCCACCGTTGAACGCGGAGGCTAGGTCAGAATGTTGGGGTGCTCCGAGCTTGTAATGAAGGCCAGGGGCTTCGAAATCGAAGTCAAGGGCGACCACACCCTTGCCGAGGGTGGCTAAGAACCGCGCGGCGTTGGCAAGAAGGAGGGAGCGGCCGACACCACCCTTGTACGAGTAAAAGGCAACGGTTTCCACAGGGCTCAGGCCGCCAAGCCGAACGCACCGGCCTGACGAAATCGGCGTGCAAGGTCTCTCGCTTCACGCGGACTGTGGTGTCTTGCCGCGTAGCGAAAACGACGCGCCATCGCTCGGGTGTCTTCTTCCAAGATCTTGGCAAGTTCTGTCTTGAGAGACTTGGGTGCGGCATCCTCCGCGGAATAGCACCCGGCCATGGCTTCAGCGCGGGCGTAGTCCCCGGCCTTCAGAGCAGCGCGCACAGCACCTCGCCGCGCGATACGTCCTTCCGGTCCCGAAACCGGAAGGACCTTCGCTAGCTCTTCCTCGAGGGACGAAACCTCCGCCCAAGCCTGCGGGGCGGATTTTATGTTGTGTGCTTCGAGCTGCTCGGCGCGCCAGATGGCCCCGGTTACAAGGGAATTGAGGCTGTCAGCTTCCACGCTTCCTCCGTTTTGTCGAATGCAGAGCCATAATTGGTCTTTCGAAACCTACAACTCCGGCCCATCGTTGATCCGCATCCACACTCTTCGCGACCTGGGTGAGTTTCATGCCAAGCCGTGCCAAAATGCTACCTCGATCGACGCCACTCACCTCCAGGGCAACTACCTGACGTCTACCACCAGCCGTGTCCTCAAGGAGCCAGTCCGCGTACTCCTCGCGCTGCATTCGGCGGACGATGCACCATGCTCGGTGACGATGGGCCACCGCGAGCACAACAGCTTCGGCGCCGTCCTCCGTAATCCGATTATAATCGTGCTGGTCGAGCTCGCTCAAGGCAGCCCCTGGCCAAATAAGCAAACCACTGCTCAATATTCGCTCCAAGTCCAGGGAGAGCGGCACCCCTGACTTGTGGCCACTCCTCTCGAGCGCAAGCATCGCCCGGCCCACCATGACCAAAGCAAGATCCGCAGGCAGTCTCGCGTGCATCTCCCGCAACTGCGCCAGATTGATGTCCACGCCCGAAGATTCTAGCCGACTGCATAGGTCCAGCGCAAACGTTGAGTCCCCGGTCTTCTCCGGTTGCTAGATCAATTGGCCGTCTAACGCCCAAGCCGCGGAAGTCCGTCATCCAAGGCTCCCCAGTCCGGTCCCCCGCAGTCGGACCCTCCGGACCGCCGGCAGGACTGTCGATCCAACCGGCCAGAAGTTGACGCCTCAGCAAAACGAATTCCGCGTTAAGCTGACGCCAGTAGGGCCGGCCCCAGAGCTTTCCGCCCCGCGTCGGCCTTCAAGCCGGCGTTCCTTACTCTCCCCAAATCCGCACAAATCTGCACAAAGCCTACCGCCGCCAGTAGCCGATCACCGCCGGTTTGATTTAGCTTCCGCCTTGTTTTCATGCGATTGTAGTGCGTCCTCCCCGGCAGCCCGGTGCCCGTCTGCTACCGTAGGGTCGGCGGGGCGCGCTTCGGGAGAACCCCCCACCCCAAGATCTTGCATGACGATGAAAACAAAAATCGACCGGCGATCGCGAAACCGGCTAGAGCAAAAGCGCGCCAGGCACGCCAATGGCGCCATTGGCTTCGTTTTCCTCGCGGCTTCGAACTCCTGACGCCGTCCGGCTGTTCCAGTTCCTTACGCCTTCAGCAGCCGCTCCGCGTTCAGCGCGCCTTCAGGCGTATCTTCGTGCTTGAACATCAGGTACAGGTCGCGGCCGGTGGCCAGCAATTCGCGAGCGCGGGCGGCGATGGAGGCTAGGTCTTCAGGGCTATATTCGGGCTTGCGCAGGCGATAGTAAACGAAATCCGAGGTAATCACTTCCGGGATTTCGAGTTTCTCCGATTCCGCCACGCACAGCGCGATGCCATGTTGGCGCAATAGATCGTAGACGGGATCGGCCAGCCAGGAGGTGTTGCGGAACTCGAAAGCGTGGCGAATGTCCTTCGGCAGCAGAGCCAGGTAATCGGACAGCAGCGGCACGTCGCATTTCAGATTGGGCGGCAATTGAAACAGCACCGGGCCCAAGCGGCGCGCGCTGCGCAGCGGGTCGATGGCGCGGAAAAAGACTTCGGTGGCCTGCTCGGCGTTCCTCAGGCGCAGAATGTGGGTGATGCGCTGATTGGCCTTGACCGCGAAGACGAATCCGGGCGGGGTGGCTTCCACCCAGGAGGCGAGAGTCGCGGGAGCGGGCAGCCGGCGGAAGGTGTAATTGATCTCCACCGAATTCAGCCGTTCCGCATAGTGTTTCAGAAAGCCCTTGGCCGGCAGCTTGGCGGGGTAGAGGGCGGGCTTCCAGGTGGTGTAGGCAAAACCGGAGGTTCCGGCATATAAGGTCGCCATGGCATATCATTATCTCTGGCGGACAGGATTTTTGGCGAAACGTCGGAGCAAGGCAAGATGAAGCGGGGGCTTCGAGAGTGAAGGCGCCGGAGACCGCTGAGGAATTGGCTGAGCTGTTGCGCCGGCCGGCGCTCCACAACCGGACAATTACGCTCATTGGCAACGCGTCCAAGTACATGATGGCGGGGCCGAACCTGCAATCGGACGAATTGTTCGTCACCGCGAACCTCAACCGGGTGCGCGAGTACGAACCGCGCGACCTGACCATCAGCGTGGAAGCCGGTCTGCGGTGGAGCGAGCTGACGCGCCTGGTGGGCGAGCATCGGCAGATGGTGCCGCTCGATCCGCCGTTCGCGGACTTCGCCACCGTGGGCGGAGTGGTGGCGGCCAACACCAGCGGGCCGCGGCGGCGCCTTTATGGCACGGCGCGGGACTCGATTATCGGCATGGAATTCGCCACCCTCGAAGGCAAGCTGGTGCGGTCCGGCGGCATGGTGGTGAAAAACGTGGCCGGTCTCGATATGGCCAAGCTCATGATCGGCTCTTTCGGCACGCTGGCCGCGATTACCGCGGTGAACTTCAAGCTGACGCCCATGCCGGAGCTGGAACGCAGTTTCGTGCTGGCGTTCGATATGTTGGCCGCCGCCATGGAGGCGCGCAACCGGCTGCTGGCAAGCCAACTGCAGCCCTCCGCCATCGACCTGCTAAATCCCGCGGTGGGCGCCGATCTCGGCTGCGCCTACTGGCTGCTGGCCATCCGCGCCGGAGGCAACGCCGCCGCCATGGACCGTTTCGAGCGCGAAATTTCGGAACTGGGCGAGAAAGCGGCGCTCGGCGATTCCCAGCGGGAGACGCTTTGGAAGCGGATTGAGGAATTCACGCCCGCGTATCTGGACGCCCACGCGGATGGCGCGGTGGCGCGCGCTTCGTGTACGCTGAAAGGATTGGAGGCGGTAATGGCTTCGCTTCCGGAAGAGGCCATCGCTCGCGCAGGCTCGGGAATTTGCTACGGCTACTTCGAGCATGCTCAAGATGCCGCGGCGTGGGTGGCGGATGCGGCCGAGCTGGGCGCCAAAGCGGTGCTGGAGTTCGCTCCCGAGGAATGGAAGGAGAGCCTCGACCTTTGGCCCGCGCCGGGAGCCGATTGGGAGATCATGCGGCGCGTCAAGAATCTTTTCGATCCCGATAACCTTTTAAACCGTGGCAGACTCTATCGACGCCTCTGACAATACCGCGATTGCCGTGGAAAGGACCGCGGCCGGGCCGTTCCAGTTCGACCTGGACCGTTGCGTGCACTGCGGCTTGTGCCTGAGCTCCTGCCCCACCTACCGCGTTCTGGGCGTGGAGATGGATTCGCCGCGCGGCCGCGTGTACCAGATGGTGCAGGTAGCCAACGGCGCGCCCATGACGGCGGGGTATTTCGAGCACATCGGCTTATGCCTGGCGTGCCGGGGCTGCGAATCGGCCTGTCCCTCGGGAGTGCAATACGGCCGCATGGTGGAAGAAGCGCGCGCGGAGATTGAGGTTCGCAGGCGGCGGGGGCCGCTCACTCGCTGGCTGCGGCGCTGGGCTTTCGGCACGCTGCTCGAATCGCGCGTGGCCATGACCGCGGCGGGAGCGGCGCTGTACCTCTACGAAGCGTGCGGCGCCCGCGCCCTGGTCCACTCGCTTGGCCTGGCGGGCCTGTTCGGTTTTCACGATCTGCATCAACTCACTCCATCGGCCGATCCGCCGTTTTTCTTTAGCCGCATCGGGCAGACGTTCCCAGCCGAAGGCGAGCCGCGTTACCGGGTGGCGTTTATGGCCGGCTGCCTGGCCAACGTTTTTTTCGCGCGGCTGAACGAGGCGTCCGTGCGCGTGCTGCAAAAGAACGGGTGTGAAGTCGTCATTCCCGCGGGCCAGGGCTGCTGCGGGGCGCTGCAACTGCACTCCGGATTGCCCGAACTGGCGCGCGCTGCTGCCCGCCGTAATATCGACGCATTGCGCGACGACGATTTCGACGCCATCATTACCAACGCGGCGGGCTGCGGGTCTACGCTCAAGGAATATGGCGGTCTGCTCCACGGCGACGCCGAATACGCCAAGGCCGCCGGGGAGTTCGCTCGGCAGGTGCGCGACATTACCGAATTCCTGGCCGCGATCGATCTCCGCCCGGTAAAGAATCCGATCCACGCCACCGTCACGTATCAGGATTCCTGCCACCTGGCTCACGGCCAGCGCATCCGTTCCGCGCCGCGAAAGCTGCTGGCCGCGATTCCGGGTCTGACTCTCCGCGAAATGCCCGGTTCGGACCTGTGCTGCGGCAGCGCCGGCGTCTATAACGTCGTCGAGAACGAAATGTCCATGCGGATTCTGGCCGCCAAAATGGAAGCCGTGCACGCCACCGGAGCGCAGATCGTGGCCACCGCCAACCCCGGCTGCATGCTGCAGCTCCAGGCCGGCGTACGATCGCACAAGGGAGCGCAAGAAGTGGTGCACGTGGTCGAGCTGCTCGACCGCGCCTACGGGGCATAAGCTCCTGGGGCTCCGGATTTGGCGACCCTCCTGTTGCTTTCCCAAATGAAACGTGTCATGCTTCCTGTGGGAAACCCAATAGGGAAATGAAGGACAAAACGGACGTTTTACAGGGCACCCTGGCGCTGATGGTGCTGAAAACCCTGGATGTGCTGGGGCCTCTGCATGGTTACGGGATCGCCCGGCGGATCGAGCAGATCAGCGGCGATCTTCTCTCGCTCAACCAGGGCACCCTGTATCCGGTGCTGCTGAAACTCGAACAGGAAGGTTCCATCGCGTCCGCATGGGGCACGTCTGAGAATAACCGCAAGGCTCGCTTCTATCGGCTGACACGCGACGGGCGCAAACAACTGCGCGCCGAGACCCAAGGTTGGGAACAGACGGCGGCCATCATCGGGCGATTCTTTGCCGTGAAAGCGGAGGATCTCAAATGAGAACACTGCGGCGATTCCTCAAGCGGCTGGGTTCCTGGACAACAACCAGGCGAGACGAAGATCGGTTGCGGTCGGAAATTGAAGAACATCTCGCTCTTCAAACTGCCGAATATGTTCAGGCCGGTTTATCGCCCGTCGAAGCGCGGCGTCAGGCTGTACTAAAGTTCGGAGCGATGGAAGCAATCAAGGAGAGCTATCGAGACCAAAGAGGACTACCGTTGCTGGAAACGCTGATACAAGATATGCGCCACGCGCTGCGGCGCTTGCGAATGGCCCCGGCGTTCACCGTAGCCACGATTCTGACGCTGGCGCTGGGCATCGGCGCGACCACTTCGATTTTCACCTTGGTGCATGCCATTCTGCTGAAGTCGCTGCCGGTAGCGAATCCCGGCGAATTGTACCGCCTGGGAAAGGAAAGCCGTTGCTGTTACCAGGGCGGTTACAGCCAGGCCGAGTAACGCCAACGGTGTGCTTAATGCGATATGAACGGCACCTGGGTAGGCGCGTTGAGCGTCTTGATCTGTCCGATGTTTAGGCCGCTCGCCGTGAATGGAACTGGAGGGCGTGCCCGTACTGCACTTGCAGTAGGGCGTTTTGAAAGGCGGGGTAGCTGCGGCGTCAGAGATCGATTTCCAGGGTATGAATGCCGGCGATCTCCGCCGCCTTGGCGAGAGAGCAGCCGGCGGTCAGGGCATTGATGACCAGGAATTGCTTTTCTGTTAATGCTTCATCGGTCATATAAGACTAACCGCCAGCCATGCGATAGCGCGAGCCGGGAGCAACGGGGGGCGGGCAAAGAGCGGATTGGCCGTAGTGTGATGAAACGGCTGGGGTAAAAGAATACCTCGGAAGTCTGTGACCGGGGTTTAGGACGGGGTCGGGAAAGGCACCGGCGACAAGATCGCCGGCGCTACGAGTGGCGGTTTGTGCAATTTTGTCCGCGTTGCGCCGGAGTGCGGAAGCCGGGTGTTGGCCACACAAGCTGATTGCTGCGGCGGTGTAGCGCGCCAAGGCGAGAGGGAATTCGGCGCTGCGAGTAAAGGCACGCCGGGCGATGGCATCGCTTCGGAGGACGCGGGTCAGTTGGTGCAGTGTCTTCGCAAGGAAACACGCGGGCTGCCACCAGCTTTCCCACAGATCGCCACGCATTGCCCTTGGCAGGCTGCGCTACCGATATTCGGCGATATCGCTTGGTGTGCGGGCTGCCGACCCAGTGATATACTACGCCGAAATGCCTGTGCTTCTTTTGCGGTTCGGAAATGAAGGATTCGGTGTGATTGAGAGGTTCGTACGGGCGGCTCGCAGGGCGTGTTGGCTGGCGGTGTTCTGCGCGTTACCGGCGATTGGCGCCGATGCCGACTTCTTCAAACTATTCCCGGCCAGCCCCGTGATCGCAAACTTGCCTTACAGCGGGCAAGCGAGCTACACGCAAGTATACACGCCGTCGGGTTCAACGTGGGCCGCGGGGCTCAATGAGACGGAGGTGTTCTTCGCGAGCCTGAAACACCGCGAGAACGCAGACAACAGTTGGGAGACGCGCATCGGTAAAGGTGGGCAGCTCTACTCGATTCGCGGGTTGTTTGGGGAAAGTCAGGCGCCGCAAGCTCAGCCGGACGCGCACTGGATCGATCAGATATTTCAACTCGTGGGAGTGAACCGGACCCTTAACCTGAGCACACCCGGCCACGCTTATTTCATTCACCAAGCCGGCGATTACCTGGACGATCCGGTTTTGAAATCCACGTTTTATTCGCCGATGCTCGCGAGCACTTTTGACACTGGAGCCAGCGCGGCGTATGCCCTGAGTTGGGGGCAGCAGGCGCGCATTCCGAACGTCAACCACGCGGGACTCCTCTATTATGAGCGGGTCAAGGATCTGGGATCGGGCGTAATCGAAGTGACCTACGTCGTTTACAATTTCGGTCCTGACACGATCGATTACCACGATACGCCATGGGGCGGGGTTCGAAAGTCCGTCTTGCCGGTGACGCTCGCCAGTAATCCGGATGGGTCCTACAAAACGGTCGGCGCTTTGTGGGGCGACGGAACTTATCTCAATCTCAAAGACACGGGAGGATGGATCGCGTGGACGCAAAGTGCCGGAGAGCCATCCAGCCCGACGCTGGCCTTGGTCATAGGCAAGGATACTGTGCCGATGCCCGCTTACCAGTCCGCGCCGGCGCGGTTTGCCTATGGGACCGCGGCAACCGTAGACGATTTCGAGGTGGTAGAGGTAACTCCGTTCGTCACACAGGAGCCTGGCACCGCATACTTCTTCCGTGTCTACCTGGTGTCGGGAATATTGAATAATGTGCAATCGTTAGCGAATTCTCTCGCCTCAAGCGCGGGCAAGGGTCCGGTAACGTTTACGGAAGACATCGCCGACTTGGAGCCTATTTACACTCAGATCGCGGCGAACGGACAGACCATCTTGACCACGGCTCCGCATCGCAGCCAAGCGCCGGCTTTCTTTACCTATGCCGAGCCCATCGCCAATTCACTTCCGCTGTTCGTCTTGAAAAGCGCGGCGACTGGCGCGCTGCGCTTGAGCACGAATCCCTGTGAGTTATGTACGACGGCGCCTTTGGGCAGTGACACTATCTACAAGCCGTACGACGGCACGGTCCAGTATGTTGGTTTCCTAGGCTATGTGCTGCCGGCGCAGTATCAATTCAGCAAAGCGCCAATTTACCAGAGTATGCTGAATCTGGTGGCTGATCGGACATATTTCCCTGCGAGCAGCGTCAACCAAACTCTCCAGGTACTGGCGGGGAGGGTCAATATTACGTCTGCAAATGTGGCCGGGGGCGGTTCGGGGATCGCGCAGAATACCTGGATCGAGATCCGGGGCACGCAACTGGCGCCCGCCAGCGCCGCAGCGGGGCTAACTTGGAGCAGCGCTCCGGATTTTGCGGCAGGCAAGATGCCCAAGCAGCTTGGCGGTGTGAGCGTGACGGTCAACGGCAAGCCGGCTTACATGTACTACGTCAGCCCCGGACAAGTGAATGTGCTAACCCCTCTCGACACGACGCTGGGCCCGGTCAACATCCAATTGACCTCCGGAGCGAACACCAGTGCTCCATTCACGGCGACTATGGAGGCGGTAGCGCCTTCGTTTTTTCTATTCGGGGGTACCAACTACGTGGCTGCGACCCACGCAACTGGGGCTCTGGTGGGACCGGCATCGATGTCGGTCCCGGGGTACGCCTTCTCGCCGGCGCAGCCGAATGAAACAATTGTGATTTACGGAAACGGCTGCGGGCTGCCGGCGAATCAACTAGTCCAGGGTTCCGCCACGCAATCGGGCACACTTGCGGCTGCGCCGTCCATTCTGATTGGTGGCGCACCGGCCACGGTTGTCTTCGCCGGGATCGAGAGCCCGGGACTCTGCCAGTTCAACGTAATGGTGCCCTCTTCGGCGCCGGACGGCGATAACGCAGTGGCGGCAACGTTCGGCAGGTCGAGCACGCCGGTGGG
Source organism: Bryobacteraceae bacterium (assembly GCA_049511335.1). Lineage (GTDB taxonomy): Bacteria > Acidobacteriota > Terriglobia > Bryobacterales > Bryobacteraceae > JBEKYD01. The sequence continues at coordinate 18,431 of JBEKYD010000049.1, read as the reverse complement.
AGCGCTGATTGCGGTTCAGCACTGAGCCTGGCGGTAATCGGCCGGAGAGCGCGAATGTCCAGAGCATATCGCCGGTCGCAGCGATTCGGTCGATGTTCGCGTCCTTAGCCCTTCTGGCGGCCCGCAGCGTGTTGGTCATATCGGGTTGTTAGACTCTGTCAGGGCCACAGAACCGATATTGCAAATTAACACCCAACTCGTGTCGGCCGGTTCCAAGGCTTCACGCCAGCCAATGCTGTACTTGGCGCACCAGATCTTACAGCATCCTGTTCTATCGCGCCGCCAGCGTCGTCTCCCGACGCTTTCCGAGGATTGGCCAGGGCCGCCCAAAAGACTCCGCTGGGCACCATGATTTTAGCTGTGCCGGGCAGGATAGAACCGGGGACTGGGCCGGGTGCTCACAAACCGTCAATGGGTGAGTGTGGGCTTTGGGCTGAGCGCGGGGGCAGGCACGGGACCCGGGCGCGGCTGGCTGCATAGCCAGAGGAAAGCTTCCAGTATCCGTCCGCGCTGGCGGTCATCCACCGAGAGAACGCGGTCGCGTCCGCCAGGTTCGGCACGGAAGCTGGTGCGGCCGTCCGCGCCGACGAGAACCCGGCCCGGCTCGGACAGGTCGAAGTAGCCGTTGTCCGGGCGCGTTGCGTACAATGCCGCGGTCAGATCCCAAGTCTCCCGATCGTACGGCATGTGCATGTAATTGCGGTATGCGTCGGCTACGGGATTTGTGCCCGGAGGGCCGAAGTCGCGCTCGATGCTGCGGGCGGGATAGCGGATGGTGCGGCCGACTTCGAACCCGCTCCAGAAGATCGGCGTGGGCCATTCGCCGGTCAGCTTTTGGGCGGCGGGGATATCGGTCTTGATGTTGTATTCCGGCCCGCCGCCAGCGAAGTCGCCGGCCATCGCGACCAGGCGCTTTACTTTTCGCATGACCAAATCCCGACCGCCGGGCGAGTCAAGCAGGTGGGCAAGGTTGGTACTGAATCCAACCTGGACGATCACCACACTGGCATCCGCCTGGGCCGCGAGCGTGTGGCGCAGCAAATTGACGGCGGGTTCGGCATTGTCGTCATAGCGGTAATGCCCCGCCTCAAGCGCTTTTCTTAGATAGCCGTCGTCCTTGGTCTTGCCATTCTGAACCACGCCGATCGGTATGCCAGGCCGGCCATAGAACCGGTCGATGGCCGAAGCGAGGCGCGGCGCCCAAGGGTTGTCCTTGGTGATGGTAACGGCGGCGATGCGGATCTCGCCCCGGCTCTCGAAGGCATGCAGCATGGCTAAAGCCAGGCAGTCGTCGACATCGTTGCCAATGTCGGTATCGAAGATGAGCGGCGTGGCGGGCCGGACGCCGCTTTGCGGAGGTTGGGCGCCCGCGGCGAACAGGCTGGCGATCGATGCGGCAAGGAGAGCGAAACTTCGCATAACTCGTAATTCTATCCGGGTTCGAGGAAGGTGACCAACGGAGGGGTGGGGCAGGTTGGTAACAGTTGGTAACCTGCAGTGGGCTGGTAACCGGCTTTCGGTAGTTTTTCAGCGGCCCGCGAAACGCCGATTAGCAATCGGCGGCAGCGTGGCACCTGCCCCACAGCCTCCAGTGCTATCGTGTGGATATGAGTGCGGGCGCGCTGATCTCGGTCGAAGAATACCTGAACACTTCCTACGATCCGGATGTGGAATACGTGGACGGCGCGCTGGTGGAGAGAAACGTGGGCGATTGGCTGCATTCGCTGACTCAAAGGAACCTCATCGTAGCTCTCACGGTGAAGTACCCCCACATCTATGCCGTTCCCGAGTTTCGATCGCAGACAACAGACACGCGATACCGGCTTCCGGACGTGTGCGTATTGCTCACGGCTCCGACCACCAGTTATCTATCGGATGCCGCCTTTCTGGCCATTGAGATTCTTTCCAAGGACGACGGCATGCCGGAGATGTTGGAAAAGCTCGAGGAGTACGAACTCAAGGGCGTTCCGAACATCTGGCTGATCGACCCCCGGCGGCGAAAGATGTACGTCTATGCCGATGGCGCGCTCCGCGATGTGCGCAGCGACGCGATCTTCACGGGCGATCGAACCGTCGAGCTTCACCGCGGCGAGGTCTTCAAGAGCTGAATGGTCCGATGCAGGGCAGACCACAACAAAAAGATGGTCTGCCCCACGGGGGCTGGCTCCTACTGCGCGGCTTTCTTTTCGGGGGGCGCCGCAGCGGCCATTGGCTTCATGGCGGGTTTGGGTTTCCAGAAGCCGGGGTCCGCATCGATCATGGCCTGAGAAGGGTAGCTCATGCCTGGTTTCACCTCGAGCAGAGTGTCCTCGATGGATAGGACAATGTCGCTCAAGCCCTTCATCATTTGAGCGAAGCCCTCTTGGCCCATACTCTCCCTGACCGCCTTGGCACGCCCGGCATCACCGTCCAGCACCTTCATCGAATCCATCGGCGTGAAGAACAGGTACGTGCCGACGGGCGCGCCCGCGGTGATCTCGTAGCCAAGGATGCACAGGTCCACGTTCCCCTTCGCAAAGCCGCCGAAGTAGGTCTTGGTACCCTGGGCGAAATCGTCGCCGCGGCCAAGCCGGATGCGGAAAGTTCCGACGTCTACAAAGTGGGACTTGGCCGGGTTGAAGGTCTCGGGCTTGTAACTGAGGTCCGGCCGATACACGGCCCAGATCGTTCGCGAAGTCGTGCGCAGCTCGCCGTCGCGGGAGTCCATCAGGGCCAGGGCGCTCTTCAGCGGTTCCTTGTCCGTAGCTTTCTCAAAATCTTCGTTGGCCGCGAAAGACGCCATGGGTTGGATGAACCATACTTCGTTAGCCCCCGATATGGTCGCCATGGCAATATAGTGGCCAGGGAAATTGGTCTTGCGAAAGGTTGCGGCATAATCGGCTTCGACCTTTTCGTGCGCCGCGGTCCTTCCCTCCTTGATCGATTCGCGCCCGATGCTCAGCACCGGCGCCGGTTTGGTTCCTTCCTGCGCAAACATCGGCACGATGCCGATACCCATTGCCACAAGTAATGGAACTCGAAATCTCATCATTCACACCCCGTCTGACTTTCTGCCATATTAGGCCGGTTGATTGGTCAAAGATACCATGTCCGGCGCGGTATGCGGAGAAATATTTTGTTGCCCGAGGGCGCCGGCCAAGTACCGCGCCGAGGCAACGCGGCGTGACCGGAGACTGCGCGGTACCTTACAATGGCTGCAATGGCCGAATTTTCCCAGCCTTTTTATCGGATTCAAAAACTTCCGCCTTACGTGTTCGCGGTGATCAACGAAATGCGGGCCAAGGCGCGGGCCGCGCAGATCGACGTGATCGATCTGGGGATGGGCAACCCGGACGGCGTCACGCCGAAGGTGGTGGTGAATAAGCTGATCGAAGCGGCGCGCAATCCGCGCAATCACCGCTACTCGCAATCGCGAGGGATTCCGCGGCTGCGGGAAGAGATCGTACGGCGCTATCAAACCAAGTATGGGGTAACGCTCGATGCGGAGCGGGAAGCGATCGTCACGATCGGCGCCAAGGATGCACTGGCGCACCTGCTGTTTGCCACGATCGGTCCGGGCGATGCGGTGGTGTCTCCCAATCCCGCCTACCCGATTCATCAGTACGGCGTGTTGATGGCGGAAGGGCAGGCCTACGTGCTGCCGATGCCGGACGCGGCCACCTTCCTCGATGCGCTCGAAACCGTCTACCGCACGGCGCTGCAGAAGCCCAAGGCGATCCTCATCAGCTTTCCCCACAACCCGACCACGGTGTGCGTGGAGATGGACTTTTTGAAAGAGATCGTGCGCCTGGCGCATCATCACGGCACCATGGTGATCCACGATTTCGCCTATGCCGATCTGGGCTTCGACGGCTACCAGCCGCCCAGCATTCTGCAGGTGAAGGGCGCCAAGGACGTGGCGGTGGAAATCTTCTCCATGTCCAAGAGTTACAACATGGCCGGCTGGAGAGTGGGGTTCTGCCTGGGCAACCCGCGCATGATTGCGGCGCTGGCGCGGATTAAGAGCTACCTCGATTACGGCGTGTTCCAACCCATTCAGATCGCTTCGATCATCGCCCTGCGCGAGTGCGAGGAAGATACCCAGAAGATTCGCTGCACGTATCAGAAGCGCCGCGATGTGCTGGTGAAAGGACTGACGCAGGCCGGTTGGCCGGTGGAACCCCCGCGCGGTTCCATGTTCCTGTGGGCTCCGATTCCGGAGCGCTTCCGGGCGATGGGGTCTCTGGAGTTTTCGAAGCTCATGCTGGAAAAGGCGCAGGTCGCGGTTTCTCCGGGGATAGGATTCGGCCCGCTGGGGGAAGGCTACGTGCGGTTTGCCCTGGTGGAGAACGAACAACGCATCCGGCAGGCGACGCGATCAATCGGGCAATTCTTGGCGAAGTGCTCGGTTTCGCAAATACCGTGAAGTATTCAGCAACCGCTCCCTCACGGTCGCGGCTCGGAAACGCGGCTCTTTCGCAAACTTGAGCATGTTGGCATCGGGATCGAATGTTCGGGTCAGAGCCGCGACTGTCAAGGAGCGGTTGCCGAATACGTGACCGCAATTGCGAAACCGAATACTAAGAGCCGCGGTTAACCTTTTAGATATTTGTCGAAGAACTCGATGGTGCGCTTCCAGGCCAACTTGGCGGCAGGTTCGTCGTAGCGGGGGGTGGTGTCGTTGTGGAAACCGTGATTGGCGCCCTCGTAGACGTAACCGGCATAAGTGACATGGTTGGCCTTTAAGGCGGTTTCATAAGCCGGCCAGCCTCCGGTGATGCGGGTGTCGAGCGAGGCGTAATGGAGCAGGAGCGGGGCTTTGATTTTGGCCACGTCATCGGCAGTTGGCTGCGCGCCGTAGAAGGCGACCGCGGCTGACAGGTCGGGGCCCATCCGGACGGCCAGAGTGTTGGCGATGCCGCCGCCGTAACAGAAGCCCACCACGCCGATTTTGCCGGTGGAATCGGGACGCGACTTCAGCCAATAAGCCGCCGCCACGAAATCGGCGGTCATTTTCGCGCGGTCGACCTTTTGGAAGAGCTGGGCGCCTTGCTCGTCGTTGCCGGGGTAGCCGCCGACGCTGGTCAGACCATCGGGAGCGAAAGCGATGAAGCCTTCGGTCCCCAGGCGCCGGGCCACATCCTCTATATAAGGATTGAGGCCGCGGTTCTCATGGACCACCAGCACCGCAGGCAGCTTCCCCGTGGCATGGGCGGGCGTCACCAAGTAGCCGCGGATGGTTCCGTTGCCCTGGGGCGACGGCACCGTGGCGGATTCGGTCTTGAGGCGCGGGTCGTCTTTGGGAACCTGTTGCGCCCAGGCGTAATTCGGGCGCAGGCTCTCCCACAGGGCTGTAACCGTCACGCCGCCGACGGCGAACTTTTTGGCGGCGTCGAAGAAGCCGCGCCGGTCCAACTCGCCGTGGACGTAGCGGTCGAACAGATCCAGCAATTCTTGGGGATAGTCGGATGCTTTGTGACGTTCCATGCCGCGGCAACCCCTCCAGGCTTGTCAGAATATCATATCCGGGAGGGCGGAGGAATGGCCAGAAAGCATAGGAGTCAGAAGTCAGAAGCCGGTTTGCCGTGGCGCAAGCCTCCAGGCTTGCAGAGGCTTTCGAGCCAGCTTTTTGAAGGCCGAGAGGAATCTGCGAACTCCTGATGCCCCGGGCCATTTCCCAGACAGTGGGGAAAATGAGCTAACCCACTGGCGGGGAGGCCAGGTGGGACAGACGTGGACAGACGATCGTTTTTTGTCGTCTGTCGAGCGGTTGGCCTGGCGAGGGCCTGACAGACCACGAGTAACGATGGTCTGTCCCACCGGGCTCTCACGCCTGCGCGATCAGCGTCTCGTACGGTTTGCCGGTCTGCTGGGCATCCATTACGGCGATGGCCGCCACATTGACGATATCGTTTACCGACGATCCGCGCTGCAGCACGTGGACGGGTTTCGACATGCCTGCCAACAGCGGGCCGATCAGCTCACTGCCGCCCAAAGTTTGCAGCAGCTTGTAGGCGATATTGGCCGCTTCCAGGTTCGGAAATATCAGCACGTTGGCGCCGCCCTTCAAACGGCAGAAGGGGTAGGTCTCCTCGATGATCTTCGGCAGCGTGGCCGTATCGGCCTGCATCTCGCCGTCGATCATCAGGCCGGGCGCGCGCTGCCGCACCAGATCCACCACCGCGCGGGCTTTGGCGGATAAGCGGTGGCTGGTGCTGCCGAAATTTGAGAACGAGAGCACGGCCACGCGGGGCGTCTGCCCGAAGCGGCGCGCCTTTTCGGCGGTCATGATGGCGATCTCCGCCAAGTCTTCCGCGTCCGGTTCGATATTGACGGTGGTATCGGCCAGAAAATACAGACCGCCTTTGGGCGCGATCAGCACGTAGATGCCGGCCACTCTGCGCAACTCCGGCCGCACCGAGATTACCTGCAGCGCCGGCCGGATGGTGTCGGGATAGTGGGTGGTCAGGCCGCCCACCAGTGCGTCGGCGTCGCCCATGTGCACCATCAGGCTGGCGAAAGTCACCGGGGCGCGCGCCATCTTCGCCGCTTCGGTGGGCGTCACGCCTTTGCGCTGGCGCAGGCGGTAGAATTCCTCGGTATATTCGCCGATGCGTGGGAAAGCTTCCGGATCCACGATTTCCACTCCGGTCAGATGCAGGCGCATCTCCGCCGCGCGCGAGCGAATTGTTTCGGCATTGCCGAGCAGCACCGGCGCGGCGATTTTCTGATCGAGCAAAATCTGGCAGGCGCGCAAAATTTTGGGATGTTCGCCTTCCGGAAAAACCACCCGTTTGGGATCGCGCTGGGCTTTTTGGATGATGCCGCGCATGACTTCGTTGGCGCGGCCCAGGCGTTTCTCCAGCTCTTCGCGATACTGTTCCAGATCGACAAGCTGCCGCGCGACCCCGGTTTCGATCGCGGCCTTTGCCACGGCCGAGGCTTCCCAAATCAGCACGCGCGGGTCGAAGGGCTTGGGGATGATATATTCGCGGCCGAACGAGAGCCGCTCCAAGCCGTAGGCCTGCAAGACCGAATCGGGCACGTCTTCCTTAGCCAGGGCGGCCAGGGCGCGCGTGGCCGCCAGCTTCATCTCGTCGTTGATGGTGGTGGCGCGCACGTCCAGCGCGCCGCGAAAGATGAACGGGAAACCGAGCACGTTGTTCACCTGGTTGGGATAATCCGAGCGCCCGGTGGCCACGATGGCGTCGGGCCGCGCGGCCAGAGCCACGTCGTAGGCGATTTCGGGGTCGGGGTTGGCCAGGGCGAAGATCAGCGGATCGGGCGCCATGGTCTTGACCATTTCAGGGGCGACGGTGCCGCCGGTGGAGAGGCCGAAGAACACGTCGGCGCCCACCAGGGCCTCGGTCAGGGTGCGGCATTCGGTGCGCGCCGCAAAGCGGGCCTTGTAGGCATTCATGCCTTCGGTGCGCCCTTCGTAAATCACGCCCTTGGTGTCGCACATCAGGATGTTTTCGCGGCGGACGCCCAGCTTGACGTAATGCATGGCGCAGGCAATGGCGCTGGCGCCCGCGCCGTTGAAAACCACCTTTACCTCTTCGATCTTTTTGCCCGCGATTTCGAGCGCGTTCAGCAAACCGGCGCCCGAGATGATCGCCGTCCCGTGCTGATCGTCGTGGAACACGGGGATCTTCATGGTGCGGCGCAGCTCCTCCTCGATGGCAAAACATTCCGGCGCCTTGATGTCTTCCAGGTTGATGCCGCCGAAAGTGGGCTCCAGCAATTGGCAGGCGCGGATGACCTCGGCCGGGTTCTCGGTGGCGAGCTCGATATCGAACACGTCGATATCGGCGAAGCGCTTGAACAGCACTCCCTTTCCTTCCATTACCGGTTTGCCGGCCAGGGCGCCGATATTGCCCAACCCCAGCACGGCAGTCCCGTTGCTTACCACGGCCACCAGGTTGCCCTTGGCTGTGTAGCGATAGGCCAGTGACGGGTCGCGTTCGATTTCAAGACACGGCACGGCGACGCCTGGCGTATATGCCAGGCTGAGATCGATTTGAGTGCGGCACGGTTTGGTCGGCGTGACCGCAATTTTGCCGGCAGGCGCCGACGCGTGATATTCGAGGGCGTCCTCAGGACGTATTTTCATACTGCAGACTCCGCTGGAGATACCATAGCAGGCGGCGCGGAGGACGGCGTAGGAGGGCACGCCGCAACCCGGCCTGCTGAACGAGCCCACCTGAGACGGCGAAATCGCTACACCTGGTCGATGATCGTTCGCTTTCGGTATGCTGAGAACATTGGAGGGATGCGGTGTACTACCTGGAGCGGGCCCCTGCCTCGCCGCTGAATCGGTGCGTTCGAATGCTGTGCTACGCGCGGGCGCCTCAGGGGGCTTACCGGCGGGAACGCGTTCTGCCGACCGGCAACACCCAAGTGATTCTAAATCTGGCGCGCGACTTTATTGTGGATTGCGCGGAGGACGAAAACGATGGCCGGCTGTCGCCCTCCCTGATTGTGGGAGCGCGGTCGGTCTACGAGGTGGTGGATACTTCGGATATGGCCGACCTGGCTGGGGTTGTGTTTGAGCCGGGCGGGCTTGCGCCGTTTGTATCCGACTCGGCCGACCGGTTCAGCAACCGGTTCGTGGCTTTGGGAGACGTTTGGGGAAGCGCGGCCGCGGCCCTTCGCGACCGGCTGCGCGAGCTTCCCACGCCAAGGGCGAAGCTGCGCGGCCTGGAGGACTTTCTGCTCGAGAAGTTCATGGGCCGGCTTTCCCGCAACCGGGTGGTGGATTTTGCCTTGAGCCGATTGGACCCGGCGCCGGCGATTTCCACGGTAAAGGAACTGGCGCGGAGCACGGGATGGAGCGAGCGGCGTTTTTCCCAGGTTTTCCGAGAACAGGTGGGCTTCCCGCCCAAAGTCTGGTTCCGCATCCAGCGTTTTCAAAGAGCAGTGCGGCGTTTGCACGCGGGCGCGGAGATCCGCTGGGCGGAACTGGCGCTGGACTGCGGCTACTACGACCAATCGCACTTCGCCAACGAATTCCGCGCGTTTTCGGGCATCGACGCAACTTCGTATGCGGCGCGCCGCAGCCGTTGGCCGAGCCACGTTGCGGCGGATTAGGGGAGAAGGGATAGCCACAGATGAAGTGGCTAGCCGGTTCTTGTTTTTTCTCTACCGCGCGGAGTTGGTTCAAGAGCCCACGGAAGAGTAATGAGCCACGGATGAACACGGATAAAAGACCAGAACCCGGAGGTCGGAAGCCAGGTTTTCGGGCCTTTCTTTTTCTTATCCGTGTTCATCTGTGTTCATCCGTGGCTAATTCCCTTTTTCGCTCTTCTGAATTCTGCGTTCATCCGCGGCTCGAATCTACCGCAGCACTTGTTCCAGAAACGCGGTGGCCCGCTCGTCATGGGCGCGGCCAAGGGCGCGCATGGCTTCTTTGCGAACGTCGGCGCTCTTCGAAGATTTCACCAGGCGGATCAGCTCGGGGACGCCGGTGCCATCGGATAGGGACGCCAGCGAGTTCACCGCGCGTTTCGAGACTTCGCTGTCGGAATCGCTTTCGGCGATGGCGCCCAACACCCCGGCCAGATTGGGTATAGGCTGGCGGGAGAGTTGCGAGACGGCCTGGGAACGCACGCGGGCGTCGCGGTCGCCGCGGGCCGCGGTAAGGAGGATTTGCTGCGCTTCCGGTTCGCGGCTGGCGCCGATGGCGTTGATGGCCTGGCGCCGGACATCGGGCGCGGTCTGGTTGGCCAGCAGAGTTTTCAGAGTTTCGAGCCCGTGGCGGCCGCGAGCCGAGCCCAGCCAGCGCATGGCCCGATTGCGCAGGGCCTCGGGCTGGCTAGGAGCCGAGAGACCGTCGAGAACGGAATCGGCGGCGGGATCGGCATGCATGGCAATTGCCGCCACGGAGCTGTTCTCGGTGAGATTGCGTTCGTTGGCGTAATTGGCTAGCAGCGCGATGCTTTGCGCGGGCGATACATCGGTGAGCCAATGGACGGCCAGACCGCCGGCGTCGATCTCGCAATCTGGCGACAGCGCGCGAATCCTCTCCACCGTATTGCCCGCCACGCGGAAGAGCACGATGGCGTGATCGGGCGGTTCAAGGTGGACCACCCCCGGACCCGACCAGCCGTCATGGCTCACGAACTCACAGCCCAGGCGCGGCCCGCGCACGGCCGGCGCCTGGTAGGCGATCCACGCCGGTTCGGACTGGTGCGCGACCAGGGCGCGAAACACCGGCTCCAAACCCGCCGCCGCCGATTGATTCTGCACGTTGGCATTGGTGAAGGGCAGGGTTGCCGCCAGCCAGAACAGCACGTGAATCATTTCAGGATCTCCTCGAGGAAGTTGGTGGCGTCGGGCGATTTCAGTTCCACCAGGCGGCGCACGATATCCTTCTTCAGTTCCGGGTCTTTCTCGCGCCGCCCGATCTCCACCATGGCCTTGGCATCGTGCCGGCGCGAAAGCCCAGTGATCACGGCCTTTTTCACCTGCGCGTCCGTGGCGCCGCCGTAGATATCCACCAACAATTGGGAGCCGTTCGGCTGCTTGGCGCGTACCTCGCCGATGTAAGTGATGGCTTTCACCTGCAAATCGGGGTTGGCATTGCCGCGGGCCACCTGTTCGAGCAACTGCTGGGCGCGCGGCGAGCTGTTCTCCGCCAGCACGAAAAGAACGCGATCTTTGAGCTTGGGCGATTGGGCGCTCTTGAGCAGATTCTGCAGAATGGGAAAAGCGCGGTCCGGATCGCTTTGCATCAGCCCGTTCAGGGCCAGCAGCTTGAGCTCATCGTCGTTCTGAGTCTCCGGCGCCACGTTGGACCCGGCAGCCTGCTTCACCTGCACCTCCAGCGCTTTGGCGTCTTCCAGCCAGCGGCTATTCGGGTAATTCTTGCGCAGGGTGGCGATGGCGGCGGAGGCTTCGTCGCGCCGCGCCATCTTGTTCAGCGTGTAGGCCTCCCAATACAGCGCGCCTTCGGCGTGATTGCCGGCGCGGTTGACCACATCCTTGAAATCCGTCAGCGCCTCATCGTAGTGCTGGCTATCGAGGGCGCGCTGCCCGGAATCGTAGAGGCCGTCTTCGGAGCGCCCGGTGTGAAACGAAAAGGATTTGGACCAAGCTTGCGCATCCTGGGCCATCGCCGCGGCTAATCCTTTTGCATCGGCTCGAGCCTCCGCGCGGGACTGCTCGGACATCTCGCGCGCCAGTTCGGCCTGCTCGCGCGCCTGATCCCTCTGTTCCTCCGCCCAGGCGCGCGCGTCGTCGGTCAGAGTTTGTACGTCCACCTGCACATCGGCCACCATCGGCGCGACCAGATCCATCGGAGGCAGCGGAGCGACATCCGGCATGGGCGGCATCGGCGGAAGCGGCGCTTCCACCCGCGGCTGCGCCGGTTGCGGTAGCGGGGCGGGCTGCGGCGCCGGCGTTTGCGCCCAGGCCAGCGTGCCGGCCGCGGCGAATGCGCCGGCGGCAAAGAGAGTTTTCCATCCATTCATAAGTCGATTTCCTTTCCTCACAACGCTTGTTTCTCCATATTCGAGCTGAGTACGCGAATTTTGAACAGAATTCCCTGCGCGTCGAGGCGCTGCTGGAAGCGGGCCAAGTCGCGCGGCAAAAGCTGGTCGGGCCCGTGCGCCACATCGAGCAGCACACGGTCGAGCTCGTCGAGCACATGGGCCACGGCGAGATCGCCGGTCTGTTCGGCGGTCTGGCGATAGAGCCGGCTCTCGCTCAAAAGATCCGACGCGCGGTCGCGCGCCGAGGACCACGGCACCTCGCCGGTGCGGTCGCGATCGGTGTTGGCCAGCTCCAGCAGCACCATTTGCGATCGGTCCAGATAATCCCCCACGGCTACGCGCAGCACCCGCTCGCCGGCCTGGTTATCGGCCAATAACACCGGCTGCCTGGGATGCCGGTGCGGCGCCAGCGGTCCGGTGACGAGCGCGGCCGCGAGCAGTGCGGCACAAGCCGCGCCAGCCGCCAGACGCCAGCCCCACAACCACGCACCGAGCGGCGGGCGAAGTTGCGGCTCGATCTTCCTCCACAGCGCGGTTTCGTAACTCTCAGCCGGCTCGGGGACTTCGAGCGCCGCTATCGCCCCGAGAACGCGCTCCAAGGCTTGAAAAGACTCGCGGCAGGCGGCACACTCGCCCAGATGGGCGGCGGCATCGACGCCATCGCCTTCGGCTTCGCCGTAATAATGCAAAATCAATTGCGATTCGCTCAGGTGTTCCATGCTAAGACTTACGACCTCACCGGGGTAACCAGCGGCTCCAGCGCCCGCCGCAGCTTCTGCACCGCGCGGAAGACGCTGTGCTTGGCCGCGCCGGGCCGGCACTGGAGCGCGCGTGAGACTTCTTCGATACGCATGCCCTCGAAATGGCGCAGCACAAAGGCTGCGCGCTCGGTCGGGCTCAATTCGTTCATGGCATCCTCCACCGCGCCCCGCAATTGTGCGCTCCAGGCCGAGCGCTCGGGGCTCGGCTCATAGGCCGGCAGTTGGGCCACCGGGTCCGGCTGATCCGGTTCGGCGGCGGCCAGGTTTTCGCTCCGCCGGCGCCGCACGCGAATCAGATCGAGCGCACGGTTGGTGGCGATGCGATAGAGCCAGGTGCCGAACTCGGCCCGATCGTCGAAACCGCCAAGCTGGCGATAGGCGCGCAAAAACGCTTCCTGTACGATGTCTTCTGCGTCCTGGCGATTGCCCGTCATACGAAAAGCGGCCCGGAAGACAACTCGGCTGTGGCGTTCCACCAGCGCACGAAAGGCGTCTGGGTCGCCCGACCGCGCCTGCGCCACTAACGCCCGATCGCTGAGCTCCATCCGGCTGTTGGTTAGACTACCGGGCAGGCGAGCGGTTAGCAAGGAATCCGGTCCGGACCGTTTCGGAAATTCAGTGACTGTTCAGCGGCCAATCGTAAGGAGCGCGGGGTGGGGTTCTTTTCCCAACATAGGTTCTGCTATTTAGGAGCGAAGGCGGGGCCGCGGAATCGGGTGCGCGACGTAGAAGTGGAGATCAAGCCGCCCGGCGGGCGTCCCAGTAGTCCTCGAACCGGCCGTTAAGGTTAAGGTGGCAGCACCGCAGGGCGATGATGGCGTTGGCTCCGCGAACGGTCCAGAACATTCCCGACGCCCCTCGCCCTACTCCATCGCCTTCGCGCAGTTATACCCCGGCGCGCCCATCACGCCGCCACCGGGGTGCGCGCCGGAGCCGCATAGATAGAGGCCGGGGATGGGCGTCTTGTACCTGGCCCAGCCGGCTACGGGGCGCATCGAGAACATCTGGTCCAGGCTCATTTCTCCATGGAAAATGTTGCCGCCGGTGATGCCGAAGCGGCGCTCCAGATCGAGCGGGGTCAACACCTGGCGATGCTCCACAATGCCGCGGATGTTGGGGATGTATTCTTCGAGCAGCGAAACAACGCGGTCGGCGAAAGGCTCGCGCCATTCGTCCCAGGCGCCCTCGCGCAGCGTATAGGGGGCGTACTGCAGGAAGATGCCCATGATGTGCTTGCCGGGCGGGGCGAGCGACGGGTCGTACATGGTGGGGATAGTAAGTTCGAGCAGCGGGTGCGTGGAGGGGCGGCCATATTTCGCGTCGTCCCAGGCGCGCTCCACGTAGTCGATATCCGAGCAGATGTGCATGGTGGCGCGATGGTGCGGGCCGGGCGCGCCGGGATAGGCGTGGAATTCGGGCAGGCCGTTGAGAGCGAAGTTGATCTTGGCGCTGGTGCCTTCGCTGCGGAAATTGTGGATCGCCGCCAGAAATTCGGGATCGAGATCGGCTTTATCCACCAGGCTCAGAAAAGTTCGCTTGGGATCGAGGTTGCTGGCTACCGCGCGCGCGCGGATTTCGTCGCCGTTCTCCAAAACCACCCCGGCGGCGCGGCCCTCGCGCACCAGCAACTTGGCCACTTCGGCGTTGACGCGGATCTCAGCCCCTGCCTCGCGCGCGGCCGAGGCGATGGCTTCCGATACCGCGCCCATGCCGCCGCGCACGAATCCCCATAGGCCGCGGTGGCCGCCCACGCCGCCCATACAGTGGTGCAGCAGGATGTACGCCGTGCCGGGCGAACGCGGGCCTCCATTGGCGCCGATCACGCCATCGGTAGCGAGGGTGACCTTCACTTGTTTCGATTCGAACCACTCATCCAGGAACTCGGCGGCCGATTGAGTGAAGATTTTCACCAGAGCGGTGAGGTCACGCGCCGGGACGCCGCGCAGCTTTGCCGCGAGCTTCAGATAATCCAGGAAATCGCCCGGGCCGCGCGGCGGCAGTTGCGGAGGGGCGGTGAGCAGCAGGCCTTCGACGAACCGTGCGAGGCGCTCGATCAACTCTTCGTAAGCGGGATAAACCTCGGCATCGTGGGCCGAAAACTTGCGAATCTCTTCGAGCGTGCGGGCGCGGTCCTGCCACATGAAGAAATGGCGGCCATCCGGAAAGGCGGAGAAAAATGCCGGGTCCTTGGCGTCTACGCGGTAGCCGTGGCTGTCGAGCGCGAGCTCGCGCACGATGCGCACCTGCATCAAGCTGGTCAGATAGGCGGCGGTGGAAACGCGGTAGCCCGGCCAGATTTCTTCGGTGACGGCGCAACCGCCAACCATTTCGCGCCGCTCCAGCACCAGCACGCGGCGGCCGGCTCGGGCCAGGTACGCCGCCGTTACCAAGCCGTTGTGACCGGCGCCAATAATCAGAACATCGTAGCTGCGCATAAGTGCTTGCCGCATCCGTTCGCTTTGTAGCCGCGGCTGTGGGGCAGGATGGTATCCTGCCGCCGATTGTCAATCGGCGATCCGGGAAGCGGGCTGCCAACCCGCTGCAGGTTACCAACCTGCCCCACAGTCCCCGGCCTTCCTACCGTTTGCGGAACGCCACCACGGCCAGCGGCGGCAGCGTGATGGAAATACTGTGCGGATGATTGTGCCGGGCGATCGGCCGCGACGAGACCAGCCCGCCGTTGCCCATGTTCGAACCGCCGAAGAGCTCGGAATCGGTATTGAAGATTTCCTCGTAGAAGCCTTCTTCCGGCACGCCGAACTCGTACTGCTTGCGCACCACCGGGGTGAAGTTGCAGCAGAACATGAGAAAATCCTGGGGATCTTCGGCGCGGCGTATAAAAGAGATCACCGAATTTTCCCAATCGTGGAAATCCACCCACTCGAAGCCGGTATAGTGGAAGTCCACCTGGTACAGCGCCGGGTTGGCGCGATACAGGCGGTTCAGCTCGCGCACCAGCGTCTGCAACTTGGCATGATAGGCAAACTCCAGCACGTCCCAGCGGACGCCCACGTTATGGTTCCACTCCTCGCGCTGGCCAATGTCCTGCCCCATGAACAGCAGCTTCTTGCCGGGATGGGCCCACATGTAAGCCAGGAAGGCGCGCGCGTTGGCGAACTGGCGCCATTCGTCGCCTGGCATTTTGCCCAAGAGCGAGCCCTTGCCATGCACCACTTCGTCGTGCGAGATCGGCAGCACGAAATTCTCGGTGAAAGCATACAGCAGGCTGAAGGTAATGGCGTTGTGGTGAAACTTGCGGTAAACCGGGTCCTGGCTGAAGTAGGCCAGCATGTCGTGCATCCAGCCCATGTTCCATTTCATGGTGAAGCCCAGGCCGTTCAGGTAAACGGGCTTAGACACGCCTGGGAACGCGGTGGATTCTTCCGCCGCGGTGAAGGCGCCGGGCACGCTGTGCGCCAGCTCGTTGAAGCGCCGCAAAAAATCGATCGCTTCCAGGTTTTCGTTGCCGCCGTACTGGTTGGGAATCCATTCGCCGGGCTGGCGCGAGTAATCCAGGTACAGCATGGAAGCCACGGCATCGACGCGCAGGCCGTCGATATGATACTCCTTCAGCCAGAACAGCGCGTTCGAAATCAGGAAGGCGCGCACTTCGTTGCGGCCGTAGTTGAAAATCTTGGTGCCCCAGTCGCGGTGTTCGCCCTTGCGCGGATCGGAGTGCTCGTAGAGCGCGGTGCCGTCGAAGAACGCCAGGCCGTGCGCGTCCTTGGGGAAATGCCCCGGCACCCAATCCACAATCACTCCGATGTCCGCCTGATGGCAGGCGTCCACCAGGAACTTAAAATCGTCCGGCGTGCCGAAGCGCGAGGTCGGCGCGAAGTAGCCGATCACCTGGTAACCCCACGAACCGGAAAACGGGTACTCCATGATGGGCAGAAACTCGATATGCGTATAGCCCATCCGCTTCACATATTCCACCAACTGCACCGCCAGTTCCCGGTAGGAGAGCGATTCGCCGCGCGGCGTCCGCAGCCAGCTTTCGATGTGGACTTCGTAGACGCTCACCGGCGCCTTGAGCAGATCGACCTTCGCCCGCCCTTCCATCCACGCGGCGTCGTTCCACCGGTGCTTCGAGGTGTCCCACACCACCGAAGCCGATTTGGGAGGGGTTTCGCAAGCGAAAGCGAACGGGTCGGCTTTCATCTGCTGGTGGCCGACAAAGCGCGAACGGATGTAAAACTTGTAGGTGGTGCCCTCGCCCAGGGCGGGAATGAACAGCTCCCAGACGCCATTGTTGCGCTGGCGCATGGGATGGCGGCGCGCGTCCCAGTCGTTAAACTCGCCTACTACGGTGACGGCCAGAGCGTTGGGCGCCCATACCGCGAAGCGCACCCCGCGCACGCCCTCCACTTCCGCCAGGTGCGCGCCCAGCGTGCGGTAGGCTTCGTGCAGCGTGCCCTCCCCGTATAGATACAGGTCCATATCGGAAATCTGCGGTCCGAAGCGGTAGGGGTCTTCCAATTCGACTTCGCGCCCTCCGGCCAGCCGCGCGACGATCGTATACCGCCGCGGCTCGCCTTCGAGCAATCCCGCGTAGAAGCCTTGTGCGTGTTTCCGCACCAGGGGGCAGCGCTGGCCGTCGAGCGACACCCAAGCCGCTTCCGCCTGGGGCAGGAACGCCCGCACCTCCCAACGCGGCTGGCCGTCCTTGGCACGAACGCTGTGGGGACCCAGAATCCGAAAGGCATCGCCGTGGTATCCACCGGCTATCGCTTCAATCTCTGCAGCAGTCATGAGAGCCTAATAGACAAGTATGGACGATTTTGCGCGCGCGTGGCCCAAAGCGGAGCTGCACTTGCACCTGGAGGGTTCGATCGAACCCGAGACGCTCCACGAGCTCGATCCGTCCACCGACGTTTCCGCGTTTCGCGCGCTCTACGAATACGCCGATTTCGACGCCTTCCTGAAAGCTTTCGGCGCGGTAAGCAAGCTGCTGCGCACGCCCGCCGATTATGCCCTCGTCACCCGCAGGCTGCTCGAACGCCTGGCCGCGCAGAACGTCCGTTACGCGGAGATCACGGTTTCCGCCGGCGTGGTCTTATGGAAACAGCAGGCGTTCCCGCCGATCTTCGATGCCATCGCCGAAGCCGCGGCCGATTCGCCGGTGAAAGTGCGCTGGATTCTGGACGCCGTGCGCCAGTTTGGCCCGGAAGCGGCCATGACCGTAGCCGGTTGGGCTGCCGAACGCCGCCATCGCGGGGTGGTGGCCATCGGCATCGGCGGCAGCGAAGCGCGCGGCCCTGCCGAATGGTTCGGCGACATGTTCTCCTTCGCCCGTGAGGCCGGTTTGCACCTGACCGCTCATGCCGGCGAGAGCATGGGCCCCGAATCCATCTGGGCCGCCCTGAAATTAGGCGCCGAGCGCATCGGCCACGGCATCGCCGCAGTAGACGACGAACGCTTGCTGGCGCATTTGCGCGAGCGCGGCATCCCGCTCGAAATCTGCCTCACAAGCAACGTGGTCACCGGCGTAGTGGCGCGGTTAGAAGATCATCCTATTCGGCGCCTGTACGATGCCGGTGTACCCATCGTGCTCGCCACCGATGATCCGGCAATGTTCCAGTGCAGCTTGAGCGGCGAGTACCAACTGGCCGCGGAGCGCTTCGGTTTCAATGAAGGGGAGCTGAGAGGGATTGCGGAGAATGGGTTTCGGTATGGGTTTGGATGGGGGGAGGTTGCAAGCTGAGGGCTGATAGCACGGGCGGGGGTGCCACGCGACTCAACGGTGGCACGCCCACACCCTGGGGGTGCTTGGGATTAGTAGCGCGGAAACTTCACGGAATTGAATATAGCACCCCCGCCTTTGGGCTTGGATATTTCCTTGACTACACGGCACATCGCCGCCCAACGCAGCCGGTTCGTCGTGTTTGGAACTGACCCTACTTGGCTCTACGAGGAACTCGAGAGACCAGATTCCACCGTAAAGCTGATCGAGATCGCTGCCGGCTCGCGCTCAAAGCTCAGACAAGAGCTGAGAGATTGCGGGGTTACCGAGCCCGTAATCTATCCTGATCTTGACGGTTTGGGACGAGAGATGAGACAGCTTTGGGGTGATCGCAGAGCCTCTTGCAAAAGGAAGCGAAGTTGTTGAAATAAAACAAAACCACCTGATTTTGTTTGGAAGGCGGGCCCCACGGAGTTAAGCTGTTGCTGTCAACCAAGCAGCCAAACCCGGAGGCCC
>JBEKYD010000048.1:0-32319 GCA_049511335.1 Bryobacteraceae bacterium | reverse complement strand
GCGCACGTGCTGAATGTCGGGCCGGAACTCGCCCTTCAGCGGCCGCACCCAGCGGTCGGCCCAGTGCGTGGGGCCGGTGGCGCGAGTGTCGGGCATTCCGCCCTGCACCACGAAGCCTTTCACAATGCGGTGAAACGCGGTTCCATCGTACCAGCCGGTGGAAACCAGGCGTAGGAAGTTGCGCACGTGGCTGGGCGCCCAATCGGGTTGCATCTGGAGGCGGATCTTGCCCAGCGCGGTCTCGAGCGTCACGGTTCGCCGCAGCTCGTCGATGGTGGCGTTAGCGAACGGCTCCTCGCGCTTCTTTTCGACGGTGACTTTGGCGATGCGCACTGGTTTTTCGGCGATGCCGTTCGCGTCCGCCGGGGCTTGCGAAATGCGCTCCACCACGTCCATCCCCTCGGTCACGCGTCCGAAAGCCGAATAGTGGGCGTCCAGCGACGGTTGGGGCGCGATGCATACGAAAAACTGCGCGCCGTCGCTATCGGCCTTGCCCGGAATGCTGACGGTGGAAACCACGCCGCGCTCGTGTTTCATGTCGCTGAATTCCGCGGGCAGCAGGTTCAACCCGGCGGTGCCCCAAAGGTTGCGGGGCGTCTTGGCGTCTTTGAGCAGCGGATCGCCGCCCTGGATCATTCCGCCGGCCACCACGCGGAAAAACGCGCTGCCGTCGTAGTATCCTTCGCGCGCCAGCTTCAGAAATTGGGCTACGTGTTGCGGAGCCTTGTCGGGCGCGAATTCGAAACGGAACTCGCCCATCTCGGTGGTCACCACCGCTTCCAGGTCTGCGCCCGATGCCAGAACCATCGGCGCCGAATGCGGCCGCTCCTGGCACCAGACACCCACGGCCAACAGCATCGTCAGTAAAACTGCCTTCATGAATCCGCTCTCTCCGCCAGGCACAACTCGTCCGGGCTGTCTCCCATGTCTGCATCCTCCGTGATCGGACCCACGCCCGCGAAAACCCATCGCGCGATGATGGCCGCTCCGGCCAGCGCCGCCGCCGCCATCAGAAAAGCCGCGGAGTAGCCGTAGTGCTTCGCCACCCCGCCCGCCACAAAAGAACTGGTGCCCACAAACAAATCATAAAACGCGCTGAGGAGGCTCACGGCCGAGCCGCGCTCGCTGGGCGGCGTCTTGCGCAACACGGTGGAGCCCACCGCCGACCACGGAAACGAAAATCCG
Source organism: Bryobacteraceae bacterium (assembly GCA_049511335.1). GTDB lineage: Bacteria > Acidobacteriota > Terriglobia > Bryobacterales > Bryobacteraceae > JBEKYD01. The sequence goes on along the minus strand of JBEKYD010000048.1, from coordinate 31,134 downwards.
AACCCGAGCAGCGCCGCCGAGCCCACCGCCACATTGCGATCCGGTCCGCCGGCCAGCACACACAGAGCCACCGCCATCAGCGAGATCCCGCCGTAAAAGGTAATGGCGGGGTGAATCCGGTCCGGCAGTCCGCCCAGAAAGAAGCGCGAAGTCAACACCATCACCGCGAACGCAGTGAATGCGGCGCGGCCGGAATTGCCGTGGTTGGCCAGGTGCAGCACCAGGAAGCCGGTCACCACGGGATACATTACGTTCACCAGTCCGATGGCAATCCCGGGCATCCACAGCGATTTGCGCATGAGCGGTTTTCGCGGCGCGTGCGGCGCCGGCCGATAGTCTTCCGGAATGCGCGTGAGCGCGGCAAACGCCACGCCCGCCGCAATCACCTGCATCGCAGCCGCGCGGTTGAACGACCCCAGCCACGCGCCCACCACCGGTCCCGCCGAAATGCCGCCCCAGATTCCGCTGCTGATATATCCCAGCGTCTGCCCGCTACGCTCCACCCCAGCCAGTTCCACCGCCCAGGCCGCGGCGCCAGCATAAAGGCACGCTTCGCCAAAGCCCTGCAGCACGCGCCCGCCATAGGCGCCCGCCAAACCGAACGGAAGCAGGTACGCCACACCCGCCAAACCGCAACTGGCCAGCCCGGTCAGAAACGTGAACTTGCGCCCGCGACCATCCGCCATCGGCCCTGAGATCAGTCTTCCCGCCAGCGCCACAAACGAGAAGATGCCGATCACCAGGCCAACCGATTGGTCCGACGCACCCAGGTCGTTGCGTACGTGCGGCCCCATCAGCGGCAACACCGTACCCATGCCCAGGAAGCCGAGAAAAGTGGCGCCGATCAGCGCCCAGAAGCGCCCCCCAAAGGAGCGCGCAGCAGACCCCATCGCTTACTAGATTGTAGCGTGATTCGCGCGGATGCTTTTTTAAAGAAAGGCGTGTCAGAGGCGCAAAAAAAGGCGGCCGGCAGAACGCCGGCCGCCTATTCAGCCGGGACTTGAGCCATCGCATCAGCTCTTCTTGCTTGCGGGATGCTCCACTACCAGCTCGTTGGCCACCGTTCCGAAACTCAGCGACTGCGACGCCCGCATTCCGGCGACTTGCTTTTCCATGCCGCTGTTTACGGTGCCCGTCAGTGTCACATGGCCGTTGTCCACAATGATGTGGATCGGCGCCCAGCCCATGCCGGCGTAACGCGAGAGCACCGGGTCGCGATAAATCGCGTTGGCCACCTGCATGCGCAAGCGATTGTCGAAATCCGACAACGGCAACACCTTGATGTCATCGGTGACGCTGACAATGCCCGGAACCTTACTCACCGATCGCTCGATATCTTGTTTCTTGAAGGGCTGCGTTACAGCGCCGTTCAGTTCCACCTGCCCATTCACAACTCTGAAACCGAGGGTGTCCCACATCGTGTAGTAAGGGTAAGTGGCAATTTCATGGGAAACGCCGCGCGCGATCGACGCGTCGTCGGCTGCCGCTGCCACCCCCGCCAATAACGACATTCCCGCGACCAGCATTCCCGCCGCCAACATCCGCTTCAGCATTCCTACCTTCATGACTCGACCCTCCTACTGCATTAGACAGACGGCACGCCAGCCAGGTTTCATCTAGCCTCGGTCCATACACGAAAGCCCTGGCGGAAGTCGTGGTCGCGCCGGCCGGCAAGCGGGCGAAAATGCCGGCCCCACTCCATGCAGCAGCACTCACTTCTCGGTGAACGTGAATTGCGCCAGTCTCAATCCCGCGGGAAACCGAATCTGACTTTTGTGAAAGTCACCCGCCACCCGGCCGAGCGTCTCCCACGAGCGGCCCGACAGAACCAAAACCGCGATCTGCGCCGGGTCTACCTGAATGGCCAGCGTCACCTGCCCGTCTTTCTCATACCTGGTCAAGTCCTGTCTGGGGCTGCCGGTGAGTGTGCAGTACTTCTTGTCGAGCACAAGCTCCGCCAAACCCGCGGCGCCGGTAATGGAGATCTGGCTTTTGCTCTTGGGTAGCTTCATGATCCAGACATACTGCCCCGCCAGATCGTTGCACGGAAGAGTGGCGCCGGCAGTGGATGCGAACCAGTCCTGTTCCTGCTTCCAGCCCCGCGAGCCCAGGTCGGTTAGCGAGCAGGTTTTCTTCGCGGCCGGCGGAGGCGCCGCGATGCGTTTGAGCTCGATATTCAAGGTCCGGCTCTCGCCAGGGTTTAACGTCGCGGTCTGGGTCTCCGGCGTGTAACCATCGGCGGAGATTCTTACCGTGATTTGCGGCTCCGCGCAGGCCGCCGTCAGCGGCGCGCGTCCGCGCAGCGTAGATTCCCCGCAGCGATACTCCACGGTGGCGTTCTCGGCATTGGCGCGGACGGTGACGTCGCTGGGGTTTCGCTCCAGATGGACCTCAGCGGCAGTGAGAGCCACGGTCTCGCGCGCCAGAAAGATTCGGGTAAGGCGCTTCGGCTTGTACCCGGGTGGGTTGACGAAATCGATATTATGTTGGCCGGCCGTCACTTGATCCGAAGTGAAATTACCGTCGGCATCGGTGGCGCCGGCCGGCAATCCGTCGATCTGCACCTGGGTACGGGGAGGGGCCCCATGAACGCTCAACGTCGCCAACTGCGGCAGCGCCGATAATTTAAAGGACTCCTTGAAGCTTCCCTTCCCCACCGCGACGACACGCTCGGGCAAAGCCTCATATCCGTCGGCTTCCACTTTCACCCGGTACTTGCCCGGCGTCAGGTTCGCCAGGAACATGCTGCCGTTCTGAATCCTGCCGGGATACGCCTTGCCCTCGAGGAAAACCCGAAAGCGGTCGATGCCGGTGCTGATCTCGAGTGACCCGACGTCGCGATTGGAGAACATGGCGATCCAGAGGGCGGGACGCGCACCGGCCTCGATGGTGACGGTCCGTTCGCCGCTGGCCAGCTTGAGGTTGATGCGGTGGGAACCCGGCTGCAACCCGCCGAATTGCCAGCCGCCGGAGAAAGCACTGCCCGGCATCACGTCATCGCCGGTAGCCGCCGATGCGGCGGCGCTCGTCCGAACCGTCGCGTTCGGTCCGAGACTGGAGACTGCCACGGCCACCAGATCGCCGGCGGAAATCGGCCCCTGGAGCTCCGGCGCCGTCGCATCCGCGGTTTGGAAGTTGAAACGCCAGCGGTGAGCGGCGTCCCATACCGCGATCGCATGGGCGCCGGGCACAATGTCCACGGCGTGAAACCCGGTTGCCTCAAGCGGCGCGTCGGGACGGTCGTCCAAGCGGATCCGGGCATTCTGGAGGTCGCTCGTGAAGTACACCGCGGTGGGCGACGGGCGCAGAGCCGGCAGGGTTTGATCCATCCCGTCTCTTCCCACCTCGACGGTTCCCGAGTAGGGTTCGAAGCCGACCAACTCGGACTCCACCGGGTAGGTGCCCGGCGCAAGCGCGGTTCGCAGTTCGCCGGTTCCCGTTTCCGGTCCAAGGTGGATGGCAGCGCCCGCGGTTCCGGCGCGCAGTTCGACTCGAACCCGAGTCACCGCCCGAGGCTGCGGTTTCGGCGGGGACTGGTGGATGGCCGTGTAAATCGCCGCCAGAATCAGGACGACTATGGCCGCCGCGGCCGTTGCAAGCGCCCATTGGGCGTTGGCATCGCGCCGCCGTACCCAGTCCGGCAGACCGCGCCAGGAGCCGCCCGAGCGCGTTGTCGTGGTTGCGGAGCCCGCCGCCGGAGGCGCTATCGCGACGCCCACCGGCTCGACCGGCGGCTCGGCCGCGTTGCCCCCTCCTGCGCTTCCATTGGCGGACAATGGGGGAGCGGAAGCCGCCGCCGCGATCGCCCCCGGGCTGGAAGCGTAGGCATCCGCAAGCGCCGGACCGGATTCGCCGGCCAGCGCGGAAAGGCGCTCGATGGCATCGCCGATGCCCGCCTGGTCCGGGTTGATCGCCTCGACCAGATGCCACTGTTCCAGAGCCTCGGGAAAACGGCCGCGCTCCTCGCGCGCCTGGGCCCGGTTCATTACGGTTTTCACCACGGCGAGGCGGTCCCGCAGCGCGCGAAACCATTGCTCCAGCAACGGCTCTCCGGGAATCTTCTCGATCCCCCGCCGCAGCAGTTCCAGTTGCTTTTCGAGGTCGGTCTCGGCCGTCACGGCGGTCACCACCGCCGCCAGTTGCGACAGCGAGTCCCTCCGCATCTCAGCCTCCGCCAGGCATGCCAGTCCCGGCGGCACAGGGTGACCGGGATACTTCGAGGCGGTTTCCCGGCAGAGGTCGATGGCTTGCCGATACTGGCCCCGCACCAGGTGCTCGAGCGCGCGGGCGCGAGTATCTTCAATCGCGGATTGCGCCGACCTCACCAGGCTCAGAAAGCTCCCATAGTTGGCCGTGCTCTCCGGGTTGGAGCTGTCCGGCGCGTTGGATTCCAGCTCCAACACGCGTTCCAGGCGCGCCGCCGCGGTGGCGAACTCGGCGTTCTCCCACGACTCGCGCGCCGCCCGATACAGGTCGTCCTTCTCCTGTCGCGCCGCGCGAAATGCCAGCTCGCGGGCCTCCACGACTTCGAGCAGTTCCGTCGCGCGGGCCTCCTGCGGGCGCAGATCCAAGACCCGCCGCAGAAGCTGCCGGGCCGTCCCAAAGGCATAACCGTTGATAGCGTTCTCCGCGGCGCGCAGCCATTCGTCCACCTCAACGCGCGCCACCTCCGCCTGAATGTCGCCCCGCAACTTGATGGCTTCTTCGTGGGTGGGGTCGATTTTGAGCGCCTCTTCGACATTCCGCAAGGCCACCGCAAGCTCTTCTTCCGCCAGACCCAGGCGCGCCCGTTCGATCAGTTCGCCCAGCCTCTGCCGCCGCAGCGCCTGGTCGATCTGGTTCCGCAGCGGCCGCAGCGCCGGATCTATGTGCCCGGCCGCCTCCAGGTCGCGCAGAATATCGGTCGCCATTTGGTAGTTGGCCTGCTCGAACGCCTTAATGGCCCGCTGAATCCGCGGTTGAATCCGCGTCGGATCGAGCGCCGCGATGGTCTCGCCGCGCAGCGCCCGCTGCAAGGTATCGGCAAACTCCAGGGCGCTGCTGTACCGGTTCCGGGGCTGCTTGGCCAGAGCCTTGTGAACCGCCCGGCTCACGGTCTGGCTGATGGTGGGGTTGACCTCGAAGATCGGCGCCGGGGTCTGGTGCAGGATGGCGTCGAACACCTCCTCGGTCTTCCTGCCCTGAAACGGCCGCACGCCGCACAGGGTTTCATAACAAACCACCCCGAGCGAGAACACGTCGGAAGCCGGCCCGCACTCCTGGTTTTCCACCTGCTCCGGCGCCATGTAGCTTACCGTTCCCTTGATGCCGGTCGCGGTGTTTCCGCCCACCAGGTGAGCCACACCGAAATCGATCAGCTTCACGGAGTTGAAATCCATCACGAAGATATTGCTGGGCTTGATGTCGCGATGCACCAGGCCGGCGTCGTGAATGGCCTGCAATCCCCGGCAGGCCTGCGTGACGATCTCTCCCAGCCGGTCGGGCGCGAACTGCTGGCCGGGCGCGTGGATCAATTGTTCGAGCGTAGTGCCCGGCAACAAGGGCATCACGAAGTAAGGCTTGGTGACGCCGCCGTCCTCGAATTCTCCCACGTCGAATATCTCAACGATGTTCGGATGGTGGAGATTTGCCAGGATGCGCCACTCCTTGTAGAACATCTCGAGTGCGGTCCGCCCCTGAATGTCCAATAGAGTCTTCAGCGCCACATCGCGGCCGATCACGCAGTCGTAAGCCTTGTACACCAGCCCCATACCGCCGCGCCCGACAATCTGGCGCAGCTCGTAGCGCGAATTTACCAACGCGATGGTGCCCATTGCTGTCCGGTCTTCACTATTACAAACGCAGAAGCCGGTCCCGCGCAAGAGAGAATGTGCTCCGGCGGTTCCAAATCAGCATATCCCTATGCGTTTTTCCGGCAACTTAGTACCAGGCTAGTAACTTTCTGAGCCGTTTCTGGCCCGTTCTCAGCTTTGTCCCCTTCCGCATTGACACGTTCGCGCACCCTGGCTAGACTGATCCCTAATCATGATCCTCAATGCGGAATATAACTGCGACGATGTCCGCTATTTGATCAGTTCCAAAGTCGCCGAGCGCATGCGGCCGCGTCATTCCGACGGCAAACGCCCTTCCGCGAAACTCCCCCCGGACATACGGCCCATCAGTTATGACGTCGAACTTTCCTTCATCGGCCGTCCGGATAAGAGCTGGACGCCGGGACGGTCCTAGAGAGGCTAGACTTTTCGGTTAGTTTCGGGCTTTTTGTGAACGTGTGGTGGATGCGGAAGCCGGTCATGGAGGGCACACTCTGCCGGCCGTCTGAAACGCTCGGGTTTTGCTCTTGACAGACAGCGAATAAAAAGCGAATATAGCCGAGGAGGTTCTCCCTAACATGCCGATGTCCGAAGCGCTCTTGAACGAGTTCGACAACGAAACCAAAACTACGCGGCGGGTGCTGGAACGCGTCCCTGCCGACAAATTCGACTGGGCGCCGCACGCCCGCTCCATGACGATGGGCGCGCTCGCCAACCATATCGTCGACATGACGGGCTGGGTGCCGGACGCGCTGGAGAAGGATTTTTTCGATCTGGCGGCGCAAGGAACATCGGAGCCGGCCCCCGACACGACGGAGAAATTGCTGGCGAGATTCGATAAAAAAGTGGCCGCCGCCCGGGCCGCGATTGCCGCCGCGCCGGATGACATAATGATGAAACCCTGGTCGCTGAAGAGCGGCGAAATGGTGTTCTTCACTTTGCCCAAGGCCGCCGTCTTGCGCACCTTCGTGTTCAACCACGTCGTGCACCACCGCGGCCAACTCTCCGTCTACCTGCGCCTGAATGAAATACCCGTGCCCTCGATCTACGGACCCTCCGCCGACGAACAGAATTTCTGATCCCGCCTTCGCTGTCCCATGTGAGCGCCGCCGATAAAGCTCCGGGCGGGGCATCGGCGGCGCGCCCGCCTCATATACTGAAGGTAGAGACATGCGGGCGAGTTCGGTGGTTGCCATATTGCTGGGAGGGGGACTGATCGTTTGCACGGTCTTCGCCCAGCGGCCTTTTCGTGAGTACCCGGCTTGGGAATACAACAACTTTCCCTTGGCCAAGGATTACAACGTGCCCGCCGAATGGACCTTCGCGAGGCTGATGTACCCCACCTGGCACGGTTATATCGATTGGCAATCGGAAGCCAAGCGCGGCTACGACTGGCACCAGGGCAACACCAACTGGACCATCGATTATCCCCGCTCGGACCGGCATCTGTCGCTGGCGATCCGGCGCCTGACGCGTATCGACGCCCGCTCGGCCGAGCAGCCCATCAACCTGGAAGAAGACGACGACGTTTTCAACTACCCCTGGCTCTACGCCGTGGAGGTGGGCCACTGGGAACTGAACGACGTTCAGATTGCCAAGTTCCGCGAGTTTCTGGCGCGGGGAGGCTTCTTTATGTGCGACGATTTCCATGGCACGGTGGAGTGGCAGGTGTTTCGCCACAGCATGGACAAAGTGCTGCCCGGCCGGCCGATTGTCGACATCCCCGATAACGACCCGATCTTTCATACCGTCTTCGATCTGGAACATCGCTATCAGGTTCCGGGCATGCAGTACACCCAGACCGGCAGCATCTGCGAAAAGTGCCCCACCTTTCCCCAGTGGGGTTCGGGCGGCGACACACCACGCTGGCGCGGCATCTACGACGACCAGGGACGCCTCGACGTCGTCATTTGTCACAACATGGATCTGGGCGATTCCTGGGAAAATGCCGACGAGCCGACCTACCCCACCCGGTTCTCCGATCTCGGCATTCGCATCGGAGTGAACTACCTGATCTACGCTTTTACCCATTAAGTGGTGCCTAGCGTCCAGTTCAAAAGCCGCGACACCGAGCCGCGGCCGTCAGAAGGGGTGAGGAAATATAGCCACGGATAAACACGGATGGACACGGATAAAGAAAAACAATGAAGTTATCCGCGTGTATCCGTGTTCATCCGTGGCTCGAACCAATTCTCTCACGGCCCGTGACGGAGAGGTCGCCGTATACCTGACCCGAATTGCCAACCCGAATACTCAGCAACAACCCATCTTGATTTCGCCCGCGGCCGTAACGGGCTCGCCAAAGGCCTCCGCGGGCGGTTCGGCGCCATTCAAGACGGCAACCCAGCGCCGGGCTGCATCGCATACCACCAGAACCACCCCAAGGATGAAGATACCCGTCAGCGTCGAATCGAGGTAACCCGTGAATATCTGGCCGGGCTTCGAAGTTAGTGGCCAGAAGATGTTCCGTATCGATTCGATGCCCGCCGCGATGGTGGTCACGCCGACAAAACACATGGGAACGGCAGTAACCAGCGCGTATCTGGCTTTTCGCATGTTAATCAGGAAGGTTGTAGTTATGGACAGCGCAATGGTGGCGAGTAACTGGTTACCGGTGCCGAATAGCGGCCAGATGGTAGAGATATTTCCGGTATCGATGAGATATCCCCAGCCGACTACCACGCACGCCGTGGCGATGAGGTTGCCGGGAAGCGAGGCGCTGTTGGCGAAGTCCCGCCGCACGCGGCCCATGATTTCCTGCAGGACGTAGCGGGCGACGCGCGTGCCGGTATCGATGGTGGTGAGAATGAAGAGCGCTTCGAACATGATGGCGTAGTGGTACCAATAGGCCATCAGACGGTCGAAGCCCGGCACGCTTTTGAAGATTTGCGCCATGCCAACCGCCAGAGACACAGCGCCGCCGGTGCGCGCCGTCAAGTTTTCACCCACCTGGCGCGAGAACATGTCCAGATTTACGGTATTGAGGCCGAGCTTGGCGAAGGTTTCGGATGTTGTGTTGATCGCAAAATAATCGCCGGGGTGCATGGAAGTGGCGGCGATAAGCGCCAACACGCCTACCAGCGATTCCGAGAGCATGGCGCCGTAGCCGACAAAGCGGGCGTCGGTTTCTTTGTCCAGCATTTTCGACGTAGTCCCCGAGGAAACCAGGGAGTGGAAGCCGGAGATGGCGCCGCAGGCGATGGTCACAAAGAGGAACGGGAATAACTGGCCTTTGATGATGGGGCCGCCGCCGTGGATGAATGGTGTGAACGCCGGGAAGCGGATATCGGGATGCGCGATGAAGACGCCCACGATGAGGATGGCGATGGTGCCCAGCTTGACATAGGTGGACAGGTAACCGCGCGGGGCGAGCAGCAGCCAGACGGGCAGCACCGAGGCGACAAAGCCATAAGCGACTATCAGTAAGGTAATCTGGTGCGGCGAAAACGTGAGCGCGCCGGCCGCGCCCGACTGCGCAAACCAGTGGCCGCCGATCACCGCCGAAAGCAGCACCGCCGCGCCAAAGATACTCGGTCCGGTGACGGCGATTCTTCCGGCGCGGCTTCGGAACATCCATATCCCCATGACGAGCGCGATGGGAACGGTAGCGCCGATGGTGAACACTCCCCAGGGACTGTTGGCCAGCGCGTTCACCACCACGATTCCCAGTCCGGCCAGAGTAACCAACAGAATAAAGAGGACGGCGATCATGGTGACGAGGCCGGCAAAGGGGCTGATCTCGGTGCGCGCGATTTCCGCCAGCGACCGGCCGCGGTGCCGGATGGACGCCACCAGAACCGTGAAATCTTGCACGCAGCCGGCCAGCACCGCGCCTATCAGCAGCCACAGAAAACCGGGGGCGAACCCGAACTGCGCCGCGAGCGTGGGACCCACCAGCGGGCCGGCGCCGGCGATGGCGGCGAAGTGGTGGCCGAAGAGCACCCACTTAGGCGACGCCACGTAGTTCTGACCGTCCTTGAAGATATGTGCCGGCGTGGGGCGGCGGTCGTCCAGCACCAAGGCTTTGGCCGCGATGAACGCGCTGTAGTAGCGGTAAGCAATGGCGTAGACACAGAGAGCGCCCAGGAGAACCGGGAAAGTGTTCATCGATCCATATTCCTACGTTTGGGCCGGGATATTGCAAAAGCGGCGGAACACAGGCTAAAGCCCGTGCCGCCTCAATTGGCCTTGCGGATTCTCAGCGCGGTTACCTGACGGACCCAGCGCGCGGCTCTCTTCTCGCCGGGCGCGACCAATTGAAAAGGGCCGTCTTTGCCGGTCAACAGCTTGCCGTCGCGCTTGGTTACCACGTACACGGATTTGTCCATGAAGCTCGGATCGAGCTCCGCCCATGCGAATACGGCGCGATAGCCGTCTTTGGCTTCCACGGTCAGGTAGTAGGACGCCACAGTGGAGTGGAACGCTTCGCCGATTGGCCGGCTGACCTGCGAGAGCACGTCCGACAGCAGCACACCTTCAAACGTGACCGGATTGCCGTGGTCGACGGTTTTCACGGTCTGAGGCGGTAGCTTGGCGAGATCGGAGAGGGAAAGGGTGGCGCTGGCGCCATTCAGGCCTTGAATCGCCAGCGAAGCGTCAGTTTGCGCAACGGCGAAACCCGGCAGGAAGAAGAGAGCGGCGACTGCGGTGCAACGGCAGAAGGTCATAACAGCTATTCTAGGGCAAGCTATATAAAGCGTGCCCCACCATCACCAACCCGGAAGGCAGCTCTTCTCCGAAAATCCGGCCCAGGGCACGGTCGTCCTCGGTTTCGCCATCGAGGATGGGCAGGAGGCGGCCGGCATGGGCGTGCTGGGCAAGCTTGGCGCGAACGGCGTCCCGCGTCGCGGCCGGGAGGTCGCGGGTGGGATCTTCGGTGCGGCGGGCAATGGCGGCGAGGGCATCGGCCGCGGCCGGAATCGGGAGCAGCGCCTCGGCCCAGCGCGTGGCGATGGTTGGGGGAACCACCAGGTTGATGGGGCCGTAGAAAAGCTTGCGCGCGCCCAGGCGCAGCAGGCACCACAGCTCGCTTTCCTTGTAATCGCCGGCTTTGACGCGCTTCACCAGCGCATCGCCCAACTCGGTCTTGGTGCCGGCGGGCAATAGCTCGAGGCTCGATGCGGTGCGCCACATTTCACGCAGCAGGGAGGGATTCAGGCGCGGCGGTTTCTTCGAGCCGCGCGGCAACAAGAACGCCGAGAGCCGCTGGTAAATATCGGTTTGCTGGTTGCGATTCAAGCCGCCCGCCAGGCGGCCCCAGAAGATCCACCAATCGATTTCGCATTGCGCCTGGTTCGAGTAGGTGATACCGGCCGAGTAGATGCGCCGTGCCTGCTCGATGCGGAAATCGTCGCCGGGAAAGCCGAAGCCGGGGCGTAGGCAGAAGCCAGCCAGATTCAGCCAGCGAATTTCGAACGCGGCCGATTTTTTGCGGCCGTCGGCGGCGGCCAAAAACGCATCGGCCATCTGGCGAATCGCGGCCAGCGGCCACGAATTGCGGCCCAAGCCCATGCTTTGTTCCAGGCGGGCGGGAAGTTCCTCGGGCGGAAAGGGCGCCTTGGCGTTGGCGGAGAACATGGCCGAAATCATTTCGAGCGAAGATTTCAGAGCTTGCTCGCTGACAACTGCCGCGGCTCTATGTTCCGTGGGCAGCGCGGCCTGCTTGCGCAGCGCGAATTCCAGGTTCCAGCGGTTGTCGCTGACCTTCGATTCGCACCAGGTTTCGAGCGTTCCGATTTCGGTCAGGCGAGCGCCGAGTTTGACGGGGATCAGGCGCTCTTCAACTTTCTTGCCGAAGCGGATGACGGCGTGCAAGGGCGCATGGCGGTGCAGGCTCGCGTCTTCGGCCGCGAATTCCACCACGTCGCCGAGCTTATCTTCGGCACGAGAGAGCGAGCTATACAGGCGGAAGCTCACCGGGCGATTGGCGACGAGCTGCAAGGCATCGTTATCGATCAAGACCGCCGAGCCCTCTTCGGCGCCGCGCGGGACCAGACACACAGCGGGGAACTTGCCATCGCGGACCTCGCCGAGCGCGATGTAATAAGTTCGCGGCAGGCCGCCGCGCACCAGGATGCCGCTGCCGGTGCCGCGTGCGTAGCTGTAATAAGCCGCGCCGCGCGCCACGGCCAGGTCGAGGTCGCTGTTCTCGAAGATCTCCGGGCGGCGGCCGTACCAGCGGCCGAGCACGTCGGCCACGCGCTCGCGCAGAATTTGCGGGATGAAGAATCCGCCATTGAAGAGGATGGCGTCGGGCGGCGGATCGTTGGCGCCGATGGAGCTTTCGAGAAACGCATTCAGATGACGGGTAATGGCGGGGTCGGTGACATAAGGAAGGCCGAGCTCGCGAAACAGGCTGCGCTTTTCCTCTTTGGGCGCTTCGCCGCGCGCGGAAAACGGGAGAAAGCCTTCAAGCGCCAGTTCCAAAGCTTCCGAACGCTGAATTTCGGTCTTGAGCGATTTGCCGATCAGCGATGAGCCGGTGCCGAGCACGGTGATTTCCACCGATTGCAAGTTCGGATCGTTGAGCAAACGCTCTTTGGCCGCCGAGCACTGGCGCCGCAGACCGCTACGCTGGCGAATGGAAAGTTGCGCGCCGAGCTTGGCCTCGACCAGCCAAGCCAGGGTGAGGTCCAGGTTGTCGCCGCCCAGGAGCAAGTGCTTGCCGACGGCGGTGCGGGTGAAGTTGACCAGGTCGCCTTCGCGGGAGATGCGGATCAGGCTGAAATCGCTGGTGCCGCCGCCGACGTCGCAGACCAGCACGGTTTGGCCGTCGGTGAGCTTCTTACGCGATTGGGCCAGGTTGGCGGAGATCCAGGAGTAGAACGCCGCGGCGGGCTCTTCGAGCAGGGTCAGGCGCTCGATACCGGCATCGCGCGCGGCCATGACGGTGAGCTCGCGGGCTTCCTCGTCGAATGAAGCGGGAACGGTGAGCACCACGTCCTGCTCGGCCAGCGGAGCATACTCGGTGCGATCCCACTCTTCGCGAAACTTGGCCAGCAAACGCGAAGACACTTCCACCGGCGAGAGCACGCGGCCGGTTTCCTGGGAATCCCACGGAAGGATTTTGGCGGTGCGGTCGACGTCGGGATTGGAGAGCCAGGACTTGGCGGAATGCACCAGGCGGGTGGGCACCAGCGCGCCCTGCTCGCGCGCATAGACACCCACCGGCTGGCCATCCTCCAAGAACAGGAACGAGGGCAAGGTGCGGCGCGGCTCGACGCGCCCGGCGGCGACCAGTTGCGGGGTTTCGAAGATGCGGATGGGAGGAAAATCGCGGTCTTCGGCTTCGCGGTCGTCGATGTAAGCCAGGGCGGAATTGGTGGTGCCGAGATCGATGCCGATTTTCATGGGGTTATTGTGGGGCAGACCATCGTTGTTTGTGGTCTGCCAGGAAGAGGTTCGGTGGCAGACCACAAACAACGATGGTCTGCCCCACGGATTTTGGCTCGGGCGCCAATCATGCTTTCACCCTCTCGCGCAGGTTGAATTCCAGCTTCCACTTCCGGCCGTCGCGGGCTACGCACCAGAGCTGTAGGACGCCGGTTTCGGTAATCACGGATTCGAAAGAAACCGGGACCACTTCACTCGAGCTTTCGCCGCCGGCGAAGTTGACCTCTACGGGAGCGAGCTCGGCCAGATCTTCGCCCATGTCCTCGATCAGGTCGCCGGGCTGGTCTTGTTTGCGCGCGGTGGAGGTGAAGAAGCGGAACTCGGCCGGCTGGCCCACCACCAGGCCGAATTCGCGATTGGGAATGTGCACGTCGCTGGCTTCTTCCATGCCGAACGGAACCACGGTGAGCGCTTTGAGCGGGGCGGGGAAGCCGGGAACGGTGGGCATGGCGGATTCGATGCCGACGTAATAACTGCGCGGCACGCCGCCCCGTATGCGCACGCCGCGGCCGAGCCGCGCCAATCCGTAATACGCCGCGCCGCGCGAGACCGCATGCATCAAATCTTCGCCGGCGAGCGCTTCGACCGGGTTCATGCTCTCGGCCGCTAGCCACCGGTTGAGCGTGGCCAGAATGCCATCGCGCACTTCGGCGGCGTTCAGTACGCCGCCGTTGAACAACACGTGAGTGGGGCAAGCGAGGCCGCTCGGCCCCAGCCGCACGCCGCCGTGTTGGGTGGCCTGCTGGCGCAGAAAACGCGCCAGGTGACGGGTGATGGCGGCATCGGCGGCGTAAGGAAGACCGAGCTCCTGCAGACCAACGCGGCGCTGCTGGGCCGGCATTTCGGTGCTCGCCACTTCGGGGAGGAATCCGGTGGCGAGGATGCGCTCGACGTCTTCCCGCGGCAAAGAGGCTTTGATGGTTCCCCCCACCAGGCCGGAGCCTTTGCCCAGAATCGTGACGGCCTGCTCTTTGGAACGGCTGCCCGGCTCCAGCAATTTTTCCTTGGCCGTGCGGCAGTTGTTCCAGAGCGCCTGCATCTGGCGCGAATCGAGGCGCGTGCCTTTCTGCGCCAGGCGCTCGGCCACCGCGCCGGCCAGAGCCAGGTCGATATTATCGCCGCCCAGCAGGATGTGCTCGCCTACGGCCACGCGTTCGAGCTGCAACTCACCGTTCGATTCGGTCACGGCGATGAGGGTGAAATCGGTGGTGCCGCCGCCGATATCGACCACCAAAATCAGGTCGCCGATCCTCACCCGTTCGCGCCAGTCCGGATGGCGCTCGATCCAAGCATAGAAGGCGGCCTGCGGCTCTTCGAGCAGAGTGACGTTGTGGAAGCCCGCCTGCTCCGCCGCGGCCAGCGTCAGCTCGCGCGCCACCGCGTCGAACGATGCGGGCACGGTGACCAGCACGTGCTGCGCGGCGAAGGGCGCCTCCGGCATTTTGTAATCCCAGGCTTCGCGCAGATGTTCCAGGTAGCGGCGGCTGGCCTCCACCGGGGAGATCTTGGCGACTCCTTCGGGCGCGCGAAAGGGCACCAGCGCGGAGGTGCGGTCCACGCCCGAATGCGAGAGCCACGATTTTGCCGAGGACACCAGCCGGCCCGCGTTTTCGCCGCCGCGCTTCTGCGCCAGCCGCCCGGTGATGAAGGTGCGCTCCGCATCCCAGGGAAGCGCCAGCGTGCCTGCTCGAAATTCCGAAGCCGCGGGCAGATAGAGGAACGAAGGCAGCAGCGTCTCGTCGCGCACTTCACCCGGGTTGGTCAGTTGCGGGATCGGCAGCAACTCGACGCCGGCGGGCGCGAACGGGTCCGCGGCAGCCTCGGCGCGGGCGTAAGAGAGCGCGGAGTTGGTGGTGCCGAGATCGATTCCGATGACGTATTGGGGCGGCAAGGCGGTTTACTCGATTTCGATCTCGGCCGGCGCGACGATGGCGGCGTCCTGCTTGGCGGCCAAAGCCGGCAGATCCACCTTGACCGCTTTCCAGCCTTTGTGCCGCAAAGTTCCGCCGGCAGGCGGCTT
This sequence comes from Bryobacteraceae bacterium, assembly GCA_049511335.1. Lineage (GTDB taxonomy): Bacteria > Acidobacteriota > Terriglobia > Bryobacterales > Bryobacteraceae > JBEKYD01. The sequence continues at coordinate 15,912 of JBEKYD010000048.1, read as the reverse complement.
AGCGGGCACGTTGCCCACGAACTTGACCGCGGCGGGATCGCCGGGCGCTTTGGCGAAAGTGCCTTCCACGCCATCGATCACGGGGGCGAGGCCAATGTAACGGGCCAGGGCGTCGCGGCACTGGTCGTGCAATTCGCGCACGGCGGCGCCGATTTGGTCGTCCGCGTAGCCGGAGATGTCTTCCATGAGGAAGTCCACCAGGCGCGAGTCGCGCTGCAGAATGCCGAGAAGCTGCAGTGCGCCGTCGGAAGCGCGCACGGGCGGCGGCGCGGCGGGGGCGGCCTTGGCTGCCGGTTTGGCCGCGGCGGCGGCGCGCCGCGACAGCCCCAAGTCGGCCGCGAGGCCCTCCGACAGTTTGCCCGAGAACAGAAGCTGGAAGAAACTGCGAAACGCCAGTGCAATTCGATTCAAATGATTCCGCTCCGAAGATTTAGCATAGCTTGCGGCGCGGTTGAGTTGGGAGCGGAGCAGTTCTGGGTGCATTCCGGTTTCGTGGCGCGGGCCGTCGAGCCAGATGCCACGTACTTTTCGCAAGGAGCCGGCACGGCATCATAGTAGGGCGGACCCCCCGGTCCGCGCGGGACGCCCTCGTCCCGCTCTTTCCCTATGCACCAAGTCTCCGACACCGGCGAAGAGCCGGCCGGGGGGCCGGCTGCGGACCAGGGGGTCCGCCCTACGACCTGTGCGGGTGTGTCACGGACACAAAAGTATGCGGCATTAGGCCGTCGAGCCTGCAGAGCCGAGGCACTCTCGTCGGCAACGCCATTAAGTTCACCTCCAGCGGCCATGTCGTGATATCGGTGACCTGCGACCGCCAGATCGAAGGCCGGGCTCACATGCGCGTCTCGGTAACCGACAGGGGCATAGGCATCGCGGTTGCCAGATGCCGGTCATGGACGGCTATGACGCCACCCGCGAAATCCGCCGCCGCGAAAAACCGGGCGGCCACTCGCTCGTCATCGCCACGACCGCCGAAGCCATGGCCGGAGCCCGCGAACGTTGCCAAGTCCGCTCCATCCCCTTTTCGACGCTCCGACTGGGAGCTTCGACCTGCCTCCTTGGTTGTGCCAATAGCCCGAATCGGCCGGAGTTGGCCGCATGGTGGGATGTGGAGCCTAAATAAGAGGAAAAAGGTAAAAATATCCGAGTATATTTTTCTAATCGCGGGTTGGATGTATGATCGCTGTAGTCCGGATGGCAATATGGAAGCCTTGGCGCGTATCCATGGAGGTGCGATGAAACGAGGGTGTTTGTGTGGATTGCTCTTCCTGACAGTTGGGTTCACCGGGTTCGGCCAGACCCCCGCTGGAGGACCGGTCATTACCAGTGTCTCGAACAACGCCAGCGGCGCGCCCGCCATCGAAAGCGGCTCGTGGGTCTCGATTTACGGCACCGGCCTGTCCGCAACGACGCGGTCCTGGCAGGCGTCGGATTTCTCCGGAAATAACCTTCCGACCATGATCGATGGCGTGAGCGTCCAGATCGACGGCAAGAAGGCCGCGATCTCCTACGTCAGCCCCGGACTGTTGAACGTTCAGGCGCCGACGGATACCACGATCGGGCCGGTGCCGGTCGAGGTCAGCAACTCTTCCGGCGCCGCAACCGGCACGGCAACGCTTCAAGGCTACTCGCCGGCGTTCTTCACTTTTCAGGCGAAATACGCCGCTGCCCGGCATAATAGCGATGGCGTCCCGGTCGCTCCAGTCGGATACTTGGGCAGCGCGGTCACGTCGCGGCCAGCCCAGCCCGGCGAAACGATTCAGATCTACGCCACCGGCTTTGGCCCGACGACGCCCGCGGTGCCGGCCGGCCAGGTGGTCAGCAACCCCGCGCCGCTGTCGAACCTCACACAACTGCACGTAACGATCGGCGGTGTGGCGGCAACGGTCGAGTACGCCGGCATCGCGTCCGCCGGGGACTACCAGATCAATGTGGTCGTCCCGCAACTGGCGAACGGCGATCAGCCGATTCTGGCAAGCATCGCCGGTGTGAGTGCCCAGACAGGGGTCTTCATTCCGATCTTGAACGCGGTGAGTTCGACTGCAGTGGTGACGATCGCGCCCGCCGGCGGCACCATCCGTTGCGGCGCCACTCTGTCTTTCACAGCCAAGGTGACCACCACCACCGACCAAGCGGTGATCTGGCAGGTGAACGGACAAACCGGAGGCAGCACCACCGTGGGGACGATTTCGGCCACCGGCGTGTACACCGCGCCCGCCGATCTGCCGAGTCCCGCGGCGGTACTGGTGACCGCCATCGCGGATGCTGAATCCACGGCCCAGGCCAGCGTGACCGTGAATCTCCAAAATCCTCTGCCGGTTGTCACGTCGGTGACTCCCAACCCGGTGAATCCCGGCAATGTGACCATCACGGTTAACGGAACCGGGTTTGCGAATGGAGCCGCCGTCTATTTTGCCGGCGCCGCGCTGCCCACAACTTTCGTATCCGACTCGAAGCTCACGGCCACCGGCACGGTCGCGATGCCGGTCGGGCGTCTGGCGGCGGTCAAGGTTACCAATCCGAACCCCGGCACGGCCACCTCAACCCCAATCGCGGTGCCCGTCCGCCTGGCGGTTGAGAATATGCCGTACGCCGGCGCGGTCCGCTTCCTCGAAATGACCACCTGGGGACCCACGCCGCAAAGCGTTGTGGATATCCAGACCATGGGGCAAAGCGCCTGGCTCGCCGCGCAGTTTGCCGCGCCGGCCAGCGCGTGGCCCGATCCGGACAGCACCACCGAAGGCGTGACCCGCCTGCAGACGGCCTTCTTCAACGTCGCCATCAATGGCAGCGATCAACTTCGCCAGCGCGCGTCGTTCGCCCTGGCACAGATACTGGTGGCATCCGCCGTCAAAAACACGGCGTTCGAGCAGATGGTGGGGTATCAGCGGCTCATGGCCAACTACGCCTTCGGCACGTACCAAGACCTGCTGGCCGCCACGACCTTGGATCCCTCTATGGGCTACTTCCTCGACATGGTGAACAACGCCAAGGCCAACCCCGCTACGGGCACCGCGGCCAACGAGAACTACGCTCGCGAGGCGATGCAACTGTTCGCCTTGGGCCTGGTACAGTTGGATTCCCAGGGCGTTCCCATAGCGGCCGGCGGCGCCACGGTTCCGGAATACGGCCAGTCCGACGTCTCGGAAATGGCCAAGGTGATGACCGGCTGGACCTACGGTGAGACGCCCGGTTTTGCCTCGCTCTGGACAAACATGCCGTACTATTTCGCGCCCATGGTGGCGTTCGAGAATTATCACGACACCACTCAGAAGAACATCAACCTGCCGACGCCTTGCGTCATCCTCGCCGGCGGGACGGCGGAGAGCGACCTGAGCGCGGCGATCGATTGTATCTGCCAGCAGTCCAACGTGGCTCCGTTCGTCTCCTACCGGCTGATTCAGCGGCTCGTGCTGAGCGACCCTTCGCCGGCTTATGTGGGCCGGGTGGCGAGCGCATTCCGATCTTCGCAGGGCAACCTGCAGACCGTGATTACCGCCCTGCTCACCGATACCGAAGCGCAGAGCGAAGGCACCGGCAAGCTGGCGGAACCGATCCTCTATGCCACCGGCCTGCTGCGCGCGCTCAATGCCACAGTCACCGCCGCCGACGCCCTTACCAACCAGGCCACCCTCATGGGCCAGACGGCGCTCACGCCCGGCAGCGTGTTCAGCTACTTCTCGCCCTTCTATACCGTTAGCGTTCCCGGTGTCACGCCGCCGCCGGTGGCGCCCGAATTCCAGGCGATGAACGCCGCCACTGCCCTGGCGCGCGCCAACTTCGCCTACCGGGTGGCCACCAACGGCATCTCCAGCGGCATCACTGTGAACCTGGCCAATTTGCAGGACCTCGCCAACAACCCTCCCGACCTGGTGGAGGCGCTCAACCAGGCGCTTTTCCGGGGCGAAATGGATGCCAATGTGCGCGGCCTTCTGACCACCGCCGCTAGCTCATCCACCAGCCTGGCGTCGCGCGTGCGCAGCGCGCTTTATGCCGCTGCCGCCGCGCCGCAATACGAAATCGAACGGTAAAGGGAGAACAACGGTCATGACAATGCAACAGCCTCGATCGCGTCGCGACTTTCTTCGCCTCGGCTGCCGCACGATTTCCACCATCGGCGCGGCCGCTGCCTTCGGCAAGGCCGGCCTGATGACTGCGCGGGCGCAATCGTCCGGCAATTACCAGGCTATGGTGTGCATCTTCCTGTTTGGCGGCAACGATGCCAACAACATGCTAGTTCCCAACGACACCGCGACATACGCCAACTACCAGAAAATCCGTCAGAACCTGGCCCTCCCGCAGAGTTCGCTGCTGGCCATTCACGACCCGGCCACCAACGCCGGCTATGGTTTGCACCCCAGCTTCGCACCCATCGCTCCGCTGTACAACTCCTCCAAGCGCCTGGCGCTGCTGGCCAACGTGGGCTCGCTGGTGCAACCGGTGCCGCGAGGTTCGAATGGCATGCCGGAGCTCACCTCCGTGCCGCTGCCGGTTAACCTTTATTCGCATGCCGACCAGCAGAACGAGTGGCAGAACGCCGTGCCGCAGGGCGGCGCCACCACTGGCTGGTCCGGCCGGCTGGCCGACAAGCTGGCCGGCATTTCCGGCACCCTGGTGCCGCCCTGCATCAGCATCGGCGGCAACGCGCTTCAGTTGATCGGTGAGACCACCCAGCCCTCCACCGTGAACACCAGCAATTTCGGACTGGTGGCGCCCGCCACCGATCCTGGATCCACCGCCCTGCTGAACATGCTCAGCCTTTCGAGCGGCGTAACCCTCATTCAGGCGGCGCAGAGTTCGCTGAAGGATGCCATCGCCGTGGCTCAGGCCGTGAATGCCGCGGTGGCCGGCAGCAGCAGCCTGGGCGTCACGTTTGCGAGCACCGACATTGGCACGCAATTGGGGCAGGTGGCCAAGCTCATCCAAGTGCGCGCCGCCCTCGGCGCCACCCGCCAGATCTTCTTCTGCAGCCAGGGCGGCTACGACACGCACTCCAATCAACTGCCGCAGCAGGTGACGCTCTTCACCAACCTCGCCGCCGCGCTGGCGGCTTTCGACCAGGCGATGGGCCAGCTCACCGTGCAGGACAACGTGACCACGTTTACCGAGTCCGACTTCAACCGCACCTTCCAGCCCAACGGCAACGCCGGCACCGACCACGGATGGGGCAGCCACGCCCTGATCATGGGCGGCGCCGTGAACGGCGGCAACCTGTACGGCACTTTCCCCAATCTCACGCTAGCCGGCCCCGACGATTCCACGACCCGCGGCACGTGGGTCCCCAGCACCTCCGAGGACCAGTACTGTGGCTCTCTGGCGAAATGGTTCGGCCTCGCGCAAGCGGACTTGGACTACGTCTTCCCGAACCTGCACAATTTCGGGTATCAGACGCCAGCGTTTATTTAGCTCCCGTCGCGCCGGCCGGGGCTTACGGCGTCCCGCGGAAGGTCTGCGGAGGGCCGGTTGGGGCGCACTTACGCCAGGCAAGAACGCCGAGGCGGATCTCGGCAGCCAGCAATAGCCGCGCCACGGATTCTTATTTCGCCCTGCTCAACCCCAGCGCTCGAATCCGCTTATGCAGATTCGTTCGCTCCATCCCCAGTGCTCTCGCCGCGCCTGACACGTTCCAGTTGGATTCTTCCAGCGCGCGCAAAATGTGCTCGCGTTCGGCCGATTCCCTGGCTTCCTGAATGGTCGATTTGGGGCCCGCTTCGCGCTGCACGCGAATTTCTACCGGGATCGCGTCGCGCGTGAGCCGGTCGCCCTGCGTGAGGATGGCCATGCGCTCCACCACGTTGCGCAACTCGCGGGCGTTGCCGGGCCAGGGGTAAGTTTCGAGCAGGGGAAAAACCGTATCGTCCAGCTTCTTGGGGCGGAAGTTATTGCGGACGCAGAAATCCTCCAGGAAATATTCGGCCAGCACACGAATATCGTGGGGACGCTCGCGCAGGGCGGGGACGCGGATGGGCACCACGCTAAGCCGGTAGTAGAGATCCTCGCGGAAACGTTCCTGCGAGACCAGGGCGGCCAGGTCGCGGTTGGTGGCCGAGATTACGCGCACGCTGACGCGGATGATCTGCTCGCCGCCCACCCGATGGAATTCGCCCTCTTGCAGCACGCGAAGCAGCTTGGCCTGGGACGCGGCGTGCAAGTCGCCGACTTCGTCCAGGAAAATGGTGCCGCCATCGGCCATTTCGAACTTGCCGCGCCGCGTTGCGGTGGCGCCGGTGAACGATCCCTTTTCGTGGCCGAACAATTCGGTTTCGAGCAACTCGGTGGGAATGGCGGCGCAATTCACTTTCACGAACGGGCCGCTAGAGAACGGGCTGGAATTGTGGATGTGGGCGGCCAGCAACTCCTTGCCGGTTCCCGACTCGCCAATCAACAAGACGCGGGCGTCCGACCGGGCGGCCATGGAAGCCTGATCGACGGCGCGCTGCCAGGCGCCCGAGGAGCCGATCATTTTGGGCGCGCCGGAGCTGACCAGCTCGCGCAGCCGCTCGTTCTCGTGCTCTAGGTTGGAGCGCTCCAGAGCGTTCTTGACGGCCACCAGCACGCGGTCGCGGCTGAGCGGCTTTTCGAGAAAATCGAAGGCGCCGGCGCGGGTCGCCTCCACCGCGTCGGCGATGGTGCCGTGGCCGGAAATCATGATCACCGGCGAGCCCGCCGCGTTCTGCCGCACGGTGCGCAGCAAATCGATGCCGTTGCCGTCGGGCAGCTTCATGTCGAGGAGGTACGCGTCGGCGCGGCCGCCGTCGGGATGCCGGTTGAAATCCGCCACCGAGCGGCAAATGTTAACCCCGTAGCCCTCCCGCTCCAGGATCATTCGCAAGGAGCGGCCGATATTCTCTTCATCATCCACGATCAGAAGGCGCTTGGATGCCATTGGTTGCGACAGGCAGCAGCACGCGGAAACCGGCGCCGCCCAGTTCTCCTTTCGTTACCACAATGTCCCCGCCCGACAGCAGCGCGCTTTTGCGCGCGATGGAAAGACCCAGGCCCATGCCCCGCTTCTTGAACGAAATGGTGGGCTGAAACAGCGAAGCGCGCGCGTCGCGGCTCAACCCCGGTCCGGAATCGTGTACTTCGATCGCCACCCGCCCGCTTTCGGCCGCCGTCACGCCCAGAATGCGGCCGCCCTCGCCGGCCGCTTCCGCGGCATTTTCGAGCAGGTTGGTGAGAATGCCGCGCAGCAGATCCAGATCGGCCACCACCGGCGGCGGATGGTCCGCCAGGCGAGTGTCATAAGCCACCTCGGGATGGGCCGATTTCAAAAACGCGATGCGTTCCTGCAGCAGGGAATTCACGTCCACCGGTTTGGGACAGACCGGCGGCTCGGCGGCGAATTGCGAAAACGCCCGCACCCGGCGTTCCAGCGATTCCACTTCCTCCCCCACAATCTGCGCCGCCTGTTCCAGAAATGCGGGATCGGCGTCCGCATGCCTCGCCACCATTTCTTCCACCGTAAGGCGGATGGGCGTGAGCGAATTCTTGATCTCGTGCGCGGTTTTCTGGGCCAGCCTCTGCCAACCCTCGAGCTGGCGAAGATAGACCAGCCGCTCGGTGCTTTCCTGCAGCCGCCCGGCCATGTGGTTGAAGGCGCGGGTCGCAATGCCGGTCTCGTCGTCGCCGGAAACTGCCACGCGCGCGTTGAGATCGCCCGATGCCAGTTGGCTCAAGCCGGCGGTCAACTGCTGAATGGGCCGGCTGATGCGATGGGCCAGATAAATCATGAGCGCCAGCGAGCCCACCCAGAACACCGCGGCTATAAGAAAGTAGACCGCCGCCAGGCCACGGCGCAGGTCGTGCCCGCGGGACCATTCCACGGAGTCGCGCGCGTCCACGATCTGTTTGGCGACGCGGTCCAGGCCCACCGCACCGAGGCTTTCCGAATACACCCGCATGCCGCCCTTGTGACGCGTCAGATATTCCAGCAGGTTGCCCTGGTCGCCAGCCAAAACGAATCGGTCGACGTCGGGGCTGGCGGCGAAACTTTTTACCGCCTCGGGCCAATTCGCCTGTTCGGAGAGCGGGTATTCCTGCGGCTTGGCCTGGCCGGATTCGGCGCGGAAGCGGAGATCGTCGCAGGCGTGGCGATAGAATTCCTTGCCGGTCCTCTGAAGCGATTGGGAGACCGCATCGAGCTCGTTGGTAGACGAAAAATCCACGCTTCGGCGCAGCAGGGAAATGGTGAGCCATGCCGTTGCCGCCAGCGGCGCCAGGGTTGCGGCCACAAAGACGAGAATCAGTTTGTTGCGTAGCCGGTTCACTCGTTCCGCATCCCTCGGGAAGGCGTGCGGTGCAGATCCGCCAGACGCAGGCGCGTTTCGAAGCCCCATTGGGGTTGGCCGGGGCCGGGCCTGCGGCTGAAAAATACAATCAGGCTCCGCAAGCTGATCCCGGTATCGTCGACCACGCTCGAAAGCTCTTTGGGATCGGCCGTGCGCAGGTCGAAACGGAGCCAGAATGGCCTGTCCGGCGCCATCCCCAAAGCGCTGATGGAGATATTGTCCAGGCACCAGGTCTCGGCGGCGGTTGCGGTCAGACCGTTCTTCGCCTCCGGGTTGGCGCCTGGAATCGTCACCCGGAAATGTTCCTCGTCCCACAGGTCGCAGCTCACATAGAACCGCTGCCAGCTCTGGCGAAACACGGTGGCGTGATCGTCTTCGTAGAGCGTGAGTTTGGAGAGGAACACCACGGTGTGCCCGTAACGCAAACGATCCAATTGCCTGCCGGTCAGGAAATGGAAGCCGGGTGTGGCCGGCCGAAGCGTATCGCCGTCGAAAACCGTGCCCAGCGTGTTCGGTTGGCCCTCTGCCCGCAGCCGGAATAAAGGGATAGCCAAGCCGGCCGCGAGCCAGCTCCTTCGGCTGATCCCAGTTTTCCGCGCGGGCGGAGTCATCAATAGTTCATGCCTAACATGAAGACCGGATCCATTCTTCCTTCCCTTACCGGAAACGCCACTGCCAGAGTGAAGCAGCCTTCCCGGATACCGGTTCCGACGGAGTTTCGGGCGATCACGGTCGAACCGCTATTCCACACAGCACCCGTATCGTAAAACACTTTGAGCGCTCCGTACCGATATTCGACGGAATTGTCCAGCATGCGGTTTCCGCCAATCGGCCCAATGTCGAATTTGTTCCACCCGCGCAAAGACCAGCTATTGCCCAGTGCGAACCGCTCAAACAAGGGTGCGTTTCCCATCAGAACGCCGGCGGTCAACTCGTCGCTGACCGTATGGTTGCCGCGCGTCAGGCTGTAGCGCGCCCGCCAGCGATGGCGGGAGTAGCCAAAGTCGCTCGCGAGCGGCCGCATGCCTGCACGCATATTGTAGTCGCCTTCCACATTCTGCACAAAATCGGAACCTTCAAAGGTGTGCTGATAGCGCGCTCCCGCCACCACCGAGTTGGCCGCCAGGCTATGAGCGGCGGGCTCGATTCCCTCCAGTTGTTCAAAACTGGTTCCAAAGCTGAAAGAAAGCTGGCGCCAAGGAAGGAACGTCAACATGGGCTGAATGTTCTGGCGGGCACGATAAACCTGGTCCGCGGGCGCCGCGGCCAGCGTAACGTCGTTCCAGCTTTCGTGATAGCTATCCACCTCCAGGGAGAAGTGCAGACGGTCGGTGCCCAGATGGGCGTCTTCGTAGCGGCCTTCCACCCCAGTGTAGCGCTCCACCAGCACATCGTCGTCGCTCACCAACCCCAGCGTAAATCCCTGTTGCCCGACCGTGGCCGTGCCTTCCACCGTGCCGCTCCACCCCTGCTCGCTCTGGTAAAGAAACTTGGGCACGGAAACATCGAAGCGCGCTGGGTTGAGGCTGACATCGAAGACCACCTGGACGTATTCCGGCGTTTTTCCGCGCAGGATCCGATGCTCGACCGTGCGCGCATGCAGCTCGCGGCGCAGGCGGTGCGCGAGCGTATCCAAGGTAGCCGGGTTGAATTTTTGCCCGATCAACGAAAGGATGTCTTTGCGAAGGTTGGAACTGAGTTTTTGGCGATTTTCGGAAGCGACCCGCGCCGTCCAGGTCCCGGTGGAGACGAGTACGTCCTCTACCGTATAACGAGTATTAATATTAGTTTCGGAGTCCGTTGTCCCAGACGCCAACAGGCTCGCGCATATGAGGCCACCAAGCCACACACATTTCATGCGGGCGAAAAATGCACGCGGGTTGCCACTTGTAAAGATTTGTAAATAAAGGAGAAACCGGCGTCTGCGATGTGACGCCCGTTCACAGGTGTAGAAATCCGCTAAGCCGCCCCTGCGGGCATAGTAGCGGACCGCCAGGCTGCTATAGTACCTTTGCCAACTCGGCCGCAAATGCGCTGCGGGGAGCCTGATCGCGCTCTCTGCCGCCGCGCTTCCTGCGGTCGCGCTGCATGGGGTGGGGTGAGTTAGCCGGAGCGGCGGATGGTGAAGCGCCACGCGGTGCATCCTTACCCTTAGGTGGCTGCGCCGGATTGGCGCGCAGCAGCCGGTCTTCCAGAGGGGCGCGATCGAAGCGGCGGATGATGGCCTGCATCTCATCGGCAGTAGGCGCTTCGACGAAGGCGAAACCCTTGGATTCTTGCGTTTCATGATTGCGGATCACCTTAATGGCGTCGGCCACCAGGTCTTCGGCGGCGAGCCATTGTTTGATGTCATCGGCGGTGACCCACGTAGGAAGGTTGCCAAGAAATACGGTGAAGCTCATTCAGTTGATATTTTGACTCCGTTGGTTGGAATGGCGGACTTCAAGGAAGGATTCCGTTCTGCCAGAACGATGGTATCAAACACCGGAAGCCGATTGCAAACAAAACCGGCGCCTAAGGCCGCTTTTCGTGGCGCGGGCTGTCGAGCCTAATGCTACATACTTTTCGCAAGGCCGGTCGCGGCGTGTAGTAGGGCGGACCCCCCGGTCCGCGGCCGGCCCCCTGGCCGGCTCTTGGCTGGTGCCGGACACTTGACTCTTGGGCAGAAGTGCGGGACGAGGGCGTCCCGCGCGGACCAGGGAAGCTGTGAAATAATGTCAAAAAGCATTTTTGGTCGTAAATGTTTTCAACGACTTACCTTGTGCAAAACTGGCCGAAAATCGAATATTTCACAGCTTCCAGGGGGTCCGCCCTACAAGCTACGCCGAGTTCGCTGTTTGCGATGAGTATGCGGCATTAGGCTCTCCGTCAGGGAGCGGTCGGCGTGCCTAAATTGCGAAATCCTCAGATCGGTCCAGCACCCCCCAGAGCGCTCATTGGAGCGGCGTCTTCGTCCAATCGTCTACTTTCAGCTTCTTGATTCTGGTGAAAACGCGGTCGTGGCTTACCAGCACCAGCCCTAACGCAAGAGCATGCGCCCCGATCGTCATGTCAAGGCTCCCCATGGGCTGGCCCTGGCGTTCGAGCGCGGCCCGAAACTGCCCATATTGCCGCGCCACGTCTGAATCCCAAGGCAGAACCGTCACCCGCAGCAAGAAAGCTTCGATCAGCGCGTGCAACCGGGTGGCGTGGGGCAGCCGCGCCGCGCCAAAACGCAACTCGCCTTCCGTTACGGCGGAGATGGCGATCTGCGCCATCGGGACCCTTGTCAAACGGCCATCCAGGACGGGATTGTTGCGCTTGATGATATAGCTGGCCGTGTTGGTGTCGAGCAGGTATCGAATCCCCATCAGAATAACTCGCGCTTCTGTGGAGCGTCATCCCCGCGATCCGATAGAAAGTCGTCCGGTACGTCCGTTTCCTGTCTGAGCTTGAAGAATTCGTCCCAGGAGTCCGGCCGCTGCGACAGAATCACATCTCCGGTGGCCGGATCCCGCCGGACAAAGACCTCGCTGCCCTCGAAACGAAACTCGGATGGCAGGCGAACCGCCTGACTTCGTCCATTTAAGAAAAGCTTGGCGGTGCGCGGCATGACAGCCTCCTATTTATGATATATACCATGATCGATCACAAAATGAAAGCAGGGAGCCCTACCTGCCCTGCCGCTGGCGTGCCTTCAGTTCCTCCACCATCCGCCTTCCCTGCGGATCGGGCCGGATGCGCAAGGCCGTTTCGAGCTCTGCGATCGCATCCTCCGTCCGGCCGGGTGTCTGCAGCAAGGCCATTCCCAGGTTGTAATGCGCCTCGCCGAAATCGGGCTGGAGCTGAACCGCCTGCTGATATTCCGCAATGGCTTCCGGCATTCGCGCCGGAATTCGCGACAGCAAACGGCCCAATTGATTGTGCGCCTCGGCGGAGTCGGAACGAATGCGCAGCGCCGCCTGGTATTCGGCTATGGCGTCCTCGAGGCGGTCCGGAGATTGCGCGTACACGATTCCCAGGTTGTAATGCGCTTCGGCGAGGTCCGGTTGGATGCGCAGCGCGGCTTGCCACTCGGCAACCGCGTCGGGTATTCGCCCGGGAGTCCGCGCCAGGGCCGTTCCGAGGTCGTAATGCGCTTCGGCAATATTGGGGTCCAGCTTCAGCGCCTGTTCATATTGTTCGATCGCCTCCGGCACCCTGCCGGGCATACGCAACAGCGCGTTTCCCAGGCTGACGTGGGCGTAGGTGTAATGCAGCTTCGGCGAATAGTCGGGCCGGTCGCGCAACGCCGCTTCGTACTCCGCGATCGCTTCCGGCAGCCGGCCCGGCATCTGCGCCAGCGTTTTCCCCAGGTTGTAATGCGCCTCCGCGTAGTCGGGGCGGATCCGCAACGCCGCTTCGAACTGGGCAGCCGCGCCGGGCAAATCGGACCGTGCCAGCAGCACATTGCCCAAGTTGTTGTACGGCCGCGCGGCCTCCGGGTACGCCGTGATCGCGCTGGTCCAGAGACTCTCGTCGTCGCGCCAGTCGAAATTGCGCGCGTAAGTTCGCAGCCCGAACCCAAGGCACGCCAATCCCAGGGCGACCCACTTCAGCCCAGTCCATCTGAGTCCGGCCCGGCGAGCGATTTCCCCGGCGACTACCACCGCGCATCCGGCCAGACCGACCGAGGGCAGATAGAGGAAGCGCTCCGCCATGATGCTCCCGATAGGAATGACGAGATTCGAAACCGGCGCCAGCGCGACAAGAAAGAAACCGAGCAGAAAGAAGAGCGGCCGGTTCCGGCGGCGAAAGCGAACGGCCACCAGAATCAGCCCGGCCGTTGCCGCCAGCGCGAGCACAGCCTTCGCGTCTTCCCACTCCCATGGCCGCCAGCCGAACAACGGCACGGCGTGGAACGAGTAGTCCGCGGTCAAGCGTGCCGGCCAAATAAAGAGCCACAGAAACTTGCCCACCACTTTGACCGCGGTCATGCGCGCAGTCCAGAAGCCGGCGCCGATCAGCGGGTTTTCGGCGAAGGGCACAACCATCTGGCTGTGCAGTTGCCAGCGCAGGTAGAAAAATGCGCCGAACGGAACCATGAGCGCCGCGTAAGCCCCGACGCGCCTTCGCCAGGTCTCGGCCCGCGGCCAGGTGAAATCGTACAGCAGCAAGAGGAACGGCAGCACGGCGCCGCTCTCCTTGGAAAAAAGCGCCACGGTTTGCGCTCCCACCAGAACCGCCAGCCAGGCGATCCGTCTTCCGCCCGTCGCCAAGCGCAGACGCACATAGCTCAGCAACCCGGCGAGAACACCCAATCCCGCCAACAAATCGGCGCGCCCTACAATATTGGTGACGGATTCGACCAGCGCCGGATGCACCGCCCACAGCGCCGCCAGCGCCAAGGCCGGGAAACCGTCTCCCAGAATCGCCAGCCCCAGCGCGTAGACCAGCGCCACGTTCAAACCGTGAAGCGCCAGGTTGAGGGCGTGGTAACCGGCTGGATGCGGCCCATTGCCCAGCGCGGCGTAATTGAACAAGTACGACAGCGTGGTCATCGGCCGGTACAGGCCCGTGGTCGCGCTATCGAACCAATATTCTTTGGTGAAAATGAGCCGGATGTTTTCCGCGTCCATGGCGCGAATGCGCGGATCGTTCTGGAGGATCGGCGCGTTGTCGAATACAAAGCCGCCTTCAAACGAGTTCGAATACGCAATCAGCGCCAAAAGCCAAAGCGCCGCGATGCGCAAAGCATGCCGCGGCCAGCGTCTGGTGGAAGCGTTGCCGGCCGCGGCGCGCCCGCCGAATTTCTCAATCCTCTTTGCCGGCACGAGCCATCATTATAGCCGTACTTCCAAGCCGCCGGTTTGCGAAAATGATGCCGCAATCCGGCATGGGAAAAAGCCTGGTTGACAGACCACGAAAAGTGATGGTCTGTCCCACCAGCTATGCGAGTTTTCTTTTCAAGTACCGGGGCAGGTTGTAGGCATCGGCCGGATTCTTGACCAGCTTTTTCAAAACTACGCCAATGCCGGTACGGGCTCTCCGCAGCAGCGCTTGGGCAGAAACGGCCAGGCGGCAGACGGTTGGCTGCCGATCCATAAAATCGATCGTTCCCGGACGAGTGAGGAAGGGAATCCACCCTCGCGGCAACAGACCCAAACGCCGCCTGGTGGCCTTGCCCTCGGTCAGGAAGAGAAGCGTGTTCAGGTAGAGGTTTTTTTGCTTCCGGGCCTGCCCGCGGCAGTGCAGAGCGGCCCGAAAATGCTGGTCCGCGCCGCTATCCCGCGCGCCGGTAATGATGCCGTCGCGCATGGCGCGCGCGAATAACTCGCTGCCCGGAAACAAGACCAGGCTATAGATATCGGCCAGGTAAGGATACTCCAGGCGGGTCATCAGCGCGAGCGTATCCAGAAGGTCTTGCCGCTCGTCGTATGGGTTACCGATGATGAAGAAGTAACAGGGCATCACCGGCGGGTGTCTCGCGATGGTGCGCGATGCCCGCAACACGGTTTCGTTCGGGATAGGCCGGTCGAACACTTCTTTCTTGGTCCGCTCGCTGCCGCTCTCCACGCCCAGGGAGATGCGCCACAGCCCGGCCTCGGCCAGCAGGCGCACCTTCTCGTCGGCGATTCTCGGCGGAGACACCATGCAATCGAACGGAAGCCCGACCCGCGCGCGATACAGCCCGGCGAACTCGCGGATTTCGTCCGCGCTGCGCAGGAAGAAATCCTCGTCCATCAGAAACACGTCGGTGGCCTTGGGAAAGTGGCGGCGATAGAGGGTCGCCAGTTGCTCGACGTATCTGGCGGGGCTCATTCGGCGCAGGTATCTGCCATGGCCGGCGTACATCTCTTTCACCTTGCGGTTGCAGCAGTAGGTGCAGTGAAGAGCGCAGCCGCGCGATCCGATGAACAGCAGGCGCGGGCTGTGCGCCAGCTTAGGGTCGGAAGGGGCTTTGGTGAGGCGCCCACGGGAGAGGTGAAACTCGTTGACGCGGTCGAAATCGGGCAGCGGCAGAGTGTCCAGATCCGCAATCGGCGGGCGAAGCGGGTTCAGCACCAGCTCTTCCCCTTTCCGGTAAGCTAGGTTGCGGATCTGTTCCCAGCTTCTGCCGTCCTCGAGCGATTCCAGCAACTCCAGAATGGTCTCTTCGCCCTCGCCCCGGCAGACGATGTCCGCCGCCTCGGCGCACTCGGCCGGATTCAACGATGCGTGCAATCCGCCCCAGACGATTGGCTTGCCTAGAGCCCGCATCGCGGCCGCAACCTGCCGCGCTCGCCGCGACCCTCTATAGCAGCAACCGATGCCGATCAGATCGGACGCCCGCGCCAGTTGCCGGGCGCCGTCCAACACCTCGGCCGAATATTCCGCCGACTGCGACGGCAGCAGAATCAGCCGAGTGGAATGGCCCGCACGCTTCAAAACCGAGGAAATCAGCCTGACGCCAAAAGCCCACAAGTCGTCATCGGTCGAGATGAGCGAGACGTTCACGGTTCGAGGCTAGCAGGCGATTAGAGAGTTTACCAGCTTTATAGCCTCAAGTACGGTTCCGGTACTGTACCAGAGGCTAGAATATGCCCAACCCGTCCTCAGGCGAACAAAAGGCGCCCTTTCGGCTCGGGCTCGGAGCGGCCAAGTTCACGAGCTGTTTCCAGCC
>JBEKYD010000047.1:0-32348 GCA_049511335.1 Bryobacteraceae bacterium | reverse complement strand
ATCTTTGCGACGCGCTCTTCAGCAGATTTGATTACGTGCGACACCATCCGCGGGAGATCGAAGACCTACTCAATCCCTTTTTTTGATTTTGATGTCGAATTATTTATGCGCACCTATATAGCCCCGTCCAGTTGAGTGGGGTAGGGCGTAAGCGGACGGTGCGGCTGCGGACGGTCCCGGGACCGAACCGATTGTGTTACGCTGATTCGCCATGCGGGCTCTGCCGGGTTTGTTGGTTCTGCTCCTGTTGGCCCATTCGGCGATGGGCGCGGTGCGGGCGTGGGAGGACGCGGTCGCGCTGCCGACGTACCCGGAAGGCCCGGCGGACCTGAAGCCGGTGCTGGACGCGATGACGGCGAACGACTATGAGGCCAATTACCCATACGCCAACCGCACCAACTTGGGGCAGCAGCGGGTGATGTCCGAGTGGCGCCGCCTGGTAATTGAAAACGAATATCTGGTGTGCACGTTCCTGCCGGATCTCGGCGGTCACCTTTACACCTGCGTGGACAAGCTGAGCGGGCAGCTCATGTTTCACGCCAGCGGGTCGATCAAGAAGGGGCTGATTGGCTTGCGCGGCGCGTGGGTGAGCCTGGGCATCGAATTGAATTTCCCGATCGGGCACTCGCGCGTGACGGTATCGCCGGTGGATTTCGCCTGGCGCCAGGAGCCCGACCGGGCGGTGGTATGGGTGGGGGCCAGGGACCGCGTCACCGGCATGGAATGGCGGGTGGAATTCGTGCTGCGGGAAGGCGTGGCGATGCTGGAGCAGAACGTGACGCTCAGCAACCGGACCGCGGTGCGCCATCCCTACTACTGGTGGAGCAATGCCGCGGTGAAACTGGAGCCCGGCACGCGGCTGGTGCTGCCCACCAACCTGGTGACGATTCACGGCGCGAACCGCATGGATAGCTGGCCGGTGGGAACTTGGGGCATCGACAAGGACATCGATCAAACCCTGGTGAACAACCGGAAGGGGGCGCTCAGCGTGTTCGCGCAGCGCACGCGCGAGCCATTTTTTGCGGCCTATCAAGGCTCCAGCCGCACGGCTACGGCGCATGTGGCCGATCCGGCGGCCGTGCCCGGGAAAAAGCTGTGGTCGTGGGGTCCGAACGACGCCGAAATCCGGCGCGCACTTTCCGACGACAATAGCGAGTACATCGAAATCCAAGCCGGCGTGTTTCCCTCTCAGGAAGATCTCGAGTTCCTGGGGCCCTTCGAAGAGCGGCGCTTTACCGAATACTGGCTGCCGGCGCGGGAGTTGGATGGCGTGACGCGAGCGAATACCTGGGGCGTTCTCTACTTCGGACGCCGGCCGGCGCAGGGAAAGAGCGAGCTGGCGGCGGAACTAAACGTGACGCGCGAGCTCACCGGCGCGCGCGTTCGCATCCTGAAAGATTCGTCCGTGGTCTGGGACCAAACCGGGGACTTGGCTCCGGCGCGTACCCTGTCGCATTCCGTTCCCGACCCCGCCAGCGGAGCATACCGTTTCGAACTGCTGGACGCCAAGGGCACGCTGCTTCTGGCGCACACCGAAGGCGTGTACGACGCCGATCCGGTTTCGAGCGCCACGCTGGGCCCGTTGCCGAAACCCGATTGCGCCCATCCCGCCAGCGCCCAAGCTTTCGTGGATTGCAATCAGAATAACGAACGCAACTTCCACGATAATTGGGCTACTCTCAACTACCCCAAGGGGCTGGCGCGGTTTCCCCACAGTGCCACCATTGAGAAAGCTGCCGGACGCCTGGCGGTGGGCCAACAGCGCTATGCGGAAGCGGCGCCGATGCTCGAAGCCGCGGCGGCAGCGCTTCCGGGCGACGCGGAAGTGGCTTATTACCTGGGTGTAGCCCAAGCCGCTCTGGGACGCGAAGAGGCCGCGCAAGCGACCTGGCATCGGGTCATTACCGCCGATCGGGCCGATCCAGTCTTTGGGATGGCTGCGCGGGTGGAAACGGCGGCATCGCTGGCGCGGGGCGGCAAGCTCGAAGAAGCCCTGGAGACGCTTCGCCAGGCACGCGGCGCGCCCGGCTTTCCGCTCGAGGCCGGGCGGATGGAAGTGGCCCTGCTGCGAACCGACGGCAAGACTGCCGAAGCCGAGGAGCGGCTGAGCTACTGGCTCGCCATCGACCCCATCGATTCGTTTCTCGCGTGGGAGCAGGCGCCCGGGCAGCCCGGCCAGGCGCTCGAACGGCGCCTGGCGGCCGATCCGGAGCGAGTGCTGGATATCGCGGATCAACATCTGAGCCTGGGGTTGTATCGCGATGCGCTGGCGGTGCTCGACCGCACCTGGCCTTCGGCGCCACCGAACGAAACCGAGCCGGGCGCGGTTCTGCCCCAGAACTACGCCTTGGTGGCGTACTATCGCGGATATTGCCGCCAGAAGACGGGCGGAGACGGCTCGGCGGATTTTCGTCAGGCTGCCGGGTTGCCGCTCGACCGTGTATTTCCCAACCGCGCCAGCTCGCTCGCCGTGTTGCAAGCGGCGCTGGCGGCGAATCCGTCCGATGCATCTGCCCACTGGCTGCTCGGTCTGCTGGATATGAATGCCGATTCGGCGGACGAAGCCATTGCCGAATGGCAGAAGGCGCGCGCTCTGCGGCACGATATACCGGAGCTGTATCCGCTGTTGAGCCAGGCGCTGCGCGATATAAAACACGACCTGGCCGGGGCGCGGGTGGTGATGGCCGAAGCCCCCCAGCCGGAGTCGGCAGGCGCGGCGACGAACGCGCTCGAAGCCGATCGCTTCGCGCCTGGTTCGGCGGCCGCGCCGCCGGTCAACTCCGCAGCCGCATCGGGCGCCGCCGCATCCTCTCGCGACGTGGCCGGCATGGCTCTGATGGTAGCGGCCGGCGGCGACCCAGGGCGCGCCAAGAGCCTGTTCACCAACCAGAATTTCCCGCAAGAGAAACAACCGGCCGAGATCCGCAAAGCTTATATCGAAGTTCAGTTGCAACTCCTGCGCGCGGCTGTAGCGGATCGCCATTGCGAGCTGGTGGAGGCGGGTTTCGAAGCGATCGGCAGCGAGGACAGAGCGCTGACCTTCACCATGTACGGGTTCGAATCCTTCATGAAAGAGCCGCGCTTCCGGTACTATATGGCGGACATGGAGGCTTTTTGCGGAGACCGGAAGACCGCCCGCAAGCGCTGGACCAAGCTGGCCAAAGAGAACGAGGATCCATCCAGCGAGAACTTCGCGTTTCCCGCGCTGGCGGCGGCGCGTCTCGACCCGGCCGTGGGAACAGCACGGCTGGAGGCCGCGGAGAGCGCCGTCGAGAAACGCTTGGCCGCGTCCGAGCCGGAGGGCCGCGGCCTGTTGCTCTATTCCCAGGGAGAACTGCTGATGGCGCTCGGCCAGCGGGAGAAGGCCGTGGCCGCTTTCGAAGAAGGCGCCAAGGCGATCGATCGTGGCGAGTCGCGATACCTGAACCTGCTGGCGCGGCGCGAAGCCGCCGGGCGGTAAGTGGGACAGGCCTCAGCGCAGGATCACGCAATGGCCTGTGGCGGCACTTCCGATGCCACTACCGTCACCTTGTCGCTTCCAATGGCGGACGCCGCTATCGACGCCGATAGCGGCGCTTCATACATCTGAGGCCGGAACGGTAAGGACAGCAGCAGCCGATTGCCGGCGCGAATTTCGTAGGATTGGAGCGGTTCCCGGCCAGCAAAGGCCGTAGTCCATTCCACGATGGCGCGGTCGCCATCGCGTTTCACGTTGACCGTGGCAGGCTGCACCAGGAGGTTGGTTTTCTCCTGGAAGTAATTCGTCGCGGCCCCGTGCCGCGCTTCGGAATCTTTCTCAATACGCGCCCTCTCGATTTCGGAAGGAATGTCCTTTATCGCGGCGGCCAGATTGGCGACCATCTGGTCGGCTTCCGGTTTTTCGCGGTTGATCATGCCGGTGCCGATAATGGCGCAGGAAACGCCATGGAGCGAAAGCGTGTATCTCACCAGATCGGAACAGGCGATGGCGTCCGGCTTGCCCACCGACAGAATCACGTCGTCCGTCGTGCGCGAGAAGTGCGGCTGCTTGCCATAGAACGCGCCATCGGCGAATACTTTCATCGCGATTACGCCCAACCCGCGCGAACGGGCCAAGGGTAATACGTTGTTCTGGTGCGAGCTGCACAGCCGGTCGTTGGCATTCAGCGCCACCAGCACCGTGTCGATCGCATCTTGGGAGTCGCGGCGAATGGCGCTCATCAACACCGGAGAGCTTTGGTGGCCGGTGACGCCGATGTGCCGCACGTAGTGTTTGTGCTCGGGATTCAGGCCCGTGTAATTGGTGCCATCGCGGTAATCGAGCAGCCCTGCCAGGGCGCCGATCCTCTCGGGCGGCTTAGAGCCGCGGCCGGCGAATCCCTCGTAGAGCTGATCGACTTGCTCCAGGGTCGTCAGATTGTGACACTGAATGGCGTCCAGGTAGGCGCCTTCAGGGATGAAGCCCTTGCCGTCGCCGAAGATTTGCGTGAGGGAGCGCTTCAGCTCATCTATGGCGCTGGGGCCTTTCCCCGCCGGATTAAGAGCGAAGCGGACCCCGGTCTTGGTCGCGACATAAAGCTTCTCGCGCAGGGCGCCGTTGTAGTTCGTATCCGACGGCGTCAGGTGCAGGCGGCGGAACGCTTCGCCGTAATTCATCTGGCTAGGCCCATACGCGTTGGCCGTATCCAGGTAGTTGAGCCCGAGTTGAACAGCACGGACGATGATGTCCGCCGGGTCGATTCCCGGCTTCGTCCATTGCAGCGAAGCCTGGCCGCCCAGGGCAAGCGGCACGACCGTGCGGCCGGTGCGCCCCAACAGGCGCTGCGGAAACGTATTGGCGGCTTGCGCAAACAGCCGCCCGGAGCTCAAAACGTCGGCCGCGGGAATCGCGCCGAGCACACCCAGAATCTCACGTCGGGAAATCATCCATGCCTCCTGTTGGCGAACTCGCAAATCCGGAACAACTATTTTAAGCTCGGGATCTCTTCAAATGCCAACGGCAGGAGGGGGGAAGTTGTCAGTTCTCAGTCGTCAGTTTTCAGTTGTCCGTATTCAGCGCTTAGCCTACCGTTTGGAAGCTAGGGGCAAACAACTGAAACATGGCGACTGAAAACTGAAAACTGCTAACTGATAACTGAAAACTCTTATCGCCCCCGCCACGCCGCCAGCAGCCATCCGGCGATGAACAGCAGCCCGCCCAGCGGGGTGATGGCGCCCAGGATGCGCACGCCGGTAACGGCCAACAAATACAGGCTGCCGGAAAACAGGACAATCCCCGCCAACAAAATGGCGCACACCGTACCCATGCCGGACGGCGAGGCGGCGCCCGTCCGCGCAAGCACCGAAAGTATCAGAATCCCCAGCGCGTTGAGGAAGTGGTACATGACCGCCGTTTCGTATATCCGCATCGATTCGGCATCGAGCCGCGCGCGTAAGCCGTGCGCGCCGAAGGCCCCGAGCACCACGGCCAGAGCTATTAGAACGGCGGCAATGGAAGTCCAGTTCATCGGCGGGCCTCAGTGCGTCATGGAATAGAGAATGTAGTTGACCCCGATGCGAATGCCGAGGTCGGAATATTGGGCCGGGTATGCGGGGTCGTCGGCATGTTCCCAGGAATCGCCCAGGTCCATGTTGTGGCACATGGCCACGACGATACGGCCCTTGTCGTCGTAAATACCGCGCCAGTGCGGCGTCTTGCCGCTCTCGCCTTTCTCATAGGTGTGGTGCATTTCGAGAGCGGGCATGCCCGGAACCTGGTAACGATGGCTGAGATCGTAGATGGTGTGGAAAATGGGGTCCGCATTATCGATCTCGACGATGGGCCGGTCGGGGAACACCTTCTTCATGCTGGCGGTGAAGGTACTCCATTCGATGTCGCCGTGGAAGTCGTCGCACATGAAAAAGCCGCCTCGAAGCAAAAACTCACGCAGTGTGGCAGCCTGCGAATCGGTCAGATTCCAGTGGCCCACTTCGACCCCGTAGAGCCACGGCCAGTCATATACGTCGCCGTCGTCCAGGTCGACAGGCTCTTCCACCGAACGCGTATGCAGCCGCGTGAGGCGCCGCACTGCTTGCACGATGTGACGGTCCGAGCGCGGGTAATCCATGGTCCAGTTCGAGCCGCCCTCTTTCCAGCTTCCGTTGAATTGCACCCCCCCGAAATAGGTGCCCACCGGAGGATACATGAGGCGGGCGAAAACCCACTCGGTTTTTTCCTGATAATCCGGGGGGATCGGAAACTTGTCGTACTCCAGCCCGGGATATTCGCGGAAAGGCCTTTGGAACGCGTACAACGCGCTCAAGAGCAGCAAGCCGGCGGCCACAACGGGGCCCGCTCTGCGAAAGTTGGTTGGCTGCAACACCGCTAAAACCAGGATAGCGGAAAGCGTAGCACGGGCTTTAGTCGGTGAAAAGTGTGCAGACTCCGCCACAGACTCTGAAGTCTGTGTCACCTGCTGCCTCTGCGCTCAGAACGAGCGGCTGGGCCGGTAGCCCGGGCGGCACTGGACGCGGAATTTCTTGCCGGGGTCGCTGACGATATCCACGCTGATCTTGCGGAACCCTTCGTTCGGATTCGCCGCCGGATAGTACGTCACCGTGTAGGAGTTGCTCATGTCCTCGCGAATGCTCTCGAAAGCCTCCACCTGCTTCTGCCAGGTGCGCGCCCAATAGGCCTTCCCGCCGGTGCGTTGGGCAATGCGGCGGAAGACGCCGCTGGAAATCTGGTCCTTATTCACTTCGTTGGTCGAGATCACATAGATCGGGATGCCTTCGTCTTCGGCCACCGCGCGGACATCGTCGGGCGCCACCATGCTGGCATTGTCCGGCCCGTTGGAGAACACGATCACTACCTTGCGCCCCGGAACCTTGGCCGCGTCGCGCAAAGTCAACAACAGGGTGTTATACAGCGCCGTATCGTCGCCGGCCACGGCATTGCGCAGGCCGGAAATGGCTTCGGCATGATCGTGCGTCAAACTGGCGGCCCGCGACAAGTTCCGGCTGAAAGTGTAGATGGCCACCGAATCGGCGCGATCGAGACCCCTCACGAAATCGGCGATCGCGTCCTCGGCATACACAAATCCGCGGTACATGAAGTTGCTGGTGTCGAAGAGCACGAACACGTTGGTGCCGACAAACGCGTCCGGCCGCTCCATACCCGGTAGGGTGTCTCGATTGCCGTCGAGAATCGGCTTGATGCTTCCATCCGCGGCGATGGCCAGCGGCGCGTTGGCGCCCTCGGCAAAAGTAGAAAGCTTTTGCAGAATACCGTCTTCGTAGATGTGAAAATCGCTGGGTTTGAGTCCGTTGATGTAGTGGTTCTTGCTGTCAGTGACTTGAAAGCTCAGCACCACCATGTCCACCTTCACCCGGAACAGAGGGCGCTGCGCATCTTGTGCCCGCGCCAGCGCTCCCGCTCCGGTGATTGCCATGAATGCACGTCGCGAAATAGTCATTGAGTTCTTCCGTTGGCAAAATCCGTTACAGCGCCGCTTTCTGTTCCCCTGCCGCCCGCGCCTGGGCGCGCACACCGTCGCCCACCACTCGTAACGATTTCAACAGCGCGGGCCAATCCTCCAAATGGGAGGCGAAAATATGCTCCACCAGCTTGCCGGTCCACTCCGGAATGCGCAAATTGAGCTGCGCGGGCGCCAGGCTCAACTCATCGGCCAGCGCCGCCCAGTACAGGGTATTCGATTCCCAACTCTCCGCAAGGATGCGGCTGGAGTAACCCATCAAAGTGGGGAACGTGCGCAGATTGAGCAATTCCGGCTGATACGAGTTCGAAAGCGTCGGTTTGGGAGAGCCGAACGCGCGCGAGATGGCGGCGTAATTGGCTTCCGCCGGGTGCTCGCGCTCCAGGCGGCGTAATTCATCCCCCACGGGCGAGCCGTCGCCGGCGCGGCGAGGGGCCAGCGCGCGGGCGATCAAAAAGAGTTCGGCGGGGGTGGTTTGCTCGACCGTTTCCTGAACCTCCGCCTCCGCCAGCAGGCGCGATAGCTTCAGCGTGCGCGCGGGCGACGCCAATCGACTCAGTTCCCCCGCCACCTCCTCGCGAAGTTTTTCGTCCACCGCCGCGCCCGCCATCAGCTCACGGCCGTAGCGCAGATGCAAACCCACCCAGTGCACCTCGACCGGCGTGACGCTCCACCACCTCGGAATCTTGGCGCTGAGAATGATCTGCGGCACCAGATCGCCCCAGATCAGAGCCTGGGTCTGGGCCGGCACCAGGAAGTTCTGCTCCGCTTCCGCCAGCGAATACGGAAGCGTGGCAAGCGAGCCCACCAGCCGTCCTCCACCGTTGGAAGGCCAGCCCGAGCCGTACGCTTCCGTCCCTTTCCAGACGCGGCTTTGGCCTTCGCCACCGATGAAATCGTGGCTGCGCACGAACACCGGATTGGTGTACAGGATCTGCGCCCCTGGCGGCGCGTAATGCGCATACACGAAACCCACTAAGGTATCGCGCATCAACGGAGCCAGCAGCCCGGAGAGATCCTTCCAGCGAGCCGGGTCGCCGCCCGCCTTCTCGATCGCCAAACGGAAGTTCAACCGCCGCTCGGCCTCCAGGTGGCGTTCGCTCCAATACCCGAAACCCATGGCATTGCGCTCGCTGCTGCTGAGAGGGGCGCGCGGCGGCGGCGCTTCCATCACGTGCGCGGCTAGTTTGTTGATCTCGGCGAGGACGGCTTTATCTTTCGATCCGCTGTCCAGCAGGTCGGCCAGCCGGAAGAGAGTATCGAGAGAGGACAGGTGCTGCGTCTCCAGGATTCGCACCACCGCCTGCTCCATATCCTCGCGCACTTCCGTGTTGTCCGATTGGCGGGCTCCGGCCAGCAGATCGAGCATACGTCCC
The DNA here is from genome assembly GCA_049511335.1 of Bryobacteraceae bacterium. GTDB lineage: Bacteria > Acidobacteriota > Terriglobia > Bryobacterales > Bryobacteraceae > JBEKYD01. The sequence continues at coordinate 23,518 of JBEKYD010000047.1, read as the reverse complement.
TGCATGCCCGCTGGGTTTGCCGTGTCGCCGCCGGCGGCGGCCACCAGCACCTTCACCCCGTTGCGGGAGGCGTCGAACAGCTCCCGGTCGCCGCGCACCGGCAGGAACCGGGCCGTAATATCCAAAAACGCTCCATCGGCGCGATCTTCCGCTATGGTGCCGTCGCGCACCAGAATCTGCCACAGCGCCAGCAGCGCCTGCAAGGAACCCGCCGAATCGCCGCGCAGCAGCATGTCGCGCTGTTTGTTGATCGCATCCACGCATTCAAAAAACTGGACGATGGATTTATCGCTCAGCCGCCGCGATTCGCTGAACAGCGTGTACTGGCTGGCATAGTTGTGATAGCTGCGCGCAAGCTTGTCCACGGTGGCCGGCGAGAGCGGCGCCGGGCGGTTCCGATCGATATCGGAAATAGCCATGAAGATCTTGAGCGGTTCGTTTTCCACGCTCTTCCGGCACAGTGCGAACAGGGCTTCCAGCAGATCGTCGGGTTCTTTCCAGGTAGCCGCCAGCCGCGTCAGCTTGCCGTCGTACTTGCCCTGCGGACTGTCCGTGAACAGCCTCCTCCATACCTCCAGGCTCCCGGGAATGCGCGGTTTGCCGGAAGCGTCCAGTTCCAGCCGCGTGGTCAACAGCATCATGTCGGTATTGGCCCGGAACACTGGCCGCGCGGGTCCCGGACTGGTGATCCGCCCCCGTATGGCGCTGTAGAAACGCTTGGCCCGCGCCGGCTCCAGCAGATAATCCCGCAGCGGCGTGTCGATGCGCGCCAGCGCGTCGTATAGGCTCGCCAGCCAGCCGTCGTCCTTCACTACCAGCCGGTCGAAGAATGCGGCGCCTTTTTCCGGGGAGACGCCCACCAATTCCTGCCACGTCGCTTCCGCCCGCGCACCGCCGGGAATCACCGCCTTGCCATTCCGGATTTCGAACATTCCGCCAAAGAAATCAAGCACGTGCGAGTACGCTTTCCAGTGGCTATAAGTGCCGCCCTTGCGGAGGGCATCGGCGGTCTCGTAGTCGAGCTTCGAAAGCCCCAGGTACAATCGGCACACCGCCGGATCGCCGATCAACGCATCCAAAAAATCCTGCGTTTCCTTGTTCCCGGCGGTCCAGTATTGCGTTCCAAACAGCACCGGAACCGTGGTGGGATGAAAATCGTAACTAAATGGCCGGTTGGTGCGCAGCGCTTCTTCCAGCCGGTTCACTGGGAAGCCGGAATCGGTGGTGATGAAGGCCCGTCCCGCGTTGACCGTTTCGAGCACCAGCTCCGAGCCGCAGCCGCCGCGCATGCGAAAGCCGAGGATGCGCAACAAATCGGCAACGTTGGGGGCGTCGCATGCCGTCACGCCGATCACCTTCGTGTCGCCCGCCAGCTTCTCCAGCTCCCGCGCCTGGGAAATGTACCGGTGCACCAGCTTCAGGTACTCCGTTTGTTCCAGGGCTTCGTTGGAGTGGGAGGCTTCATAGCCGTTGGTCACCACGTTCCGGGCCAGCGCCGGGAAAATCTCTTCCGGCGTTGCGTCTGGAGAAATCGCGGCCATGCGCGCAAACGCGCGCAACGGACCGGGAATCGCGGCCGTAGCCGTGGGCGCCGCGGCGGCCATCCGCGCCGGCAGCGCTAGCGTCTCGCCGCTCGCCTTACGATAGGCTTCCGCGTCGGCCTCGGCGGCGCTGCGGTCGCCTGCCAATAAGTCGTAAGAAACCAGGCGCTTGGCCGCCGCCGCCGCGTGCGTTGAATCGCCCGCGCGCGACAATTCCGCCAATAGTTGCTTGTAAGCTTCGCGGGCGCCCGGATCCCCATAGCGATCCAGGAATTCGGCATACTCTCTAAGAGCGGCCGCGTCTTGCGGACGAGTGCGCACAGCTTCCGCCAGCACTGTCCGCGCGCCCGCGCTATCCGCGCCTTCCAGCCTGCGCGACTGTTCGTCGCTTTGCGCTTCCACCCAAGGGGCAACCCATACTGTGAGGGTTGCCAACCATACCCATACCTTCATGCGGCCCTCCCGCTTATGGAGTTTCACTCTACCTAAACCAAAGAGCCGGTGCAACTGGGCCGGGATTCCGAAAAGAACGAATTGGCACCGGAACGTTTCCAAAAGCGCGCTGTTTGGCACGGGTTGAGCCGCCCCAAGCGGCGTCCAGGCCGCGGTTCGGGCTCTTTCACAGGATTCTTGATGCGGAAGAACGGCCCGCCCGGCGCGCGACGTAAGAGTGGCGGCATTCGTCGTCGGAGGGCTGGCAAATCGCCGATTTCCTAAACCGGGGCCTCACGGGAGTTACGTACCGGAGCGCGCACGTGCAACCAGTGGGATAACCAAACCGGACGGCGAAGGCCTTGTTTTGTGGACTCTGGTATTCGTCCCGGCATCGGCCCTAGCTCGGTGGCGGCACTACGCGACAGAGCGTCCTCGTTCAGCTTTTTGGACACGATGTTGTGATAGGATTTTGGGGCTGGAGATCGTTCCTTAGGAGGTTGGAGAGCGCAAGTGCGAACCAGGAAACCCATTGTCGTTGGCGCGATTCTTATGATCGCCGGACTGGGTGCTGCCCAGGAATTCCATGCCGATATCCCAAGAGCGTGGGACGACAAGGAGGTCGCCTGCTTCGAGATGCTGCTGGCGCAACGGGATCGTTCGCCCCGCTACATGACGGAAGAACAGTATTATGCCCTCAAGGTGCGCCCGATCTATCGCTCGTACACGGCGTTCGCTCCAGGGCGGGAGCCTAAAGGCTACATTGAGTCTCTTAAGCAAAAGGATCCGGAGATCATATTCGACGCCTCGAAGCTCCGCACCAAGGAGGACTGGGTCCGGGCCGGCAAGCTGGTTTTCGAATCGGACACTCTCTTCAGGCCGGCGCCCGCGGGTGGGCCGTCGGTAGCGGGCCTTGCGTTGCCGGTTTCCCGCGACGGCGTCCTCCCATTCTTTATGCCCGGCTACCGATACTACGTGCGCAAGAAGGGGGTCCTTGAGGTGGGCGCCAACTCCTGCGCGGATTGCCATACGCGTGTGATGCCTGACGGGACTTTCTTGGAGGGCGCTCAGGGGATGCAAGATCAGCCTATACCCGAACCGGCGCTAAACCGCGTACGCGAAATGGCCCCGGAGGCTTTCCGCGCGAGACAGGAAAACGCCTGGATCTACTTCGGCGCGCCTTGGATCATGAGCAAGGAAGCGTTCGAAGAGTCGCTGACGAAAGACGAGTATGTCCGGCAATTAGCTGCCCGGCGCCCCGGAGTCCTGCCGCGTCAGGGCACCAGTGCAACGCACCCTCCACATATCCCCTCCCTAATTGGCGTTCAGGACATCACGCACCTGGATGCGACAGGGTTAGTGCACCACCGCTCGATCGGCGATCTGATGCGCTACGCGATTATAAATGAGGGGCTGGACACCTTGGCTTATTTCGGGGATTTCCAGCCGAGCTCCAAAGCAACGCCGTTCAGCGGCGACCAAGGCACGCGGTACAGCGACGAACAACTCTACGCGCTGGCTCTCTACATTTACTCGCTGAAGCCTCCGCCTAACCCAAATCGGTTTGACGATCGCGCGGGCCGCGGCCAGCGTATCTTCGAGCAGCAGGGTTGCGCCGGTTGCCACACGCCTCCGCTCTACACCAACAATAAGCTCACCCCCGCGAAGGGCTTCCAGGTTCCCCGCGATCTTTTCAAGACGGGAGAGATTCTGAACATCTCGGTGGGAACGGACCCGGCGCTGGCGATGCTCACGCGCCGCGCCACCGGGTTCTACAAGGTGCCTTCGCTTCGCGGCGTCTGGTTCCGTAACGCCTTTGGCCACGGCGGACAGGCCGAAACATTGGAAGAATGGCTTGACCCGGCACGATTGAAGAACGACTATGTGCCGAAGGGCTTCCATATCGGCCCCGGTCCGATCGAAGGGCATGAATTCAGCTTTGCGCTCTCCCCCGCCGACCGGCAGGACCTGATTGCCTTCCTGAAGACGTTGTAGTCCGGCTGTGGGAAGCTGGGCTGTTCGACTCCGGTCGGTTTACTCGCGACTCGAGAACTGCTTAGATGTATACCCTTGCCCCCAGGCACTCAGAAACCACTCCCGTAAAGCGCCGTTCGGGAACAGGAGCCTTTGCTCTTGCCGACTCCCCGGCCGATGATGGGGAGTAGTGAGCCGAACATGACGGGACCGTTCAGCGCCGACACACAAGCGGCCCTGTTGCTGTGCAGCCGCCTCGGGCTGGTCATCGATGAGCCAGTGGTTCATTGCCGGGACTTCAGGGGAGAGCCTCGGCTGCGTCACCAGTCCGAGCGGGCCAGAATCCAGCAGAAGGTAACGGCTCACGGAAAGACAGGTTTATCAGGCGGACGATTAGCGTTGAGGGCAGCCTTGAACTGGGCTAATTCCTGTTCCGCCCGGGCAATGGTGGCCGGATCGTCCGTGGCGTCTTCCCTCGCCCACTGCTGGAGAAGCGCAATAGTACCGGAGTTGTCTGGGGTCGGGGTTACCGCCACGCCCTTTTGCGGAAGCGCGGAACCAAATGGATCTGCGTACCGATGCGGCATTCGTCACGCCCCTTTCCGGACAACCGCTCCTCTACCATGATCCGGTAGAATGCTCTGATCTGCAATACGCCCCGCGAACAGAGCGGGCTGTCGATTTCAGTAAGACCATGCCGGCCCACCGCGTCCTTTATTCATCATGCAGCGCCCTGACCGGGTCGATCCGGGTCGCCCGCACGGCCGGTATCGCAATCGCGAGCGCCGCTGCGCCAATCAGCAACAGCGGCACACCCACGAACGCCATTCCATCCGCGGCCTTTACTCCCCATACAAAGGACTGCATCGCGCGCGCCAATCCCCATGCCGGAATCAACCCGACCGCCAGTCCCGCGAGCGCGCTCCGCATGCCGCTTCTCAAAAGCATCGCCAACACCTGTCCACGGCGAGCGCCCAGCGCCATCCGGATGCCGGTTTCGTGAGCCCGAGCGGAGATGGAATATGCCATCACGCCATAAACCCCAACCGCCGAGAGCACCCACCCCGTACCCGTGCATCGGGCCGCGAATCAGAGTCTTCAGAATCAGCATGTCCAGCGTCCCCTGCAGCAGCTCGCCGGAGTTGGGCTTCGGTTCCCGCATACGTTAGCTCTTTGATCCCCAGATCGGTAACCACCGTGGGAATGTCTTCGTAAAGCAGCTTCGCCTCGCCCCACCCGTCCTTCCGCAGTCTGCGGAACCAGATCCAATGGCCGCCGAAATTGGCGAGAAAGATGGGAAAGAGAAACCAGACTTCGCTTCCCGCCGCGACCATCACCGAAAGAATCGGCACCGCCACCCCCAGCACGGCCGCATACCGGCCCACCAGGCCGATGATCGGCGTCTGGCTGGGAATGTGCGAGCAGGTGAACGGCAGCTTCTGCCAGCTATGAAACAGCAGCTCGAAAATCGAAAGTGAAATTAACACTTGTAAAATTATCAGGCGCACCGCCAATCCCCAGCCCAAAACGTATCCCTGAACCGGAAACAGGATGAGGTAGATGGGCGCGACCGCATACGCCAGGACAAATCGCTCCACCGCGGACGCCCACTCCGCGCGCCCCTGGCTCTCGGTGAGTTGGAAAATCCAGTTCGCGCCGAGCTCCGCCGGAATCGAGAGCACATGCCGAAAGCCGCTCAGGATCACCACGGAACAGGCCAGCGGCCAGAAGAGCACCAGAAATCGCACGGCCTTAATCCAACCGTGCCCGCGCGCAAAAATAGCCCCGTCGATGATCGAGCTGTTCAGCACCACCGCCACCGCCGCGCCCAGATAGACCAGCCGCAGCAGCCGGTGCGTGCGGCTCCGCGCCAGCGTCTTGGCCATGAATTCCATCACGGCTTCCCGCCGCGGCGAACCGGCCAGCAGGCGAAGCAAGCTCCAGCGCCATGCCCTCGGCGCAGCCAGCCGCACCGGCGCTTCCAAGAGCAGCTTCCGGTAGCGGCGATAGCTCACCCGATACGCCGCCACGGCCACCGCCACGGCAATTCCCGTCGCGACCAGCGCTCGATGCGCCATGCCAAGCAAGAACGCATCGCCCTCCCCGGTCAGTTTTCGATTCAACCCCGCGAACCACGCCGGCGGAAACCACTGGCCGAATGCCGGCACCTTGGCGACCGTCTTGGGCGTCCAATTTTTCATCGACCAGCTATAGAGCCCGCCCAAAAGGAACAGCCCCGTCAGCAATCCCTGCGCGTAAACCGATACGCGCGCGAAGAGGTTCGCCGGCAGAATGTTCAACAGCACGCCCTGCAGCGCCAGAATCGCGAAAAAAATGAACGCGCACGCCAGACCCGACGATGCCGCCTGCGCCATCGCCTGCCGCGCGAACCCGGCGTCGACCCTCCACCCGCCGCCAAACTCCATGGGCGCAATCAGGCTGGGTAGCAGGTTCACCGCCGCGACGATGACGGCGGAGAAGACCAACGCTGAGGTGAATCGCGCCGCGAAAACCTGCCCGGAACGAATCGGCAGCGATGCCAGCGCGAGATAATCCCGCCGGCTCGGAAACAGCGATTGCCATTCGAGCAGCGCGATCAGACCCGTGACGCACATCAAGAGCGTAATCAGGGCAAGTTCGTCGGCCATCGCCGCGGCGCGCACCCCGGCCTGTCCCGCGGAAGCTTCGAGCATCCGATACCGGAACGCGTAACTCGGATCGGGCGAGCCTTCCCTGACCAGCAACAGTCCTGCCGGTAAAAACAGCGAGAACACGCCGATCGCCGCCTGCCTCCATTGCCCCGGCGACGACGACCATTCCCCCTCGAACATCCGCCGCAGAAAATGGCGCACCAGCTCGAATCGAACCCCGTGCGTTTTCTCCAGCCACTTCACCCCTCGATCACCTCCAGGATGTGTTCGGCCACCGCCCGATGGTTCTGTTCTCTGGTGAGCTGCACGAAAATGCCTTCGAGCGAAGCTTCGTGCGTCGATTGGCGCAGATGTTCGATCGAATCGTGCGCCACCACTCGTCCCTTGCTGAGCATCACTACCCGCGAGCACACTTTTTCCAGCACATCCAGCACGTGGGAGCTGTAAAGGATCGTCCGCCCGCGCGCGGCCAGACCCTCCACCACGTCGCGCAGCACCAGCGCGGTGGTCACGTCCAGCCCGCTCAGCGGCTCATCCAGAATCAATAGATCCGGATTGTGCAGCAGCGCCGCCGACAACAGAATCTTCTGCCGCATGCCTTTCGAATACGCGGAAACCGGGCAATGGCGATCTTCCCATAGCGAAAAAAGCTGCAGAAATTCGTCGATCTTGGCTTCTAGAATGCCGCGCGAGATCCCGCGCAGCCGCCCGGTCAGTTGCAGATACTCGCGCCCGGAGAGGTATGGATAAATCTGCGGTTCCTCGGGAACGTAGCCGATGCGCGCCTGAAAGCCGGTCAGATCTTCGATTACGCTTCTGCCCTGAAAGCGAACCTGGCCCTCGCTCGGTTCGAGCAACCCGATGATCATCTTCACCGTGGTGCTTTTCCCGGCGCCGTTCGGTCCCACGTACCCCAAAATCTCGCCGGCCCCGAGGCTGAAGCTGACGTCCTCAACCACCGCGATGCCACCGAACCGCTTCGTCAATCCGCAAATTTCCAGCATCAGGCCTCCCGTCCCATAAATCGCTTATGGATGGATTCTGGCACATATTGACACCGCGGCCCGGCCGATTGTTCCCGGTGGGTGGGACAGACGATCGTTTCTTGTCGTCTGACGGGCCTCGCGAGGCCGCGAACGTTCGACAGACGACAAAAAACGATCGTCTGTCCTCGTCTGTCCCACCGGTTTCCCACGCCATTTCCCTCAATGCCTGGGGCCAGCCGGCTCGGAGACTCACCGTGCCACGCAGGCACTCCCGCACCACCGCCGCCTTACTTGGCCGCTTTCAGCCCTGCCAGCACCGACTTCGGAACTTTGGCCACCACATGCTCCTGCGGGTCCACTACTTCGGCGACGTCATACACCATCGAGGTACCCAGCACCGAGGAGACTTCGGCGGCGTTGAGACCGTACTTCTTTTCCAGCCACCGGACCAGGTTGGTGGTCGCGTAGCGGAAAGCGTCGTCGAGACTGCCGGTGATGCCGCTGGCCATCAGGTAATCGGCATTCTCCATGCGCGGGCCCGGCGGCGCAACGCCGGGCTCCAGGCTCACCGTGAATTCGATGTCCATGGAGGTCTCTAACGCATCGCCGGTCAACTCGCCGGCGCCTTGCAGGGCATGGCCGTCGCCCACGAAAAGCAGCGCACCCAGCACGTAGACTGGCAGGTACACCGTGGCGCCTTCCCGCAGTTGGTTGTAGTCCATGTTTCCGCCGAAACTGCCCAGGTAGCCGGAGCGGTACTGATTGCCTCCGGGCGGCGCCACCCCAACGCAGCCCAGCATGGGGGCGAGCGGCACGCGGTAGTTTTTCATGGTTTCGGTTGGCTTCGCCAGCGACGCGAAGCCGGCTTCCCGGTCGATCTTCCAATCCGAATCGTAGCCTTCCACTTTTTTGCGATGCTCTACGTAGTCCGAACTGAGCGCGTCGTTCACAATCAGCGGGCCGCTGATCGCGCTATCGCGATTCAGCCGGATGCGGTTGAAGTGAATCGCCAGCGTGTCGCCCGGCACCGCGCCTTCGATATAAAACGGACCGGTAAGCGGGTTGCCGCCGGAAGTGCGGCGCACGCCCTTCGGATCGGTCCCGCCCGCGTCCACCGACCATGTCTTCACCGTGTCGCCGGGATGGATGCGGAGAACTGGCGCAATCGCGCCCGAAAAATAGTGCTGGAACTCGGTGGGCTCGAAGGTGTGAGTTTGCGGAGCGGCCGGCATGGGCGCTTCCCGCTCTGCTTCCCACTTCAACTCCATCTTGCGTTCCACCATGGTCGCCGTGCCTTCGATGCGGTCGCCCTCCAGGCGCGCATGGACTTGGAACGTCTGCCCCGAATCCGTTTTCACTGTGCCTTCGATGCGACCGTTTTCAAAAGTGCCGTCAAAGGTCTCGGTTCCGATCTTCCCGGTCAGCTTGTTTCCGCTGAGCGCGAGCTCCATACGGCTGTAGTTGTTATTGTCGAAGAACTTCAGGTTGGAGACCCATTTGCCGGCCGGCGAAGGAGAGGCGGTTTGGGCTAGAGCCGCGGCCGTCAGACAGAGCAAAGCAAGAGCGTATCGCATGAAGTCTAAGACGACGATGTCCACAAAAGGTTCCCAGGAAGCGAAGGAAGTTGGCCACGGATGAACACAGATGAACACGGATAAGAGCCAGATAAGAGTTTGGTTTTATCTGTGTGCATCCGTGTTCATCCGTGGCCATTGCCCTTTTCGGAGCGGCGGGGACCTCCGCCCGACCGGGCTTGCGCACGCGCCCGTTTGCGGGGTATCGTCGTTTCGTGACTGTCACGCGACGTACCATTCTCACTGCCATGTCCGCTGCAGCCGCTGCCCAGGCGCAGCGCAATCGTCCGCCGAACTGGAAACCCAAGCTCGGCGTTCTGATGCAGTACTCGGAATCCAACCTGGAGTTCGTCAAAACCGAAGGCTTCACCAGCGCGCAACTCCGGCTCAATCCCGACCAACTGGACGATGCCGCCATCGCCGCCATCAAGGACAATATCGCCAAGAGCGGTATCTACATTTCCTCGCTGGGGGTGGACGGCAACCACATCGACCCCGACCCGGCCAAGCGCGAGCGCCAGAACGCCTACACGGTCAAATGTTTAGACCTGTGCGGCAAGCTTGGCATCCCCAACATCGGCGGCCAGAGCGGCACCATCCCGAACATGCCGCTCGACCAGCAGGTGAATGAGATCGTCAAGGTTTACACCGAAAAATACTTCCCCGCCTGCGAGAAAAACAAAGCGCGCATTCTGTGGGAGCCCTACGCCGGCGGGCCCAACATCGCCACCGGACCGGTGGGTTGGGAGGCCCTCTTCAAAGCCTTCAACGACAGCCCGCACGTAGGCCTGCAGTTCGACCCTTCGCACCTGGTGTGGCAGTTCATGGACCCGGTGGCGGCGGCGCGCGAATTCGCCGACAAGATTTACGACGTCCATCTGAAAGACACGGAGATTCTCTGGCACGTGCTCAAGCGCTGCGGCATCCAGCCAGTGAACCACGCCCGCTGGTGGCGCTTCCGCGTGCCCGGGTACGGCTCGGTGGATTGGAAAGGCTTTTTCAGCGTGCTTTCCGATGCCGGCTACACCGGCGCCATGAACATCGAAAACGAAGACCAGTTCTATTACCCGCCGTATAACGGCGCCAACTTCACCGAGCAGTTCAAACGCGGCTTCCGCGTAGCGCACGAATTCCTCAAGACGCTGGTGCCGCCGGTTACGGCATAGATGCGCTCCCGGCCAGCCGCCACGTCACGCGCCCAAGGCCATCCTCCTAGGCTGGTCCTGGTACCGGACAGGTTTTGCCGTTACTAGAGTTTGCCATGAGGCATGCCACAATGGGACCCAATGGAGGTGGCGAATGCCAGAGATCCAGAAGGGAAACGCACGAACCGGAGAAAGAAAGTCGGAACTCGTTTGCCGATCACAACTGCTGTTGCAGTACCTGCTGGCATTCGACCACCTCCTCGATACACCCGAGGCCGGCGGCGTCCAAGACCCTGGACTGCGCGCCTCAAGAGCCGACGCGCTGCCGGAGGAAGGCTTTACCGATTAGGCTGTTCCGGACAATCCGGTCTGCTTGTCTTCCTGTTCGTATTGGGCTTTTAGCCGCAACAGAACTTCGAGCGGGATCTGGTCGAGCACGTCTCCGTTTGCCCGGCTGACCGTCTGGACGACGATCTGGCCAGTTTTGGGGTCGCGCCTATATTCCAACACCCGGTCCTCGCCCAGCAATCCCGATTGGTTCACCAGTTGCACCGCCTTCACAATCTGGCGGTTCGTTACGCTATCGCTTTGCGTGGTTGGCACGGAATCCAACCCAACGCTCATTCCCGTTCTAGTAATCGGATCCAGTTCCATAAATGGCCAGCCCCAATCAGGGGCAATTCTGAGAGTGATATCGGCGGTGTCAGCGCTAGATTCGAGGAAATTTTTCGCCGGGGATTCGGCGCCGGGGATTCCCCCGAGCTACGTGACCGACTCCACCGGGAAAAGCGGCGGAGGCGCGGCGAGCGTCTCCAGGCCGGTGGCGGCGCGGAAGAACGCTCCCGCATGCGGCGCTTTTCTTTGCGCCTCGGCGGGCATCCCTTCGACTGCGGTTGTGAAAACCACCGAAATATCGCCATCGAGCTCCACCAACTCCGGGCACGTGACCCGCGGCGAGCCGGGAAGTATCCATTCCGCCAGCGCTTGCCCGTCCGTGAGGCGAATTTCCCGCGCCACGCCGACATTGGCAGCGTTGGGATTGTAGAACGCCACCAGCACGCTTTCGCCGTTCGGCATAACGCGCAGCCCGTCCGGCAAAGCCGGCAACGACTCCGGCGCGGCCACCGCGCGGCGGCTGAGGAGCTGTCGGAATCCGGAGGTAAATCGATACCACGCGATCGCCTTCGGCACCGTGTCGATATCGACCAAGTCCCAGCCATCGCTCGACGGGCGGAAGTACTTGCCGTTGGAGCAGGTTTGATCGCCCACGATTTCCCGCACTTCCCGGGTGGCGCAGTCGAAGTGATACAGCGCGGCCACCGGGTCGCGGACCAGCTCGTGCTTGGTGCCAAACACGAGCCCGTTGGGGATACCGATGCCGTCGTTGATGATGACGGGCTGGCTGGTGGGAATCGTAATCCCGGTTTTCGACGTCTCGCCGCGCAATACATCCACCAGCACCAATTCCCGCTCCATGCCAACCAGCCACGTGCCGGGGCGCGTGGTCTCTACAAAGAATCCAGGGCGGCCCATAAGCGCAATGCTGCGGTTGCGCCGCGTCTCGAGCTCGAGCAGGTTCAGGCTTCCATCGCGGCGTCCGCTCCCGTGTTGGATGGCAACCCAGCCCAGCACCGCGCCGTCGCTGTGAAAGTTTCGCAGCAGGCGCGGACACTCCGGCAGGTAGCGCAATTCCTCGCTTGGCGGACGATACCAGGGCTCCGCGATGAACTGCCGCATCCTCATAGGATAGCCGGCCCGCGACGCCGAACAGTGCGACGATAGTCTCATGGCTACCAAGAAGATTCTCATGCTCGTCGGCGATTACGTGGAGGATTACGAGGCGATGGTTCCTTTCCAGGCGCTGCTCATGGTGGGCCACCTCGTCCATGCGGTCTGTCCCAACAAGCGGGCCGGCGATTCTGTGCGCACGGCCATCCACGATTTCGAGGGCGACCAGACCTACAGCGAGAAACGCGGCCACAACTTCGCTCTGAATGCCACTTTCGACGAGGTTCGCCCCGAGGATTACGACGCGCTTGTGATCCCTGGCGGCCGGGCGCCGGAGTACCTTCGGCTCAATCCCCGGGTTCTCGAAATCGTGCGCCATTTTGCGGATTCCGCGAAACCGATCGCCGCCATCTGCCACGCCGCGCAAATGCTCGCCGCCGCGGGTGTGCTCGAAGGCAAATCGTGCAGTTGCTACCCGGCCGTGAGCCCGGAGGTCATTGCGGCCGGAGGCAGGTACCAGGAGATCGGGATTGCTCAGGCGTACACCTGCGGAAGCCTGGTGACCGCACCCGCCTGGCCGGCGCATCCCGCCTGGATCGCACAATTTCTAGCCGTCCTCGGCACCCGCATCGAGCCGTAAGCTGTTCCCTCGGGCGAGCTCGAGTCAAAATATAGCCGCCGATGAACGCCGATGAACGCCGATGAACGCCGATAAATCCTTGATTTTCTTCAGGGACAGGGCTCGGTATGGCTGGCGGAATTGGCGACATTGTGCATTTTTGTGCCTTTTGGCGGCATTTGTGCGCCTACGAGGGCCGGCTTGGCGAAAGGACGACGTTTTTCCCGTTCGGACGCGGCGGCGAAATGGGGGGAGTTCACGGCGCCAGGCGGGAGTGTCCTTGGGGAGGAGGCTGGCGGCGGCGATGGCGCCGTGGATGGCGCCGCCGGAACAGATATCGTCGAGGACGGTTTGGTGTCGCGGGGTGAATTCGATTTGGTTCATGAAGACCTCATTCCGGTCAACACGATAACAAGCGAGCGGGCGGAGCCGAGGCGCAGGGAGGGGTGGAGTAGCTGTCGGCCGATGAAATGGAAGGGTTTAGTAGGACAGAAAATAGTTCGAAGTCCTGTCACCGGCTTTTGGAGGGGTCGGAAAAGGCACCGGGGCAGAGGGGAGCCGGCGTTCCGGGCGGCGGGCGGTTGGTGCAAATTTGGGCAGGATTGGCGAAGTTGGAAACCGTGGGCTTGGGCTGAGACCGGGGAGTGTGCGGCTGGGCCGGGGCCATGCCCCGGGGTTCCGGGCGGCCAACTGGCGAGGGCGGGACCACGCGCCTCGGGTGAGACAGATTTGCGGGTGGGGCGGTCTGGGCCACTTGACGTGACGGCCAAATTTCCGAGTTGGGCGTTTCGCGTCAGAGTGGGGCCGAGAGGGCAATCCTCGGATTTGGCCCGGCTCCGCGTCAGAGCGTGCTGAACCGAAGAAGACGTCAGTCGGACGACACCAGTGCGGTGTCCGGCCTCCAGCGCTCGCCGCCCGCTAAACAACCAGAAAGCGCCTTGCGCGCTTTAGTAGATCGTCATAAGTCATGATCCTGACTTCTTTCTGCCCGTCTGCAATTCGCCGGTATTCAATTGGGTCCATAGCGGTCAGACGCCCGATCACGACTGCCATTCTCGGCCTGTAAGCTCGAATACCGTACCGCCGTTGAATCTCCTCTCTGCGGGATCGGTCGTCAAAATAGTCACGATAGGTTCGCAATTGAGCAACCGCTTCCTGGACGGCACTCGAGAAGCGCTTCCGGTTGGCGCGGCCCACAACGATTGGCTCGTGAGGAAGTTTGAGCTCTAGCAAATCACAAAGGTCGTCGTCGAAGGGTTGAAGCATAAAATCCGGGATTAGGGGTCCAGCCTCATCTCTTTCGAGCAGAATCTTAGAGTGAAGTTGCCGGTATTCTTGGCCCAGAAGGAAGTTCGGGTGTTCTTCGAAAAAGCGGTGAATATCGCTTTCGCTAGCGTATCGGGAGTTAACCAGTTCTTCGAATTCGCGGACCTCTGCGTGCAATTGAGTTCGTTTGGAAGCAGCGAAAACGTGAGGCCTCGCGATTATCACCTTCGATCCGCGCGATGCTTCATCCGTCTGTACCCTATAAACGTCATCCTCTACCCCAAGCTCCACTCGAATACGATCGTTTCTGAGGCTCAGGATGACAGGCAAGGCTGACGCAGCTTTTATCGCACTTACATCACCGCGGTCTATTTCGATGTGGGGGAGGTGGTCGAAGTTGCTGTCATGCACGTCGAAGACGGTGTACAACTTTGTGATCTGCAACAGGTCTTGCACTCGTTTTGTGAGGCGGTTGAGTTTCAACGTACCGCCAGCGTTCGTAGTGGTCGTGAATGCTAGAACCATTTCTGCTATTCCCGCCGAATCGACGTACGACGTTGTCGACATGTCCAACGTGAGCTTCGAGAACCCGGCGGAGTTCAGCGATCTGACGACTTCGCGCAGTGTGTTGGTACCCTCACCCAAGGTGATCCTGCCGGGAGTGTAGACGATTACTTCACCATCGTTGCTGGCTACGCGGAGGGTTTCCATGCAGGGTTTTGTACCACAAAACACTTCCGACCGCGGAATGTTACTGAAACCGTTTTGGCTGGCGGAGCGAGTTCGAGCCGAGTAATCACCGCTAAGGGCCTCTGATCAGCTAAATGGTTCACATGAGCGGGAAGTCGCCATCTCACGGATTTGGCAGCGTAAGGTTGAACCAACAGCCAGAAGGAATCGTCGGGCGTGATACGGCAGTGTGCCGGTTGTGGTGCCCACATTTCGATCCCAGGTGTCGCCGCAACGCGAGGTAGACGCGAATTTCCAGATCGGCCTCAGGGACCCGCCGATAGCTGGCGGAGTACCTTCTCGAGATCCGAGTCCTCCGACAATTTCGCCCTCTTCGACTCGTCGAAATTGAGTTCTGCAATCCTGGCAAGAACCGGCTCCCGCTCGGCGTCTCTGTCGCCGGCGAGATATAGGGCTAGGAAACCTGCCATCGCTCGACGAAGGTATCCGGCCCAAATATCGAGCTCGGCGGGCGTTACAAACTGGCCAGAGTCGTACTTGTCAAGGTCGTACGTTCCATGGACAATTTCACTGCGGCGCCTGTACATCTTTTTAAGATCGGAGAAGATCTGCTGGCGCTCTGCAGGGCTTTGCCCTAGGAACTGCGCTGCCGTTTGGCAGATTCGAAAATTCAGCTCCCCTTGGTCGCTCGGCGAGAATAACGACTCGAAACCTATCGCAATTGCAATCAACCGGTCAACCGGATCAGCTCGCCTATGACTGGATTCGTAGTATTCGCCCGCTCTCCAAGTGGCCTGCCGAAGCCTGCCTTTCCGGCAAGAGAGAGCCTCGATGGTCAGCCTTGCCGTGGCAGCCTTCCACCAGAGGTCAAGTTGCTCCTTCGCCGGAGCGTCGAGGAGGTAAGGCTTATTCCCACTCTCGTGTGGAACGCGGCGCAATTCGCCCAGAAAGAACACGCCAGACCGCCTCACCTGTCCAGCCCACTCCGGAAGAAATACCGGCGCGGAGTAGCCGAGGTGCACGACGCCGTCCTTGTAATACTGGAGGACCTGAGCGAAGAACCATGCCTTCTGCCGCTTCTCCGAAATCCATTGAAGGTCATCTTTATCTGACGCTGCCTCCTCCTCGAACACGAAGCAATTACCGACACCGGCCGGATGGAGGAACGCCTGAAAGCCATACTCGCCAAGAATGGCCGGTATGGCGCGCTCGTTGAGGCGCTCTATGCGGATATCGCCCAATGGTGCCGTTCCCTGTATTACGATGTGATTGGCTGCCATGTCGAAGTTAAAAAGGTGGGAAAGGGCGATCCTTCTAAAGGGCTGTTGGTAGGTCAGAGCCTCAAAGGCTTCGAAGGCAAACTCCAAGCGCGCCGGGGCCGCCCCCTGACGTTTCGCATCGGCACTAGATGTCAGGAAGTGCCCATCGAAGTAAGCAGCGAGTTGAAGAGGGTCAGGACAACATTCGCGAAGATGCCGGTCGTTAGCCAGAATGTCGTCCAGGATCTGCTTGGCTCGCTCGCCATCAAACCCGAGTTGCGCTATCTCGAGCTTGCGGCGGTCCTGATATAACCTTTGTTCCTCGGTCAGCGCGCCCGCAGGAGCTAGCCACGGAAAGGTCAGGAACGTGAAGAACAGAGGTTGCTGTTCTGCGAGGTTCGGGTTGTCCTGTCGAATCTTCGCGATCTTGTCGACGAAGTCGAACATCACCGGCTTTAGGCCGGGGTATCGCTCGTTCGGTGGGACTACCATTTGGGGTTGTCCTTCTTGTGTGCCGGGTTCGATTGTTCCTTCGATCAAGGATAACTGAAATCGCGGCAAACGAGCGGCAGCGCTTATTGCACCGCCGTTATCGCTTGGGCCATTGCCGCTAACCGTTCCCAACCCGCAGCGTCACAGCCGGTAGACTGTCAGAAAGGGGAATCTCATGAAGGAAATCCGCCAGGATCTCGTATACGGCGCCCGCATGCTGGCCAAGAGCCCGGCCTTCACCGCGGTGGCGATTCTCTCGCTGGCCTTGGGGATTGGCGCCAACACCGCGATTTTCAGTCTCATCGATGCTTTGCTGCTGCGCCAGTTGCCGGTTCCCAATCCACGGGAACTGGTCGCGCTGACGAACCCCAACGAATCCGGCACCAGCATCGGAACCTCTACCGGCGAACGCGGCACGCTCTCCACGCGGGAATTTGAAGGGCTGCGCGACCATACCGAGGTTTTCTCCGAAATGTTCGCCGCCCAAAGCGAACAGGACCGTCACAACGCCAGCATCGAGGGCAAACCGCCGGAAGAAGTCAGAACCAGACTCGTGAGCGGCGGCTACTTCACCGTGCTCGGCGCCACCGCGCTGATCGGACGCATGTTCACTCCCACCGATGAACACGGCGCCGGCTCCGCTCCCTACGCCGTGATCGGCTACGCATTCTGGCAGCGCCGTTTCAATGGCTCGCCCGCCGCGCTCGGTTCGACCATGCGCATCGGCAAGGCCAATCTCACCATCATCGGCGTCGCGCAGCCGCGTTTCCTGGGCGAAGCCGTCGGCGCGGCGCCCGACGTCTGGATCCCGCTCGACATGCAGCCTCTGGTCATGCCCGGCCGCATGTGGCTTCAGGACGATCCCGCCCATATCGCTGAGAAGGTCATGTGGCTGCACGTGATCGGCCGCCTCAAGCCGGGTGTCACGCGCCGGCAGGCGCAGGCCAATGTGGATGTAGTCTTCAAGCAAATCGTGGCCGAGGAATTCTCCAAGATCATCCAGAACAACCCGTATATCCTCAAGCAAAGCCTGAAACTGCACGACGCAGGCAACGGCGTTTCCAGCCTGCGCGGCGACTTCGCCGACCCCTTGTGGGTCCTGATGGGCGTGGTCGGGCTGGTTCTGGTTATCGCCTGCGCCAATGTTGCCAATCTGCTGCTGGCCCGCGCCACCGCGCGCCAGAAGGAAATGGGCGTGCGTCTCGCCCTGGGCGCCGGCCGCGCCCGTATCGTCCGCCAATTCCTTACCGAGAGCCTGATGCTCTCCATCGGCGGCGGCCTGGTGGGCACTCTGCTCGCCGTGTTCGGAGTTCGCCTGTTGATTCACATGGCAAACGATTCTAGCGGCGCGATGATCCTCGACCTTCGTCCCGACCTGCGGGTCTTGCTATTTACCGTGGGCGTGTGCCTCGCCACCGGCATTTTCTTCGGATTCGCACCCGCCTGGCGGTCGGCAGGGGTGAACGTCGCCGGAACCCTGAAAGAGGCTGGACGCGGACTTACCGCCAGCGCCGGCCGGCTGAGTCTCGGCAAATTCCTGGTCATCGGCCAGATCGCTCTCTCCGTAATGCTGCTGATCGTCGCCGGCTGGTTTATTCGAACTCTGACGAACCTCGAAAGTGTGAATCTGGGCTACCCGCGCGACCGGCTGGTGTTAGTGGGTGTCGATCTGCTGTCCGCCGGCTATTCCGGCCAGCGGCTGCCCGTGGTCTACAACGATTTGCGCGACCGGTTGGCGCGCATTCCCGGCGTTCGCGCGGTCACCTATTCCCAAAACGGACTCTTCAGCGGCAGCGAATCCGGCGACGTCATCTCGGTGGAAGGATATAAGCACAGGGTGCAGGGAGACCAGCACGCGCGATTCGACCAGGTCGGCCCGGATTACTTCCGCATCGTGGGCATCCCCATCCTGCTCGGCCGCGATATCGGCCCCCGCGACGTGGAATCTTCCGAATCCGTGTGCGTGGTGAATGAGTCCTTCGCCAAATTCTACTTCGGCGCCGCCAATCCCCTCGGCAAGCACGTGACCGACGAGTTTCCAGACACGCGCAAGACCTTTGTGATCGTGGGCGTGGCGCGGGACGCGCGCGATCACAGCCTGCGCAACGAAATCAATCGCCGTTTTTATCTCTCGGCACTGCAACCGCTGGGCGACTTTTCGCCGTTTCAGTCTTACGAGGTCCGGACTTCCGGCGATCCGGCGCGCGCCATCGAGGCGGCCCGCCGCGAAATCCTGGCCTTCGATCCGGCCATCCCCATCGACAGCGTCAAGACCATGGATACCCTGATCGACGACAATTTGCGTCAGGAACGCCTGATCGCGCGGCTCTCCACCGTCTTTGGCGGCCTGGCTCTGCTGCTGGCCGCGATTGGCCTCTACGGCGTGCTTTCCTACGCGGTGGCGCAGCGGACCGGCGAAATCGGTATTCGCATGGCGCTCGGGGCGCAGCGCGGCGCGGTCGTCCGCATGATCCTCGCCGAGACCGGCGTGCTCATTGGGATTGGCATGGCCATCGGCGTGCCCGTTAGCCTGGTCTCGGCGCGCGTGGTCCAGAGTAAGCTCTTCGGACTCAAACCCGCCGATCCGCTAACCCTGGCCGGTGCGCTGGGCGTGATGCTGTTAGTGGCCGCCGTCGCAGGCTACATCCCCGCTCGCCGCGCTTCGCGGGTCGACCCGCTGGTAGCATTGCGCTACGAATAGCCTGCTCTGGTGGGACAGACCGTCGTTTTCCGTGGTCTGTCGTCTCTCGGCATTGTGGAATAGGCCATCGGCCTGTCCTTGTCTACCGCGGCTCCATCAGCCGGCCAATGAATAGAACAACCCCGGATTTCGTGTCGCGGATCAGGAACAGGAACGGGCGATCGGCGCGGAACACAATCACCGGCTCGGGCATGCGCATGGCGGTGGCGTGCACGGCGGCGCCAGTAGCGGCGGCAGCTTCGGTTCCCTGTTCGGAAACATCCACGAACGCCTTGTGGACCACCTCGGAGATCGCAAGACCGCCTTTCGCGGCGATGCCGGAAAAATCGGCCCGATTGGTGAAGCTTGTCGGCATGCCCATCGCCGAAAGCCCCTGTCGAAGCGAGAACTCCGATTCGGCGCGAAACTTCGGCAAACTCACCTGCACGTTCCGCGTGGCCAGATTGCCGAGCCAGCCGGTCAGGATTTCCGGTGTCAGTGCTTGCTCCACATCGTGAAGGCCAGCCAGGGTCTTTGGCAGCAGCACGTCGAAAGCAATGCCGGTGCCCGCGTAGCGCATTTCGAGTATCTGGGAGGACGGCGTTTCGTTGTAGCCGAAGTGCGCGGTCTGATTCATGAAGCTGGCCTGGGTTTTGGCGCCGGTCGGGAGCGTGAAAGGCGCAGGCTGGGTTCGGCCCGGGAGGAATGGGGATTGCCATTTGCCGTAGAAGTAAATGGCGCTGGTTAGGACCAGTCGCGTCTCGGTATCGATTGAGCCAGCCGGGACCAAATCCTTGATCCTATCTTTAGTCTGCTCTTCGGTCCAGCCGTTGATCTGGGATCGCGCCGCCTCGGGATTCGCGATGAAATCGAGCGGCGTGAGGGGGGCGTGGTAATCGTTGGCGAGGATGTTTTCAAAGGCCGGCTGGATGGCGAGTCCTTTTTGCACCCAGAGTCCATTTGCGGTGTGTAGCTGGTTGTCTCCGCTGTTGCCAGCCTTGGTCAGATCCGCAAGCAGAGCTCCCAGGCCGGCATCGTAGTTGGAATCGTAATGGACGTGCAGGACGGATTGGATTTCCGCGGCGGTCCGGCCGTGCGCGCCGGCAAGCACCATGGAAAGCGCCGTCCCGATGTTGAAGGGGGAGAGGATCAGGTTTCCGTCGCCTCCGGCAAGTTGCCTATACGCGGCGGTGGTGAAGGCGTTCATACCCGGCACGATAGCAGAGTCGGCGGCAGCCAGCGCGGTGGCGAGCAGAATCGGCGGAACGAAGCGTTTCATGGGAACCTCACACTCTATAATGTTGCCACTGCGCCGATCCTTTCAGAGCAATCGCCTCCGGCCCGCACCCCCTCTGCCGATTTTCAGTCACTTATGCATTATGCCGAGCTCGGCATAACCGGCCAATCTGAACTATTTTTCGGACGGGGCGCTGGTTTTTGGAATCGGGAACGGACGCGGACCAATCGCCGGAGCAGAAGTTGGAGAGGCTTCTGAACCGCACCAAAATCCAAGCCTGCCTGCCGTCATGGGCCTGCGGGCGCCGCCGCCCATGGCCGACGATCGCCATCTGACCGCAAGCGGGACACCGCTGCGGCAGCCACTCCCTGTCGGTCCGCGGGGGCTTGCACTCTGAGCCGCAACCTGGGATAAAGACGCTCACGGGTGCGAAGGCTCGCCGCGGAATCGCCACGCCGCCAAGGCCATTGACTCTGCGGCCCCGCCTTCGCTCCTAAGTATCAGAATCCACGCTGAAAAAGAATCCCAGCCTGCCCTTTTCCCGATTGGCTGCTTAACGGTCACAGATTTTCGAAAATTTTCTAAGCCTTATTTTCAACGGCTTATGGCTAAGCCGGCGGAAATGCCGATTGAGCCGATGCTAGTCTCACATCAGGAAGAAGGCTGCGGGCCCCGCCGAAATGGCGAGGCCTTTTTTATTGGTGACCAGGATGAACGCTAAAGGGAAGCAGAAAACCGCAAAAGCGACTGATCTCGAGTATAAAGCGGCCGCGTTAGCAGAAGAAGCAGTGAAGGGTCAGACGATGTCGGAGGTCGTCACAGAATGTCGCAAGCTATACGGGATCGAGCTTCCCTTAGGAAAACCAAGGCGCTTGATCACGGAGTATCTGAAGCTAGTACAGCTTGAAAAAGAGATGGAGGCTCAGCCGGAGGAAATCAAGATCACGTGGGTAGATCCACCAGAATTTGCCAAAGAGAAATAGGCTACAACCCGCTACCCGCGCAAAAGGCGTTCCACCGCTCCACGGCGAGGTTCAAAGGATTCTCGGGGCCCATCGGAAGCGGTAAGAGCCAAGCATTGTGCCAAGAGGCGATCCGGCTTAGCTACGTGAATCAAGGGAGGATGGGCTTGATTGGATCGCCAACTTATCCGATGTTACGAGACTCGACGCAAGCAGCGATGTTGGAGATTCTGGAGGCAAGCGGGCTGCCATACGAGATGAACAAAGCCCAGAATACGATTCTCATGGGCGACACGCCCTCTCGCATCATATTTCGAGCCCTGGAGGATTTTGAACGGCTCCGCGGGCCCAACCTGGCCTGGTTCGGAGTCGACGAGATGACTTACACCAAGGAGGAAGCATGGCTGCGGCTGGAGGGGCGTTTACGAGACCCGAAAGCAAAGCAGCTTTGCGGATTTGGGGTTTGGACACCGAAGGGATATGACTGGGTCTACAAAAAGTTTGTCCACAACCCAGCCGAGGGTTACGAGTGTGTCCAAGCGAAACCGGGAGAGAACCGGCACTTATTGGGTGCTGTGCCAGACTTCTATACGCGGTTGGAACGGTAGCTACGACGACCAGTTCTTCCGGCAGGAAATACTGGGGGAGTACGTGAACAGGGCGGGCCGCAAAGTTTATTCGTCCTTTTCGCGAGAACGTCATGTGACCGACTTGAGCCTGACTCCATGGGCGCAATTATTTTGGGCCCTGGATTTCAACGTGGATCCGATGAGTTCGGTGGTGGCGCAAATCGTAGCCAGAGAAATTCGAGTGCTAGATGAGATTGTCTTACGGAGAGCAACGACGCAGGGGGCATGCGAGAAGTTTCTGGAACGATACCCAAGGCACGATGCGGGGATCGTGGTGTGCGGCGACGCATCGGGAAACCATCAACAGACGACGGGCGCAGCAGATTATGAGGTCGTTAAGAAGCATTTTGAAGCGCATTCCAACATGACGGTGGACTTTCGGGTGCCGAAGTGCAATCCGCCGGTCCGACAGAGAGTGAATCTGGTAAACGCGACATTGCGATCGGCCTCGGGAGTGGTTGGACTGTTCATCGATCGAAAGTGCAAGGAACTCATACAGGATTTGGAAGAAGTGACTTACAAAGCGGACAGTTATCAAATCGATAAGGAGCGGGATCGAATGCGCACGCATCTGTCTGACGCGCTCGGCTATCTGGTGTGGCAAGAGCTAAACACGCTGGCATCGATTGGGGAACAGGGCCGGAGGATGGCATGACGGATACGATTAACCGAGAACACCCTGAATACACGGCCAACAGGAGCATGTGGCGGCGGTACCGGGATCTGTACGCCGGCGGCGAGGAATTGCGCCGGCACGCAGCAGACTACCTGGTTCGACGTCACAAAGAGCCAGGCGACATCTACCTGGAACGCCTGACACGGGTGTTTTACCAGAACTATATCGGGTCGATTATCGACTGGTATGCCGCAACGCTGATGCACTCGGCGCCGACGATTTTGCTGGACGGCGGAGACGCAGGGGCGCAAGGCTACTACAGCCTCCTGAGCAACGATTGCGACCTGAAGGGGACCTGCCTAACAGAGTTTCTCAGAAAGCGATTTGTGGAGGCACTGGTTTGCGGGAAGAGCTACATGGTGGTGGATTTCCCACGCCTGACGGGGCGGGCGTTGACGCGGGCGGAGGAGGACGCGCGTGGGCAGTCGCGGGCGTACCTAACGGACTACAGCGCCGAGGAACTCATCAACTGGTGCTATGACAACGACGGAACTCTGGAATGGGCGACGATACGAACGAGTTGCTTGCGACAGGTGCCTGGATCAGCGGCGAATTGGGTGGAAGAAACTCGGTGGATCCGGTACGATCGCGAGCGGTACGCAGTGTTCAGCCGGCCGAGTGAATCGAAGCCAATCGAGATAGTTGACGAAGGGTTACACGGCCTTGCGACGCTGCATAAGGTGCCGGTTTTCGAGATGAGGGTAAGCGAGGGGCTTTGGTTGATGAACAAGGCCGCGCTGCTGCAGCTCGAACACTTCAACAAATCGACCGCGCTTTCCTGGGCGCTGACGATGGGACTGTTTGCGATGCCGGTGGTGTACTCCGATCGGCCGTGGACGCAAATGGTGGGGGAATCCTACTACCTGGATCCGGCGCATTCCGGGCGGGGGTTTTGGTCGCAGTGCTGGGTTGACAGGGCGTTCGGCAGCTTCCTGACGTTTCGGGATAACCTAACTTTTGGTGAGGTAATCCCGAAA
>JBEKYD010000046.1:0-32504 GCA_049511335.1 Bryobacteraceae bacterium | reverse complement strand
GGATGGCTCTCTGGTTTACGCGACCCACATCTATCCCAACCCGGGTAAATTCCGCGCCCGGCCCGAATCGGAGATCACTGCAATCGATACGGCGGCCCGCACCATCGTTTCGCGGCTGCCGCTGCCCAACGTGGCCGGCGTCTTCCATATCGCGATCTCCAAAGACGGGCGGTTGGGAATCGCGGCCCAGATGCGGCCCAAGAACCTGATCCCGTTGGCGCATGTGGAGCACGGCTGGGCGTTCGGAAACTCGCTGGCGGTGTTTGGCGACGACATCGGCGGGGTGGTGCAGCTTCCGCTGGATGCGATCGAGGATTACTTCTCTCTGCCGTTCGGGGTGGCCATCGCGCCGGACAAATCGCGAGCCTACATTTCGGCCGCCGGATCGGATGAAGTTGCGATTGTGGATCTGCGGCGGCTGGTGGCGGCGGCCACAGCGAGCGACGCCGCCTCACTGGCCAACGACTTATCGGCCGCGGCACGCTATGTCATCGCGCGCGTCGCGGTGGGCCGCAACCCGCGGAGCGTTGTGGTCTCGCCCGATGGCGGCACGCTTTACGTGGCGAATCGGCTGGACGACTCGATTTCGGTGCTCGACACGGCGCGGGGCGAAGTCACGGCGACCATTCCGCTCGGCGGCCCGGAGGAACTCACCAAAGAGCGCCGCGGCGAGCGGCTGTTCTACTCTTCCCGGTATGCCTTCGGCAACCAATTCGGCTGCGCCAACTGCCACCTGGATGCGACCATCGACGGCCTGGCCTGGGACCTGGAGCCGGACGGCTTCGGCGTGGATATCGTGGACAACCGTTCGCTCGAGGAGATCGGCGATACCGCGCCGTACAAGTGGAACGGCAGCAATCCCGACCTCCAAACCGAATGCGGCCCCCGCACCGAGCGTTTCTTCTTTCGGTCGCAAGGTTTCCGCGGAGACGATCTGGAAGACCTGGTAAGCTTCATCAAGTCGATCCCGCTCCGGCCCAACCGCTACCGCCTTCCCGATGGCCAACTGACGCCGGCGCAAGAGCGCGGCAAAGCCGTTTTCGAACGGACCGCGCGGAAAAACGGCACGCCGATTCCCGACGAGTTGCAGTGCTTCGTCTGCCATTCGGGTCCTTACTACACAGCCCAGTCGCTGGCGGACGTGGGCACAGGCAAGGCGACCGACCGGTCGCCCAAGATCGATATCCCGCAGCTCACCAACGTGGCTTATAGCGCCCCGTATCTGCACGACGGCTCCGCGCGCACGCTGGAGGAAATCTGGACCGTGTTCAATCCCAACGATAAACACGGTGTGACCAACGACCTCAATAAAGATGAGCTGAACGATCTCATCGAATATCTGAAAACGCTATGAAGACGCCTTCCGTTTTCGTCCTCCTCCTCACGGCTTGCGGGCTGTTCGCCCAAGACCTGCCGCGATACCGTTGGGAGAACTTCACCACCGCGAACGGCCTGCCGGACAACCGCGTGTACAGCGTGTGTGTGGATGGAGACCGGGTGTGGGCCGGAACCGACAACGGCCTCGCGCTCTATGAGCACGGCAAGTGGAAGGTCTTCACGCCGGCGGATGGATTGGCGCACCGTGCCGTGCTCTCCCTGGCGCTGGACAAGCAGACTCACGATCTCTGGATCGCCACCATGGGCGGGCTGAGCCGCTATTCGGCCGGCCGGTTCGACACCTTCACGCAGCTCAATAGCGGGCTCGCCAACGACGTGGTTTACGGCGTCGCCGTGCAGGGCGATTTTCTCTGGGTCGCAACCGCGGCGGGAGCGAGCCGCCTGAACACGCGCACCGGCGAGTGGAGCATTTTTAACGAGCGCAATACGCCGATGTACGAGATCTGGACGTATGGCGTCTCCGCGGCGCCGGACAAGGTATATTACGCAGTATGGGGGGGCGGCGTTCTGGAATACGACGTCAAGACCGAGCGATGGAAGGACTACAACGATCCCGACGGCGAAAACCAGATCGTGCTGTATAAGGACCAGGGGCTGATCCACGAGATCACCACCAGCGTCAGCTATACCAACGGAATCCTATGGGCGGCTACCTATTTCGGCGCGAGCCGCTACGACGGGCGCAATTGGCGCAATTTTCTCGACAAGGATAGCGGTCTGCCCAGCAACTTTCTGAACCAGGTGAAGACCATCGATGGCACGCGCACCTGGTTTTCCACCGACAAGGGCCTGGCATATTTCGATGGCGAACGCTGGGCCACGTATCGGCCGGCCCTGGATACGCATGCGCCCGAGATGCTGGTGCGCGACGCGCAGGGCGCGGTTACGCGCGTGCCGGTGGATACGGCGCCGGCTCACCATTACACCTTCGGGATCGATTTTCAGGGAGACGACATATGGGTCGCCACCGCCAAGGGCGCGAGCCACGGGATTCTCGTCAAGACGAAAGGACAAACCAAATGACCATTACGGACGCACTGGAACGGATAGCCGGCGCCGAGCGCGTGGCGAAACGGGCCATCTCCGCGCCGGCGGCGCTCAACGAAGCTTCGGAATACGGCAGCGCCTTTTCGCGCGGATTGCGCATCGACCTGAACGGCCTTGTCATTCTGTTGATTTCCGGCACCGCCAGCGTGGATGAGGATGGCAACACCGTTCATGCGGGCGACTTTCGGGCGCAGTGCCGGCGCACCTACCGGAACATTTCGGCGCTGCTGGCCGCCGAGGGCGCCACCTGGAAGGACATCGTGCGGACCACTTGCTACCTGCGCGATATCGAGCGCGACTATGCCGCGTTCAATGAAGAACGGACGGCATTCTTCCGGCAGCAGGGGCTCGATCCGCTGCCGGCATCGACGGGCATTCAGGCGATTCTGTGCCGGCCCGATTTGCTGGTGGAAATCGAAGCGATTGCCATGTTCGTTCCCGCGCCGGAGGAGTGATGCGCGCCTGCTCGAGATGGCTGGCGGCTCTGGCGGTGAGCGCCGCCGCCTTATTCGCTCAGACCTGTTCGTGCGGGACGAACCCGCCCTCGCCGCCGCCGGTCCGCACGCTCGAGCCTTATGCCAACACGCCCGAGGACCTGCAGCCGTTTTCGCGCTTCACCAAGCCCTACTACGAGCACTACACCAAGACCCCGGAGTATAATGGCCCGGCATCCGACGTTCCCACAACGCCCGCGGCGCAGGTAGGCGAGGTGGC
This sequence comes from Bryobacteraceae bacterium, assembly GCA_049511335.1. Lineage (GTDB taxonomy): Bacteria > Acidobacteriota > Terriglobia > Bryobacterales > Bryobacteraceae > JBEKYD01. The sequence continues at coordinate 29,345 of JBEKYD010000046.1, read as the reverse complement.
GATCGGCTTTCTGGGGCCGATTGAGAACCATAAGGACCTGGCACTGGGCGTGGCCATGCGCCGCGGCGCGGAATTAGCCATCGCGGAGGCCAACGCGCGCGGCGGATATTGCGGCAAGCCCTTCCGTCTCATGGTCCACAACGACGCCGCCACGTGGGGAGCTTCGAGCAACGAGATTGTGAAGATGGTCTACGACGAAAAAGTCTGGGCTATGCTCGGCTCCATCAGCGGCGATTCCACCCACATCGCGCTGCGGGTTTCTCTGCGCGCGGAGCTGCCCATCGTCAATAGCGCCTCCACCGATCCCACCATTCCCGAAACCGTCATTCCCTGGATTCTCACATCGATTCAGGACGATCGCGTGCAATGCTACACGCTGGCGCGGCGCATTTACAGCGATCTTGGACTGAAGCGCATCGGCTTGCTCCGCGTCAACGAGCGGTATGGCCGCTTCGGAGTCTTGAAGTTTCGCGATGCGTCGCGCCGCCTGGGGCACCCGGTGGTGATCGAGCAGAAGTTCGATCCGCTGGACCGCGGCTTCACCCGGCAACTGCGCGTGATCAACGATTCGCGGGTGGATGGCGTCGTGCTGTGGGCCGATGCCGCCGCGGCCGGAACGATTCTCAAAGAGATGCGGCAAATGGGGATGAAGCAGCCGGTTTTCGGCAGTTTTCGTGTTTTGGGCGACGATCTGCTGCGTATCGCCGGCGAGAGCGCCGAAGGTCTGGAGATCGTCTACCCGTTCGATCCCAGCCGCGACGATCCCGCCTGGACCGATTTTCAGAAACGCTTCGCCGCCGCTTACGAGGCGAAGACCGATGCGTTTTCGGCCCTCGGCTTCGACACCATGAATATCCTGCTGGGCGCCATCTGCCGCGGTGGCTTAAACCGCGGGCGCATCCGCGACGCGCTGTACTCGCTCGAGCGCTTTCGCGGCGTCACCGGCGAGATGACGTTCGATCCCAATGCCAAGAACATTGCCCCCATGTATCTGGGGACGGTGAAGAACGGGAAGCTCACCTATCGCCGCTACACCATGGACAAGCCGTACGCCACGGTGGGCGAAAACGGCGTGGGTTATGCCGGGCCCGAGATCTCGGACGCGGACGGGCCTGAGCTGAAGATCGGAGTCTTCGGTCCTGGAGCGGACAAGCTGGCCGCGACGATTCAGATCGCCGGTTACAAGGCTGTCGGGGTTTCTTCGGACGTTCCCTGGGGCAAAGCCTCGACGGAACTGGTCAAGCTGGTTTACGATCCCGGGGTGATCGGGCTGGTGGCGATCGGGCGCGAGCCGGCCCACCTTGCGGAACAGATCGCGGTGAAGACCTTCCTGCCGGTGCTCGCCATTTCTTCCGACCGGGCACTGACTTCAACCAATGTCCCGTGGATTTTCCGCGTCGGGCCGGACGTGCCGGTGGCGGAGGCGGTCAGTTGCCTGGCGGCCGCGGCGAAGCACGCCGGAGCGAACCGCGGCCGCATTCGGGATTTTCTTGCGTCGGGAGAAGCAGTGGGCGGGAAATATGCGTTCGCGGCGAATGGGGAGATGCGGTAGGACGGACAAACGTGGCGCACGCACTCTTCGGTGCCGCGTCGGCACTCATGCCGACGCCCGCTTGCCACGGGGCGAAAAAGCGTCGAGTAGAGACTCCGAACTCCCGATGTCGTGGGATTTAGGTTGAGTCAGGTTTGGGTACCTAGAGGTGGGACAGACCATCGTTTTTAGTGGTCTGTCAGTCTCTCGCCGGGCCGCAGCGCTCGACAGACGACAAAAAACGATCGTCTGTCCCACCTGGGTCAGCTCATGTTCCTCAATGCCTGGAAAAGCCGGGAAGAATCTCGGCTCAGCAGCCTTGACAGGCCGCGCCACGAGTCACGCTTCTGGTTTCAAGGTAGAACCTTCTTTCAGCCAATATCGGCCGTAGCGGATATTTTGAAATTCCTGAGTGAGACCGCTGGGCCATTCCACAGTGACTCGCTGGGCGGAATCGCGGGGGCCGAGCCCGAAGGTTACGGGCAGCTCGGATTGCGATAGATAGCTGGAGCCGCTTTTCACGGTGCGCATTTGGGCGCCTTCCGGAGTATAGAGGCGGACTACGGTTCCGATGCCGTCGCGATTCGACCTGGTTCCGATAACGCGCAGGCGAAAGGCGCGGTTGCCGTTCAGTACGTCGTTGCGATACAGCAGGGCGGGACCTTGATTGGTGGTCATCAGCAGGTCCAGGTCGCCATCGTTATCGAAATCGCCGCAGGCAAGACCGCGGGCGACTTTGGGTTCGGCGAATTCCGTGCCCGCTTCGCGCGCCACGTTGCGGAACTGCCCGCCGCCCTGATTCAGGAACAGGTGCGGCGATTGGGCGTAGCCGGAGCGCATGTTCCGGGCGGTGGCATCGATGTGGCCGTTGGCGGCCGCCAAATCGAGCCTGCCATCCAGATCGGCGTCAAAGAAGACGCAACCGAAGCCGAGCGTGTTGCGCGAGGCCGCGCCGATTCCGGACTGCATGGCGATATCGGCAAACGATCCGGATGGCGCGGCGCGGTACAGCGCCACCATCTCGTTATCGAAGTTCGTAATGGCCATTCCGTTGAGGCCGGAATTGTCGAAATCGGCCACGTCGATGCCCATGCCGGCGCGCGCGCGGCCGTCGTCGCTGAATGCGATTCCGGCGCGCAACCCGATCTCCTCGAAAGTTCCGTTGCGCAGATTGCGGTATAGCTTGTTGGGCTGGGTGTCGTTGGCAACGGCGAGGTCCGGCCAGCCGTCGCGATCGTAGTCGATCAGGGCAACGCCCAACGACTTGGAGCTGGTATCGAAGACGCCGCTCGCGGCGGTAACGTCTTCGAACGTGCCGTCGCCGCGGTTGCGGAACAGCCAGCAGGTCGAGCCGCGGTAGGCCTCCGGGGTGCAATAGGATTTGCTCTTGCCATCCACGCTGCAGAATACGTCGTGCTGCGCGGACCACTGAACGTAGTTGCAGACGAACAGGTCGAGCAGCCCATCGCGGTTGTAGTCGAACCACATGGCTGAAGTACTGAAGGACGAGCGTCCCGCCAGCCCGGCCTTGGCGGTTACGTCGATGAAGCGGCCCTTGCCGGTGTTACGGAAGAGCCGGTTCTGTCCCACGGCAGTGACCAAGATATCGGGCAAGCCGTCATTGTCGTAATCGGCAACGGCCACCCCCATGGCATACATTTCCACCGCCAGTCCGGCGGCCGCCGTCACGTCGGTGAACGTGCCGTTGCGATTGTTGCGGTAGAGCCCAAGCGTAGTTCGCTGGCGCTTGTGTCCGGGCCAATCGCAGCCGTTGGCCAGGAGGATGTCGAGCCAGCCGTCGCCATCGTAATCGAGGAAGGCGCAGCCGGGTCCCATGGTTTCCGGGAGATACTTGGCGCCAAAGGCGCCGCTGTTGTGCCGGAAGTCGATTCCCGCGGATCGGGTGACGTCGACGAGCCGAAACCCAGGGTACTCGACCTTGCCAAACAGAGGGCCGAACAGAGTGCCGAGCGGGGGCAGGGAGCCGAAAACGAGAGTGCGCCGGGTCAAGCGATGCTCACCAGGCCATTGCGGATGGCGTACACCACCAACTCCGCCGTGTTATGGATATCCAGCGCTTGCATAATGTTCGCGCGGTGGACGGCAATCGTATTCGCGCTCAGATTCAGCATGGCGGCGATGTCCTTGTTCGACTTGCCGTTCACAATGAGCTGTAGAACCTCCAGTTCCCGCGCCGAAAGCACCGGTGCGGGCTCAGCGTCGGACAGGGGTGGAAGCGCGACCCGCGGATCGAGAACCCGGCGGCCCGCCGCCACGTTCTTTACGGCTTCGACTAATTCCAGGTCCATCGCATTCTTGAGCAGATAGCCGCGCGCGCCGGCTTCCAGGCAGTTGCGAACATACGCCGGCTCGGAGTGCATACTCAGAATCAGAATTGCCGTTGCGGGCGCGCTCGCTAGAATGCGCCGGGTCGCCACCGCTCCGTTCATGCTGGGCAGCGCGAAATCCATTACGATCACGTCGGGCCGCTCGCGAAGGGCAATATCGATGGCCTCCTGACCGTCGCCAGCTTCGCCAATCACGCGAATGTCCGGATCGTCTTCCAGCATGCGGCGAAAACCGCGGCGCACCAGCAGATGATCGTCCACCAGCACCACCGAGATCGGCTTTTCAGAGTCCGGCCGTGGCATGGACCTCCTCCGTGGAGACAGGGACCGAAATACGAACCAGCGCGCCGCCGCCGGCGCCTTCCATAAATTCGATGGCGCCGCCGGCCAGCTCCGCGCGCTCGCGCATGGAAATCAGGCCGAGGCCAGCGCGGCCGGAATCCCCGAATCCGGCGCCATGGTCTTCGACCTCCAAGGTTACCAGCGTGGGAGTGCGAATCAGGCGAACCTCGGCCTGCTTCGACCCGGAATGGCGGGCGACGTTATTGAGCGCCTCCTGAAGCACGCGGTAGAGATGAATGGACGTCGCCCGCGAGATCTCGCGGGAATCGCCGCTCTTGGTGTACCGCACGGCGATTCCGGTGCGGCGTTCGAACACCGGGATATACGTATCCAGCGCGCTTTCGAATCCGACCTCCTCCAACATCACCGGATGAAGGGCTTGCGAAAGCGCCCGTACCTTCTCGAGGGTGGACTGCACTATTTCGTGAATCTCTCGCAGTTCTTCCCGCAGCGCTTCCTGGTGCGGCCCGGCCAGCTTATTGGCCCGCTGCAGCATGGTTCCCACGGCGGTAAGGATCTGGCCGAAATCGTCGTGCAGTTCGCGGGAGATGGAACGGAAGGTGTTCTCTTGCATGGAGATCAACTGCTGGGCCAGCTCGCTGCGGCGGTTCGAGAGGTTGGTGACGCGGTCGAAAATACGGCGATTGTAGCCGATCAGGTAAGCACTGACGGCGGCCAGCAGGAGCAGCATCGCTCCCAGAAAAATGTAAAGGTTCCGTTCTACCTGGCCATGAATCTGCTGGATCCGCACGACGGCCTGTTCCTCGCTCTCGTTGTTCTGCACCAGCAGACGCGAAATGGCGGTGCTCATGGCGGCTTGCCGCGCTTGCAGCGAAAGCCGCACCTGCAGGCGGGCTTCGGCCTCGTCATGAGCAGCGAGGGCGAAAACGCGGTCGAGCGCGTCCCAGAACTGCGCCATGGAGGACGTCACAAAACGGGCCTGGTCGGGTGTGCGGGCCACGGGAGCGACGGTGGATTCGCGGGCGAAGGCGTCTTCCAGGTCGGCACGAATGCGCTGAAACTGGCTTCTCCAAGCAGTCAGCGGATAGGGGCCCTGGACGTCCAGCATATCGCGCATGCCGAGACCGAGAAGGTTGAGATCGTTCTGCACCCTCAAGAGCAGAAGGGAGTCGCGGCGGTTGCGGTCGACGATGTCGGTTTGCAGGCGGCGCAGAATGCGGAGCTCGATCACGGTGTAGCCCGCGTATAGAGCGAGCGCCATCAGGCTGAATAACAGCCCTGCGACGAGCCGGATGCTGAGCGATCGTTTCGATTCCAAGGTAGCAGGTGGACCTATATTATCGCCCAGCGGAGAGCGGCGCCGCCAGGGCTAGGGAGGTGGAGCTTAACCCATCTGGGGATTTCCCAATTTAGGCACGGCAGCCGCTCCCTGACGGTCGCGGCGCCTGTGGTCAGTTACCGAGCCGCGACCGTTAGGGAGCGGTTGCCGGCGTCGGTCGATTACTCTCTTTTGTTCCGGGACCTCACTTACTGGGCTCTTTGACTTTGACTAACTGGTCGGCCGGTATGTTCTTCAGTTGCTGAGTTATGCCGGAAGGCCAGCGGATTTCGACCAGGTCGGCGGACTTGGCGGCGCCCAGGCCGAAGTGGACCGGGCCGGCGCTGGAGGAAGCGTAGCCGGCGGCGAAAACCACATGGTTGTACTGCGCGTTGCCGCCCGCCACCAGCTTGATCCGCGCGCCGATCGCGTCGCGATTGCTCTTGGTGCCCTCCAGTTGGAGCTCGAGCCAGTGATTAGCGCCGGGGCTGTCGTTCATCCAGATTTCGGCGGGAGCGCTGAGGGCGCTGACTACCACATCCAGCCGGCCATCGCCGTTCAGGTCTCCGGTCGCCGAGCCGCGGTGGCGCGCGGGCGGCTGCGCCGTCAATCCCGCTTCGGAGGTGAGCGCCTCGAACTTGGCGCGGCCCAGGTTGCGGAATACGGTATTCGGTTGCGCGATCTGTACCTGGGTCGAATAGCCCAGCGATTGCACGTGGCCGCGCGAGACAAACAAATCCTTCCAGCCATCGTTATCGAAATCGGCTATGGTGGGCGAATATCCCGCCATGGGCGCGCTCAGCCGGGCCATGCCGCTGGCGGCGGTGATGTCGGCAAACGCGCCCTTTCCCAGATTGCGGAATACGGGGAAGGTTTCGTAATCGAGCGCCGCAAAAACGATGTCCGGATAGCCGTCGTTGTCGATGTCGCGGGCATCCACGCCCATGCCGGAAATGAAATGCCCGTCTTCGGTGAGCGCCACACCGGCATCGAAAGAAGTCTCTTCAAACTTGCCGCCGCCTCTGTTATGAAACAGAGAATTGTAGACCTTGTCGTTGGCGACAAAAATATCCATCCAGCCGTCCAGGTCGAAGTCGGCGATTCCCACGCCCATCCCTTTTCCGGGATAGGCGCGGATTCCGGATTCGGCCGAAACATCGCGAAACGTCCCATCGCCATTATTCAGGAACAACTGGTTGGGAGTGGCCTTGTACATTTTGGGATGACAGTAGTCCAGGCGGCCGGGCGCAGCCTCGCAAGCCGGCTCGGTCTGAATGTCCCAGGCAAGATAGTTCACCACGAACAGATCGAGCAGCCCGTCGTTGTTGACATCCACCCACGCGCCGCCGACCGACCATAGGGGACCGTACTGGCGGTCCGGCTTCGAGATGCCCGCCTTTTCGGTGACATCGGTGAAGGTGCCGTCTCCATTGTTGTGGTACAGATGATTGCCGTGAACGCCGCCCACGAAAATATCCTTGAACCCGTCGTTGTCGTAGTCGCCGATGGCGACGCCATTATCGTAGCCCGTGCCGGCCAAACCCGCCCGTTCGGTAACATCCTTGAAATTGCCTTTGCCGTCGTTCTGGAAGAGCCGGTTGGAGTATTTGGCGGACGTCTTCTTGAGGGTCTGGATGTCGGCGCCGTTGGCGAAAAAGATGTCCAGGTAGCCGTCGTTATTGAAATCGAAGACCGCCACGCCGCCGGCCATAGTCTCGGGGGCATGGCGCCGCTCGGTCTCGCAGCTATCCAGCCGAAAATCGATCAGCCGGTAAGTGAAATGGATGGGGGCGCCGGCGTTCTGGCTGAAAGCGGCGACCCACATGGCAGCCAGCAGGACGGCGGCCAATAGTATTTTTCTCATGGTTACTGTTCGTTCTTAGGCAAACCCACGCGCCGACTACCCCGATACTAACACCCTGGTAGCCATGCCCGTAACCGAGCCGCGACCGTTAGGGAGCGGTGGCCGCATACGTTGCTGAACTTACGGAATGGTGTACTGAGTGGCAGATGTCAAACGTGCTCGGCACACATAAAAAAGCCCCGCTGCCTTGTGGCAGCGGGGCCCCTCCGATTTACTCTACACACGTTGGTCAGAACGCGAACCGCAGAGCCAGTTGTATGGTTCGGGCGTCGCGGTAGCCATTGCTGGCGGGTTGTCCGAAAGACAAGTCGCTGGCGGAGAGCCCGCTGCCCGGATTGTCGCCGCTGAATCCGCTATTGACGGCCCAGAGCTCTGGATGGTTGAACAGGTTGTAAACTTCGCAACGGAAGGTGGCCTTTACGGCTTCCGTAAAGTTGAAGTTCTTCATAATACTGACGTCGGCGTTGAAGATACTGGGCAGATGGAGCGCGTCACGACCGAGACTGCCCCACTGGCCATCTTGCGGGCGCTGGAAAGCCGCCGGATTGAATATCTGGCCGCCGTTCGTGTTGGCATAGGGATTGCCGACCAGAATGGGATACTGACCGGTACCGCTCCCATACTGGTTGCCCAAATTCACTCCCATCAGGTTTCCGTTGGAGGTGACTGTGATCGGCTCTCCCGATTGTTCCCGGATCATGCCGCTGAGTTCCCATCCGTTGATGGCATACTTCACGAAAGGATTCACAGCGCCCTTGACCGTCGGAAGCATGTAGACGAAGTCGACGCTTTCCACGTTCGGCTGGTTGTAACCGGCCGGTCCATAGCTGCATTTAATACAGAATGGGTTGTCGATTTGGTCGGAGTCGTTGTCGGCAACATCCATGGCCTTGGAATGGGTGTAGTTGAAATTAACCGAGAAACTGTTGGCGAAGCGCCGGCTGAGCCGGAACATCAACGCGTTGTAGCGCGAGTAAGCGTCCGTCTCGACTGCGTTCAACTGGCCCCAGCCGGGATATGGCAGGAGGGCGTTGTTGACATAATTGACGGATTGCGAAAGGGTCGGGTTAACGGCAAACGTGCCCGCGGGCAAGGCATTCACCTGCCGCTGGTCCATAAGGTGGACGGCGTGGTTTCCGGAATAGGAAATGTCCAGGGCGAACTTGGCGGGCAACTGGCGCTGAATGCCCACATACCATCCGTAAATACTCGGCATGGTGTTATTCGTCGGCCAGATGCTCATATTCGGCGGCTGGATGGGCGCCGACGCGCTTCCGGCGCCAGGTGCAACGGCAGCGACATTGCCGTTGTACACACTGGTCGCGGGGAGGACGTTGGGCCAGTTCGAGCCCGCGCCGAAGTTGAAGTTATTCTGGCGGAGACGTTCGTTGAACATGCCGAAGCCGCCGCGAACGGCGGTCGTACCGTCGCCGAACAGATCGTAGGCCAGGCCGACTCGAGGCTGCGGGAACAGCTTGGCCGGTGAGAATCCGGGGTCCGTTCCGGCGCAGGGATCGCAATTCAGCCCAAGCGGGGAGAGCACAGTCATTGGAGCTCCCACGAGATAGCCATAGCTCGAACCATTGGCTAAGTTAAAGGTCGGCCTATCGGCGTTGTTGTACTTACTCAGATCGACGCTGTAGAGCGTAAAGGTGCCTTCGCCGCCCGGAGTGCCAGAGCGTACTACGGTGTAAGTTGGCATCATATAGGAAAGGCGAACGCCGAGTTCCACGGTCAAGCGTTTGGTAGCCTTCCAGCTATCCTGGGCGTAGGCATCGGTTTCCCAGAATCGGAACCACGGAAAAACGGCTACGTTCGCTTGCGTGTAGGTATTGAAGTTGCCCAGCATGAGATTGGCCAACCCGTTACCCGTATCCAAGGGCATGGTGGAGGAAGAAGAGTAATTGATGCTGCCTTCCATGCCCCACGTGCCGGTCTGCGCCTTGTCGTCCCGATTGTAAAACACGCCGAACTTAAAGGTGTGCTGCCCCTTGATCCAGGAGACGTTTTCGGTAGCGCCGTAGTCCTTGCCCCAGTTGTGCCAGCCCGGGTCGCCTAGGCTCCAGCTCACTCCATTGCCTGTAGTCACATCGGGGACCGAGTTGGTAATGTTGGTGGACGGGAAGAGTTGCGTCCAGGTGGCGCCGAGTGCGTCGCGAGCGATGGGGTTGTTGCCGACGACCGAGAGCGACTGTGACTGGTGGTTATAAGTAAGAATCGTTTCAGATGCCAGCGTGGGCGTGAAGGTAGTCACCAAGTTCCAAGACCATGAACTGCCTGGCTTGGGCCGATATTGCGCCTGAATCGGGAAAGGCTCGCTGCCCCAGATACCGTTCGCGATGGTTTCCTTCTGGTAATCGTTCACCCAACGGAAGAAACTATTCATCTTGTTGTTGATCGCGTAGTCCACGCGGAGCAGGTCCTGATTCTTGACCAAATTGTCGGGGATGTTATAGGAGTAGCGCACATACCCTTGATTCGGCGCGGCCGGGAGGCTCGCATACCCCGGAATTCCCGTATAGATTTTCAACATGTTGGAGCTGAGAGGCTGCCACTGCGATTGGGGAACAATGTTGCCCGGGTACGGTGTGCCGCCGGTGATGTTGCCGGCGCCATCGCGGGTGATGGTTCCCGGCTGGAAAACCGTGCCGGTTTTGAACTGCGGAGCATACGTCATGTTGGTGGTGAGCAGCCACGGGCTGAAATTCCCGCTCATGACGGTGGCGTTGGGGACGTCCGCATAGTTGCTGCTGGGCTCGTTGCGGCGGGTCATCTCCCGGTTGTAGAAGAAAAACAGCCGCTTGTTTTGCCTGGTGGAGACTCCTGGCAGCGGTACCCAGCCGCTGAAATTGCCGCCAAATTGGTTGTAGCGCAGCGGCGCCTGGAAACCATTGTCCTGCACTAATTTCGCGTCGAGCGCGTTATTGCGGAAATACTCGTAAAGGGTGCCGTGGAACCGGGAGGACCCGGACTTGGTTTGCACGGCGATCACCATGCCGGAGTTGCGCCCGTACTCGGCGTTGAAGCCGCTCTGCAACACGCGGAATTCCGCAATCGCATCCACGCTGGCCTGCGTGTACTGCGACTGGTTGTCGCCGACGTCGATATTCGGCGATCCGTCCAGGTACATGTTGTTCTCCGAACCGCGTCCGCCGAGGGAATGGAACTGCGACACGTCGTTGAAATCCACGGCAAAGTCGCTTTGGGCGGCGCTGGTCATACCTGGCACGGTGCTCATCAACGAGGTAAAGTTCCGGCCGTTCATGGGCAATTCCGACATCTGGGTCTGCTCCACGACGTAGGCTTTGTCCATGGTGTTGGTCGTAACCAGTGGGGTGGATGTCGCTGCGACGGACAAGACCTCACTCACGTTTCCGACCTCGAGGCTGACCTGCCCCACGTCCATCTTGGAGTTCACATCCAGGGTGACGGTGAGCTCAGCCTTTTTGAACCCGGTTTTCTCGACGCTGATGCGATAGGTGCCCGGCTCCATGTCAATGCCTCGGAACCGGCCCGTGTTATCAGTGGTTGTTCTCCGCGCGGTTTCGCCCTTGGCCGCGTCCGTGATTTGGACCGTGGCCCCAGGAACGACTCCGCCGGAAGCGTCTACAACGGTACCGCTGATGTTTTGTGATTGTGCCATCATCATAGACGGCGCGATCAGAGCAAGCAGAAACGCTGTAAGCATCGCGATCTGCACGCGGCTCCAACTGCTTCTCACATTCATAATGCCCTTCTCTCTCTGTATGAGAGGTGCCCTATTTCTTGCGTGATGAGCGGACGCTCCCGCTGGTACTGACGCGGTGCAGCGACCGCGCGCTCCTCCAGAGCAACTCGTCTCCCTTGTGTCAACCGTAATGCAAATCTACTAGAAAAACGAACGGGTACAAGTACAATACCGTATCTTACAGTTCGACAAGGCCTTAAACACCTTTATAATCAATATCGAAACTGGTCTCCGGCGACTGCCCGGCTGCAGGTAGATTACAGATCCACCGCGCGGCGCTCCTTCGGGTTACAGCGGAGCGAACGGCTCGGACAGGAGCAAATTATTCCGCGACCGACGCCCTGACCGGTAATATCCCGCAGCTATGAGAATCAGGAGTTGAGGATCTGTAAATCAGGATGAAAATGGGCTGTTTAGTGGGCGCCGGCTACGCGGCCATCGTCGACGGTGGCGGCCCCTAGCGCTCCGGCTCTCAAATCGCGCACCCGGTTGAGCGCTTGGCGGGCTTCCGCGGTTCGTCCGCAAGCTTCGAGGGCTCTCCCAAGCAGGTTGTAGGCAGACGCCTCGTCGGGGTTCAATTTCACGGCTCTCTGGAGTAGTACCACGGCTTCCGCCGGTTGCTCCAGCCGGAGTTTGGCCTTCCCCAAATAGAAGTAGGGCGCCCAGAAATCGGGCTTCGCCGTTTTTGCCCTCTCCAGGTAGGGAATTCCTTCCGGGTAACGGTCCGCTTGGACCAACACGCCGCCTAGGAAATAACTGGCATCCGCGTCGCCGGGATTTTCTTTGAGCGCAAGCTGGAGTTCCCGGATAGCCTCGTCGGTCCGACGGAGGCTGATGTAGACTTTTCCCAATTCGAGGTGAGCTCCTGGAAACCCGGGATCGAGCCGAAGCACTTCGCGGAAGCTCTCCTCGGCCTGGGGAAACAGAAACGCTTCATAATAAGCCTTGCCAAGCAGGAACTCCGCCCGAACCGGACCGGCTGCCTCGAACATCGAATCGAAAATGGCCTTCGCCTTTTCGGGGTCGTGGTTCTTCAGATAAACAAATCCCAGCAGAAAAAGAATGTTCTCGTCGCGGGGAGCGGCAGCCCGCAGAGCCTCGAGATCGCGAATGGCCGGCGCCAATTGGCCGGTGTATGCGCGGCACACAGCCAGCAACTGGCGGGCTTGGAGGTGCTGAGGATCGATCGCAACCACACGCGCAAAGAGCGGGAGCGCCCGCGAGTGGTCCTCCCGCCGGAGGTAGACGAGCCCGAGGTTGAGGAGAAGTGCCTTGTCATCCGGGCTCAACTGAAGCGCCCGCCGGTAGACGGCGATGGCCTCGTCGGCGCGGCTGGTGCGGGAGTAGATCACGCCCAGATTGCCGAGGGCGGCGACGTTGCGCGGCTCCTGGCGAAGAACCGATTGGAAACCCCGCTCCGCGGTCGGGTAGTCCGCGGCCGCGAGAGCCTGGACCGCGCGGTCGAAGACCTCCCTCGCCGGCTCCGCGGCTTGGAGAAAAAAGGCGCAGAAGCACAGGCGGGCAGCCCACTTCATACCGTCATAATTGTATCCGATTTTACTTGAACCAAGCGCCACGAAGGCGCAAGAAAAGCCGAGAAGAATCTCGGCTCAGCAGGCTTGATAGCCCGCGCCACGAGACAAGTGTCCGCTACCAGACCGTCGCTTCCACCGGCACGTCCTCAGCGCCGTCGGAAAGCGGCACCGTATTGCCGGAGACCGGGACACCATCCACTACCAGCGACACGCGGTTCCCGGAGCCGGTCCGGCGCACCGTGATGTGGTAGGTCGCGCCTCTAAACTTGCGCATGGCGCGGAAACCGGACCAGGTCGCAGGTATCACGGGGGCGATTTCCAGACCGTCGTAAGTCGGGCGAATGCCAAGAATCCATTGGGTGATGGCGTAGTAGTTCCAAGCGGCCGTGCCGGTAAGCCAGGAATTTTTGGCTTCGCCGTAGGTTGGGGCGTCGCGGCCGGCGATCATCTGGGGATACACATAGGGTTCGCACCGATGGACTTCGCCGATGTGCTCGCGGGCCGAGGGATTGATGCGCAGGTAATAATCGTGGGCGTGGTCGCCATGGCCCAGCCGCGCTTCGGCGATCATCACCCACGGATTGTTGTGACAGAAAACCCCGGCGTTCTCTTTATAGCCGGGCGGGTAAGAAGAAATCTCACCCAGTTGAAGATAGTAACGTGAGAATGCCGGCTGCTGCAGTACGATGCCGTGCTCGGTAGCCAGCAGATCGCGCACGGAATCGAGCGCCGCCGCGGCCATTCCGTCCTCCAGCCCGATTCCGGCCAGAACCGCGAAGCCCTGCGGCTCGATAAAGATCTTCCCTTCCTCGCACTCCTCGGAACCGACCTTGCGGCCGAAGTCGTCGTAGGCGCGCAGAAACCACTTGCCGTCCCAGCCGTGATCGCGGATCGTCTGCTCCATGCGGGAGACCTCGGCCAGGTAAGCGGCCGATTCCTGGGCCAGCCCGCGATGGGCCGCGATGGCGGCCAAGTCTCGTCCGGCCAGCACGAACAGGGCGGCGATGAAAACCGATTCCGCCACCTTGCCATCCTTGTTAGTCGTGGTTTGAAACGACTGGCCGGGCGTATCGGAGAAACAGTTGAGATTCAAGCAGTCGTTCCAGTCGGCGCGGCCGATCAGCGGAAGATGGTGCGGCCCCAACCTCTCCAGCGTGTAGCCAAAGCTGCGCTGTAAGTGCTCATAGAGCGGCTGCTCGCTGCCGGGCTGGTTATCGTAGGGGATCGGCTCATCTAATATGCTCCAGTCGCCGGTTTCCTTGAGATAAGCGTCTACGCCGATAATCAACCAGTGCGGATCGTCGTTGAAATTGGCGCCGACGTCGTTGTTGCCCCGTTTGGTGAGCGGCTGGTATTGGTGATAGGCGCCGCCGGTCGGAAGCTGCGTGGCGGCCAGGTCCAGTATCCGCTCGCGGGCGCGCGCGGGCGCCATGTGGACGAACCCCAGCAAGTCCTGGTTGGAATCGCGAAAGCCCAGGCCGCGTCCGATTCCGGACTCGAAAAAAGACGCCGACCGCGACAGGTTGAAGGTCGCCATCGACTGGCAGGGGTTCCAAATATTGACCATGCGGTTGGTGTGCACGTCCGGAGTATCCACCTGGCAGGCCCCCAGTAAACCGCACCAATAAGCGCGCAGCTTCTCAAACGCCGCCTCGGCATGCGAGGTATCGAGATATTTTGCAATTACCGGGCGGACGGTCCTTTTATCGATCGATTGAGAGCCGGGCGGGTCGAACTTCCGCTCATCGGGGTTCTCATGATAACCCAGCAGGAAAATAATTTCCCGGTTTTCACCAGGATCGAGCCGCAGCTTGACATGGTGAGAGCCTATCGGCGCCCAGCCGTGGGCAATCGAGTTCGACGCCGCGCCGCGCTCCACTGCCACGGGCCGATCCCAACCGCGATACGGTCCGAGGAACGCCTCCCTTTGGGTGTCGAACCCGGCCACGGGAGCCGAGCAAGCGAAGTACGCGAAGTGGTTGCGCCGTTCGCGGTACTCGGTCTTGTGGTAGACGATGCCCGGCTCGACCTCCACTTCGCCGATGCTGAAATTGCGCTGGAAGTTGGTGGCATCGTCCTGGGCGTCCCACAGGCAAAACTCGATCGACGAGAAGGCGGAGAGCGCAGCCGGCGTGCGGCGGCGATTGGTAATGGAAAGCTGCCATATCTCCAGGTTTTCATCCAGCGGGACAAAATACCGGGTGCGCGCCTCAATGCCGTGGTATCGCGCGCCGATGATGCTGTATCCCATCCCATGGCGGCACTGGTAGTCTTCCAGCTCGCGGCACACCGGCTGCCAGGAAGGAGACCAGAAATCTCCGCAATCGTCGTCGCGGAGATAGATATAGCGGCCGCCCTGGTCGAACGGGACGTTGTTGTAGCGGTAGCGGGTCACGCGCCGGAGCCGCGCGTCGCGGTAAAAAGAATAGCCGCCGGCGGTGTTGGAGATCAGCCCGAAGAAGGCTTGGCAGCCGAGATAATTGATCCACGGAAGGGGAGTATCGGGCCGCGTGATGACATATTCGCGGTGGTCGTCGTCAAAATATCCGTATCGCATGGTTGGATCCAGTTACGCTGCTTCCAGTTACGGTGCGTCCAGTTACGCATGCCCCGAGTGAGCCGGAACCGGTTGCGGAAGTTCCACCGCTTCCGGGGTTTCCTCCATCTCGCGCAAGTGATCGTACCAGCTTAATTTCAGAACCACCGAGGTAGCGGCGGCCACGGCCAAGGCCGCCATGGCGGCGGCGGTATTGCGGATGACGATGTAGATCGGCAGCGCAACCAGGCTGGTTTGCCAGCAGATGCCGACCACCACGTTAAACATGTCGCGGCGAAAATCCCGGTTCGGCTTGAAGGAGGGATCTTCTCTCAGCACTTGGCGAAGGACGGGCCCCCAGAATCCCCACGGCCGCACACGTTTATAGAACGACTTCAGAACCTCGTCGTCCTCGGCCCGCGTGAGCAGCGTGCCCGCCAAGCACCCGGCCATGGAGATAGCCAGAAGCAGGGGGAAGGCATTGAGCGGCAACGTGTGGGGTAAGGCAAACGGCAAAATCAGTGAAGCCCCAATCCCCGATACCATTCCCCAGAAGTAGCCGTAACCGTTGAATCGCCACCAATACCACTTGAGGACGTTGGAAGCCGTATAACCGCCCCAAAGGGCCGAAACGATCCACTGGATGACGGAATTGATCGATCCCACAAACCACCCGACGGTAATCCCGGCAACCACCACCGCGAATGAGCTCACGTAACTCAGACGGACATATGTCCTGGAGCTCGCGTTGGGATTAATGAAGCGCTTGTAGATATCGTTCACAATGTAAGGCGGCGCCGCGTTGACGGTGGCGGCGAAATTAGACATGAAAGCCGCCAGTAGTCCCGCCATGAGAAGCCCAACCAGGCCGACCGGAACGAACCGGCCAAGGGCGTAAGGAAGGACCATTTCGAAATCGATGTTGCTGCCCATTTCTCGAATCTGGTCGCTGTAGAAGACCAAGGCAAGCACCGTCAAGCCGGTGATCATGAAGTAACGAGGGAAGATCAGGACGACGTTGACCCAGGAGCTCATCAAGGAAGCCTCGCGGGGGTTTTTGGTGGAGAGGATCCGCTGCATGTCGTAGTTGGGCGCGGGACCGGCCATGCTAACGAGGATGCCTTTGAACAGCAGCATCATGAAGAAAATTCCGAACAGCGAATACCCGTCTTGGGCGATCTTGGCGTTGACCGAATCGATGAGCCCGCTCCAGTTGAGGTTAAGGGTCCAACCGAAGAACAGGCGATCCCAGCCGGCTGGGACCGCCCGGTGCAACATCTCGGGAGAGACGCGCGTCATGGCGATGAGTCCGATGGCGATCGAGGCAACCGAGAGGATGCAGAACTGGATCACCTCGGTGATGACGACACTGAACATGCCGCCCTTGACGACGTAAAAGGTCGTGATACCCATGAGAATCAAAGCATATTGGTTGGCGCTCAACTGCCACGGCAGGAAATTGGTGGCGAACTTGCCGATCCCCTTAAAGGCATAAGTCAGGAAGCCGATCACGCTGACCAGGGCGTAAATCACGACGATCAGGTGGGAGAGCCGGGCGCCCCGGCCCGAACCGAAACGGGTAACGATCCATTCGGCGCCCGTCATCACATTAGAGCGCCGCAGCCAGGCCGAAAGGTAAACCATGAGGAAGATCTGGTTGAACACCGGCCAGAGCCAGGGGATCCAGACGCTCTTGAGGCCGTATATGAACAAAAGGTAGACCAGCCACATCGTGCCCGCGATATCGAACATGCCGGAAGCGTTGGATACGCCGAGCACGTACCAGGGCATCGTGTTCCCACCCAGGAAGTAGGCTTTCATATCCCGCGAAGCGCGGTGAGAGACCCAGTAACCGACCAGAACGGAGGTCGCCAGATAAGCCAGAATGATCGCGATATCAATCCGGTCTAGACGCATTCAAGTACCTCAACTCGAAACCGGCCGCTGGGTGCAATTGCAGTCGGCCTTCCGCGCGGAGATGCCCAAGCGCCCGCGACGGTGGCGCCGGCGCATGCGCGACCGCCATGGCTCGCCGGGCCGGGACTTATTCATTGTCAGGGTAACGGGCCGGAGCCTCTCAAAGGCAGAACATTACGGGATCGTACTTTTTCAGGCTCTTGGATACAACAATTTACGGGTGTTCTTGGCTTTCGGAAAGCGGGGGTACCTTACGTACTTCAATGGTGCTACGATGAGCCGTAACAGACCCGATTATGTCCCGTAAGCCAGACCTGCGGGCCTCGACACCAGGCCTGCCGCCCGAAAGGGCGGTCGCGATTCGTGCCCAGGTGGAACGGATTCTGACGAGTCAGCAGTTTCGGGGGAGCCGGCGGTGCCAAGGTCTGTTGCGTCACATCGTGGAACAGACCGTGGCGGGCGACACGGCGCAATTGAAGGAACGGACGCTGGGGATCGACGTATTCGAGCGGGAGCCGGATTACGATACCAGTCAAGACCCGGTGGTTCGCGCCACGGCGGGAGAAATCCGCAAAAAGCTGGCGCAATATTATCAGGAGCCCGGACACGAATCCGAGCTCCGCATCGATCTGCTTGCCGGGTCGTACATCGCCGAGTTCCACGACAGCGCTAACACTACCCACGCGGCAGCGGGTCACGATAAACGCCTGTGGATACGGATTGGTTTGAGTGTTGCGGTCGCGGCCATGGTCGTGCTGGTTCTGACGCTGCTCTCTCCCCGGTGGAAGGACACGGAATTGCAGCAGCTCTGGCGGCCGGTGCTCAACGCGCCGGGTACGATTATCATCTCCCTGGGCCAGCCTATCGTATATAACTTGAAATCCACCCAGGCGCAGGACGCCATCCAAGGCTTCGGCACCGCGCCCCCGACTTCAGGGCCGGAACCGGATTACATCCTCAAAAAAGACCTCGTCATTCTTCCCGACCGGTACGCCGCCATGGGCGACGTAATCTGCCTGGTTCATCTCGCCGGTATGCTGGAAAAATACGGAAAGCCGTACCGTATCCGCGGTGAGAGGTCCACCACGTTCGCGGATCTGCGCGAGACGCCTGCCATTCTTATCGGCGCATTCGATAATCAATGGACCTTGCACGCCGCCGGACAACTGCGTTTCGTTTTCGAGAAGGACAGCGCAAACGCCACCGATTTCGTTCGCGACCGGCAGCATCCGGAAAATACCGAATGGAAGCTCACCGGAGCGTGGCCGTACTGGGACGTCAAGACCGACTACGCGATTGTCTCTCGTATCGTGGACACCACCACGGACCGCCCGATGGTGATCGCCGCGGGTATCACCCATTACGGAACGATGGCCGCGGGAGAGTTTCTCACCAACCCCGAGTACTTTGCCGAAGCGGCGGCAAAGCTACCGCGGGGATGGCAGCAGAGAAACCTGCAATTCGTTCTCCGCGTCCCGGTAGTGAACCGTGCCGGCGGTCATCCGCAGGTTTTGGCGGTGCAAGTTTGGTGATGGCGCAGAGCCAGGAACCTGTGCCCCCAGCCTGTCGCGTAGCGCCGGCGATCCAGTCGCCGCTGCCGTTCCGACCCCTCTAAGAGTCCGGTGACAGATTTTCGAAATATTCTTTACTCCAGCCGTTTCATCGCACTACAGCCATTCCGGCCCCCTCCGCCCACCCCGGTTTTCCCCCCTCGCACGCTATCGTATGGCTGGAGATTCGCTTTGGTATGCGGATTACGGATTAGCCCATACGTAGTCCTCGGTAAAAACGGACTCCTGGCCCAACAAAAACGGGAACGGGAAGCGATGGAGAAGGAGGAAGAGGAAGAGAACGCCCGGCCGCCGCCCAAAAAGACGAAAATCTGCACAAAAATGCACAAAAGCTGGACAAAACCGGCCGCGACCACGTAGCCTGATTGGTTCCGTCATTCTCGAACCAGCGCGCGCACAAACATGCGCCAAACGCCCAAAACCCACCGCCGCGGCCTGACAGTGCTGGAGCCGGCTTATCCCTTCTTCACCGGACTTCGCCCACATACGCGCCGAAGGCCGGCAGCACCAACTTGTCCAGGCTCGCGGGCGTCTCGGGCGGGGCGAAAGACTCCGCCAGTACGGTCAAGCTTCGGCCCGCGACTCCGATCTTCGCCCGGTCGAAGCTCACGGTCCGCGGCGAGTTGCTGAAGTTCAGCGCCACCAGCACCGTGGTTCCGTTGGCCGTGCGGAGGAAAGACAGCACATCTTTGTTGTCTTCATCCACGATTCTCAAATCCCCGTCGCGCAGTGCCGGGTTCTGCTTGCGCAAGCGGATCAGGTTGCGGTAAAAGCTGAGCAGCGATCCCGGATTGGCGGTTTCCGCGGCCACGTTGACCGTGGTGTAGCTCGGCGCCACCGGCAGCCAGGTGGACGCCGCCGCGCTGAAACCGGCGTTGGGGCCAACGTCCCATTGCATCGGGGTCCGCTCGCCATCGCGCCCTTTGTCCTTCGGCCAGCCCGTCCTACCGATGGGATCTTTCACCTGGTCCACCGATGTCGGATCGTGGTTCGACATACCCAGTTCTTCGCCGTAGTACATCAGAGCCGTGGCGCGGGGGGTCAACAGGAGCGTCGCGATCAGCCGCGCGATGGCATCGTCGTGCTTCCCGTCCCCGTACCGGTTCCAACTGCGCCGGTTGTCGTGATTGTCGAAGACCAATAGCGGCATGTTCCCGTTGAGGCCGGTCTCGGCGTCGCGCAGTTTGGCGCGAAACACCGGCGCCGAAAGCTTGTTGATGAACCCATATTGGGTATCCATGGGCAGTTGCAATTCGTCGTTCTTGGCCCCGTACGCCTTAGCCAATTCCTCCACGTTCGGCAGGTAGGTTTCGCCAATCAGCACCGTGCCGGGAACGGAGTCCGCCACCTGGCGCAGCTCGCGGTAAACGTCGTGCACTTCGGGAAGGTTGTCGGTGTGAACCCGCGTGGTCTGGCGGTCACCATAGGGCGTCAACCCGGGCAGAACCTTTTCATCCTGCCGCGACGGGTCTTCGAACAACTGCGGCACCGCGTCCAGCCGGAATCCGGCGACGCCGCGTTTCATCCATCCGCGAATCATGCTGTACATGGCGTCCCGCACCTGGCGGTTGCACCAGTTCAAGTCCGGCTGCTGTTTGTAGAAGGCGTGATAGTAATACTGCTGTCGCGTGGCATCCCACTGCCAGGCCGAGTGGCCGAAGATCGAGAGCCAGTTATTGGGCGGCGTGCCCGGCTTGCCGTCCACCCAGATGTACCAATCGGCTTTGGGATTGGTGCGCGACGACCGCGACTCCACAAACCACGGGTGCTGGTCCGAGGTGTGGTTCAGAACCAAGTCCGTAATCACCTTGATGTTGCGCTTGCGCGCTTCGGCTACCAGACGTTCGAAATCCGCGATGGCGCCGTATTGCGGATCGATGGAAGTGTAGTCGGTCACGTCGTAGCCGAAATCCACCTGCGGCGAAGGGCTGAACGGAGTCATCCATATGCCATCCACGCCCAGTTGTTGCAAGTAATCCAGGTGCGCCGTGACGCCGTTCAGATCGCCAACGCCATCGCCGTTGGTGTCGCCGAAACTACAGGGATAGACCTCGTATATCACCGCGCCCTTCCACCAATTCGGATCGAGCGCGGGCGTCACGGCCGCCGGCCGCTCCGGCTGCCTGGCGCAGCCTGCCGAGAACAAGAAAATCCACAACGCGGCGCTTACCTCGAGCGCCCGATACCCGCGGAATTTCGTCATATGTCTCCGGCTCTCCTGGCCTCCCGCGGCGGACGCCGCGGTCCCAACCCACCTTATGTTACCTGCTGGACGCCGCGCGCGGCGGGCATGTATCAATAGTGGAAACATACTACGTCTTTTCGGCCGGCCCTGAAGCATAATGTGTAAATATGCGCCGAGACGCGTTCAGAACCAGGATGGCCGCGATTGCGTCTGGACTGGCTTGCCTGCTGGCGTGGATGTTGATGGCGCAGCCTGCCGAAACCGAAGAACAGCTCTTCCGCATGCGGAATCTTGGCAAGGCGTTTTATGAAAACCCCACGACCCAGGCGGAAGCCGTGGAGGAATTCCGGAAGGCCCTGGAGCTGGCGGGCAATACGGCGCGCGAGCGCGTCAATTACGGGCTCGCCCTATTGCGGGCCGGCAAAGCGGCCGAAGGCATCGAACAGCTTAAAGCGGCGCAAAAGCTCGACCCAAGGATTCCGCACACCTGGTTCAACCTGGGCATTGCCTTGAAGCGGCAGGGCGATTTGGACGCGGCCCTGGCGCAGATGGAAGGCATGGAGCGCCTGGTTTCGAACGAGCCGGTGACGCATTACCAGATGGGATCGATTCTGAAAGCCAAGGGCGAGATTGCAGGCGCCGTGAAGCAGTTCGAAGCGGCGCGCAATCTAAACTCGCGGTTAGCCGCGCCGCATTTTCAGTTATACGGCTTGTACCGGCAACTGGGCCGCCCGCAAGAAGCCGCCGCCGAGTTGCGCATCTTTCAAGAGCTGAAGAAACAGCAGGAAGGCGCGGCAGTTCCCGAGGACGTGGAATGGAGCGTCTATGCCGAGATATATGACCCGATAACGGAAAGTCCGGCGGCGCGGCTTACGGCGCCGGTCTACAAGACCGAAACAATTGCGGACGGATTTACTGGTGTTACCGCGATTAGCCTCGATGGCGGGGCCCGGCCCAGTTTGATTGCCTGGTCACCCACACGTGCCGCGGTGTTCCGGGATGGCGCCAACCTGGTAGCCGATTCCGGATTGGAGGATTTGCGGGACGTCGTGTTTATTGCACCGGGAGATTTCGATAACGACGGCCTGCCCGATCTGTGTGTCATCACCACAAACGGCGCATCGCTCTACCGCAACGTGAACGGGAAGTTCCGGAAACAGGCCGATCTGGCCGCCGGTTCGTTTCGCCGCGCCGTCTGGATCGATTTCGATCACGACTACGATCTCGATCTGGTGCTGATCGGCGGCCATTCGAAGCTCCTACGCAACAACGGCAGTGCCGCTTTTAGCGATGAGACGGCACGTTTCCCCTTCGTAGCCGGCCGCGCGCTGGATGCGGTGCGGTTCGATTTGGAGCCGGATACGCCGGGCTTCGACCTGGTGGTCTCTTTCGAGGACCGCACCGGCGTGTTATATCGCGACAAGCTTGGCGGAACTTACGAGGCAGTCGATATGAAAGAGCTGCCCGCGGGTGTAACTGAGTTAACCGCTTACGATTTCAACCACGATTCCCGCACGGATCTGGCGGTGCAACCGGACGTGTTGTTACTAAACCGGCCGAACGGGTTTGAACGTCGCACCGGGGGTTCTCCATCGGGAGTGCCCATAGTCCAAGACGGCCGCGTGAGCCGCGCCTATATCGAGAGCGGCGCACTCATGCTCGATCGCGACGTAACACCGGACTACGGAAACTGGACGGAGATTGCACTTACTGGCGTGAAGAATCTGAAATCGGCGATTGGCGCCAAGCTTGAAGTGAAGGCTGGCACAAGTTACGAAAAACAGACCTATGCAGGTTTGCCGTTGGTCTTTCGTCTTGGCGCGCGCAACCAAATCGATACGGTACGGATCACCTGGCCCAACGGGCTGGTTCAGAATGAAACCAACCAACCCGTAAACCAGCTCCTAACCATAAAAGAGGCGCCACGGCTGGCCGGCTCCTGCCCCATGATCTTTACCTGGAACGGGGAACGCTTTACATTTATTACCGACGTACTTGGGGTTGCACCCTTAGGCGCCAGTTCGGGCGACGGAAAGTACTTTCCGGTGGATCACGATGAGTACGTCTCGATACCCGGTGAAAAATTGCAAAAGCGCGGTGGCACGTACGACGTGCGTGTCACCGAGGAACTGCACGAAGTTTCGTATATCGATCAGATCCGATTACTGGCGCTGGATCATCCGGCGGATCTCGGTATCGTCACCAATGAGAAGTTCAAATCGCCTCCGTTCCCGGAGTTCCGCCTGTTCGGAGTTGGGCGTCGCGTCTACCCGGCCGCCGCACACGATCAAAACGGCACGGATGTGCGGTTGAGTCTCTTAAGGACGGATTCCACTTATCCGGATTCGTTCCGGCGCAACCAGGCGGGCGTGGCGGAGCTGCACACCCTCGACCTCGATTTCGGCGGCGCCGCGCCATCCAATCGTGCGGTGCTGATTCTCCACGGTTGGGTAGATTGGGCGGACGGCAGCACGTTTCTCTCCGCCATGCAGGAACATAAGGACCTGACTTTTCCCTATCTCCAGGTGAAAGATGCCGCGGGTAACTGGCGGACCGTGGTGGAAGACATGGGGATTCCTTCGGGAAAGCCAAAAACCATGGCAGTAGACCTGAGCGGGAAGTTTCTCTCCTCCTCGCGTGAAGTGCGAATCGTCACTAATCTGTGCGTTTACTGGGACGAAATCTATCTGGTGGAAAGCGACGCGCCTCCGCCAGCGCGGATGACCGCCGTACCGATGACTTCGGCGGCGCTGGATTTTCGCGGTTTTTCGAAAGCCACGATTCACCCTCAGAGGAAACAGCCGGAATCGTTCGATTACGAGTCGGTGAGCGAGACATCCATGTGGAATCCGACTCGCGGCAATTACACTCGTTACGGCAGTGTCGAAAAGCTGCTTGCCGAACCGGACGACCGCATGGCGATCATGGGCTCCGGCGACGAAATGCGGCTTAGCTTCAGCGCCTCCGGTCTACCCTCGCTTCCGGCTGGATGGAATCGCGATTTTCTGTTGCTGGTGGATGGCTGGGCGAAGGATGCGGATGCGAACACGGCATTTTCGCAATCGGTTCTGCCGCTGCCGTTTCATGCGATGAGCAGCTATCCTTACCCGCCTGACGAATGTTACCCGCACGATAAGATTCACCAGGACTATATACACGAGTACAACACCCGGCCGGCATTGCGATTGATTCGCCCGCTGCAACCTAGTGTAGTGCGTCATGCAGAGTAACCCGGAGACACCCGGGTGGGGCATGCTTTAGCTTGCCTTAATTGAAATAACCTTCGGGATTGAGTATGCGCCGCGTTGTTATACCGGCCTTAATTCTGCTAACCGCCAACGGGGCGTATCTCGCCGCTTTTCGCCAAGCTACGCTGTTCTACGAAGCTAACGTGCTGCTGCACTTGGGACTGGGCATTGCGCTCAGCGTTGCCGCTCTATGTTTGGCGCGCCGGTATCCAAGAGAGTGCGGGGCTTTCCTGGCGGCGGCGGTTCCCGCCGGATATCTGATTTTCCGAGGCAACACACTTGACCATCGCCAGGTGCTTTGGCTGCACATCGGGCTGGCGGCTGGCGCCCTGGTTCTGTTCGGCTGGCGGATTCTCCGGGCGGAAACCGGGCGGTTGTACCGTACGGCATTCGTCTGCGCAGCTTGCCTATTTGCTCTGCTGCCGGCATCCCGCGCGCTTTACGATGAGGTGCGGCCAGGCCCAAACGCCGAGATTCTGAATCCGCCGGCGGCTCCGCTTTCGATGGATCAAGAAGGCGCGGGCGCCCGCTCTCCGTTCGCACCTTCCTCGGCGCGCACCGATACCGGCCGGATCATTCCCTCGAATTTTTTCATGGATTCGGAAGATTGCGGGCGGTGCCACAAAGACATTTACGCGCAATGGAAAAGCTCGATGCATCGCTTCGCATCGTTCAACAACCAGTTCTATCGGAAATCGATCGAATATATGCAGAGTGTCACGGGCACGCGGCCGAGCAGGTGGTGCGCCGGTTGCCACGATCACGCCGTTTTTTTCAATGGGCGTTTCGACCGCCCCATCCGCGAACAGCTCGATACGCCGGAGGCGCAGGCGGGCTTGGGCTGCATGTCGTGCCACGCCATTGTCCACGTGGCAAGTTCCATGGGCAATGCGGATTTCACGGTGGAATATCCGCCGCTTCACACACTCGCTTCCAGCCGCAATCGTACCATCCGCGCCCTTGCCGACTTTCTCACGTACCTCAATCCAAAGCCGCACAGGGCGACGTTTATGAAGCCTTTCATGCGGGACCAGTCGGCGGAGTTTTGCGCGGCGTGCCACAAAGTGCATCTCGACGTTCCGGTGAACGACTATCGCTGGGTGCGCGGCTTCAACGAGTACGACAACTGGCAGGCGAGCGGAGTATCGGGCCAGGGCGCGCGCTCATTTTATTACCCCGCCAAGAGCCAGGTGTGCACCGATTGCCACATGCCGTTGGTGGCTTCGGGCGACCCCGGCAATCGGGACGGCAAGGTGCATTCGCATCGCTTTCCCGGCGCCAATACGGCGGTGGCGTACGCCAACCGGGATGAGGAGCAGATGCGTGTCACGGAGGGCTTTCTGAAATCCGGATTCATTACCGTCGACATCTTTGCCGCTTCACCGGTTGAGGAACCTGCCGGGCGCGCCGGCGAAACCGAAATGCTGCGGCGCGGCGACACCATGCAGGCGAACTCCACATTCGCAGTGGGCGAAGAGGCGGAACACACTGGCGCGGCGGTAATCCGGGACGTTGGGAGAATCGAAGCGCCACTCAACGGGCCGGGCGCGGCCATGGAGCCGGGCCGGGCTACGCGGGTGGATGTCGTGGTGCGGACGCGCAAAATCGGCCATTTTTTCCCAGGCGGAACGGTAGACGCTTTCGACGTCTGGCTCGAACTTCAGGCCAAGGACGCGGATGGCCGGGTGATCTTCTGGAGCGGCAACGTGCTCGACAATGGCAGGGGCCCGGTCGAGCCCGGCGCGCATTTTTACCGCTCGTATCAACTGGATGGCGCCGGCAACCCGATCGATAAACGCAATGCCTGGCAGACGCGCAGTTTATTGTACGTTCGGCTGATTCCACCCGGTGCGGTCGATGTGGCGCATTTCCGAGTGCAGGCGCCGAAGGACGCGCGGGGGCCCATTCAACTTACCGCGCGGCTCAATTACCGCAAGTTCTCCTGGTATTACACGCACTTCGCGTATGCCGGGCAGCCGGAGGCAGGGCAGGACCCCGGGTTGCTGGCGCGAGACCGCAATGGGCTGCAATATGTCTTCGATGTGAAGACCATTCCCGCCAACGTGGCCGGAAAGATTCGCGGGCGGATTCCCGATTTGCCGGTCACGACTTTGGCCGAGGCGCACGTAGCGGTGCCGCTCGGCAAGCCGGAATGGCGGCCGGCGGTACACAAAGAAGATCGCGAGCGCTGGAACGATTGGGGGATCGGCCTTCTGCTGCAGGGGGACCTGAAAGGCGCGGAGTACGCGTTCCAGCGAGTGACTGAAGCCGAGCCCGCCTATGCCGATGGCTGGCTGAATGTGGCGCGCGCGCTGATTCAGGAAGGCGAGACGGATGCCGCCAAACCCTATATCGCGAAGGCGCTCGAACTGGCGCCGGGGTTTGGGCGCACCTGGTTCTTCCGGGCGGCCGTTCAGAAGGCCGATGGCGATTACGATGGCGCGCTGGCATCGCTCGAACGAGTGCGCGCGCAATATCCGCGCGATCGCGTGGTCTTGAACCAGATCGCACGAATTCTGTTCCTGAAGCGCGAATATGCCCGCGCGGTGGCGGCGCTGAAGCAGGTCTGCGCCGTGGATCCGGAGGACGTGCAGATGCACTACACCTGGATGCTGTGCGCGCGCGGTCTGGGCGATGCCGCAACGGCGTCGCGGGAGGAGGCTTTATTTCGCCGGTTCAAAGCGGAAGAATCGTCGCAGGCTCTCACTGCCCGGCGGCGGGCTCTAAGTCCGGAGGACAATAACGAGCGGCAGCCGATTCACGATCACGAAAGCGCGGTTAAGGCGGTGCTGCGGTGAAGAGAGCGCTCGCGGACGTGGCGCACGCCAATGTCACATACTTTTCGCAAGAGCCGGCACCGCATACCAGTAGGGCGGACCCCCTGGTCCGCGCGGGACGCCCTCGTCCCGCTCTTTTCCCCAAGCGCCAAGTCTCCGACACCGGCGAAAAGCCGGCCGGGGGGCCGGCTGCGGACCAGGGGGTCCGCCCTACTGTTTATGCGGGTGTGACGTGGAAACGCCTGCTGCTAGCCGCTGCACTTGCCGCTCTGGCTTCCATGGCCGCAACCCTTCCAGGGTCCGGCATCGTCTTTACGGATGTCACCGCGCAGGCCGGTATTCGCTTCGTGCACAACAGCGGCAGAGCCGGGAAGAAATACCTTCCCGAGACGCTGGGCTCCGGATGCGCGTTTTTCGATGCCAATGGCGACGGATGGCCCGACATCCTGCTCATCAACAGCAAGGACTGGACGCCGCGCGGCCGCAGATCCATCGCCGCGCTATATCGCAACAATCGCAATGGCACGTTTACGGATATTACGGCCGGGAGCGGCCTGGACGTCGAAATGTATGGGATGGGCGTGGCCATCGGCGATTACGATAACGACGGCCGCGATGACGTATATATTACCGCGCTCGATGGCGACCGTCTGTTTCACAACGAAGGCAACGGACGGTTTCGCGACGTCACCAAGGCGGCGGGTATTCAAAACGCCAACTTCGGCACCAGCGCGGCGTGGCTCGATTACGATCGCGACGGCAAATTAGACCTCTTCGTTGCGAACTATGTGCAGTGGAGCCCGAAACTGGACCTGTGGTGCTCCTTGGACGGAGCCACAAAATCGTACTGCACGCCGGAATCGTACAAGGGCACGCGCTCGCGGCTGTTTCATAACCTGGGCGGCGGGCGGTTCGAAGATGTGACCGAAAAAGCCGGGCTGGGCGACCCCACCGGCAAATCGCTCGGCGTGACGGTTCTCGATTACAACGGCGACGGATGGCCCGACATTTTCGTGGCCAACGACACCCAGCCGAATAAGCTGTATCGCAATAATGGCAACGGAACCTTCACGGAAGAGGGAATGACCGCCGGCGTAGCGTACGGCGAGGACGGCGTGGCGCGAGGGGCGATGGGCGCCGATTCCGCCGATTACGACCGCAGCGGCCGGCCGCACCTGCTGGTGGGGAATTTTGCCAACCAGATGCTGGGGCTGTACCACAATGAGGGCAACGGGCTGTTCGTGGATGAGGCGCCGTCCTCAACGGTGGGCCGCGCCAGCCTGCTGTCGCTGAGCTTCGGCGTCTTCTTCTTCGATTACGACCTGGACGGCCATCCCGATATTCTCGCCGCGAACGGGCACATTGAAGACGAGATTGGCCGCGTGCAACCCAAGGTCGGCTACCGCGAGGCCCCGCTGCTGTTCCGAAACCTGGGAAACCACAAGTTCGAGAATACGACGGCGCAGATGGGTGCGGCGTTCAACCGCCCGATTGTGGCGCGCGGCGCGGCCTACGCGGATTTCGATCGCGACGGCGATCTGGATGTGCTGATTACGTCCAACAACGGCCCGGCGTATCTGTTCCGCAACGACGGCGGCAACCGCAACCACTGGATCTGCCTCAGGCTGATCGGCGCCAAAAGCAACCGCGACGGTATCGGCGCGGTCGTGCGCGTCGAAAGCGCCTCCGGTAAGCAGTGGAACATGGTGCGCAGCGGTTCGAGTTACGCTTCCCAGAGCGATCTGGCGTTGACGTTCGGTCTGGGAAAAGATGTTACGGCATCGATCGAGGTCGATTGGCCCAGCGGGACCGTCGAGCACATCGGCAATGTAGCTGCGAACCAGTTTCTGACCATCGACGAAGCGCGGGGCGTCACCTCGCGTTCCGGGCCTGCAACCGGGCGCGGTATTATTGAGCCTCGCGTAATAGAATGATGGCAAGCGGCGCCATGTGGGACAGGATGGTATCCCAATGCCACATAGTTTCCGCAACGGCCGAAGCGGCGCATAGTAGGGCGGACCCCCTGGTCCGCAGCCGGCCCCCTGGCCGGCTCTTCGCCGGTCGCGGAGATTCGATTCCTGGGCAGAGGCGCGGGATGAGGGTTTCCCGGGCGGACCGGGAGTCCGCCCTGTTCTGTGTCGTGACCGTTCTTTCGAAAACTATGCGGCGTTAGGATGGCATCCTGCCGCCGATTGTCAATCGGCGCCGGCGGGCCGCGGATAAGGCGCTGGAATGCGAATTTTCAGTTTGCGTACGCAAGCGGATGCGGTCTGATTGCGTTCGCCATCGGTGCGCGGGGAAGCAAACAGCACGCCCTCCCGAATGTTGGAAGGCATTTCCCACGGGTAGCGGGCGTAGTCGGCCTAGAGGCGGCGTAGCGTGCGCGCGGCGGAGTTTTCCTCGGGCGGGACGGCGATCGGGTGGAAGTGATTGCCCATCAGGCAGTAGCCGCAAATTTCGAGGTGGTAACGGTGGGAGTATTCGG
>JBEKYD010000045.1:0-32646 GCA_049511335.1 Bryobacteraceae bacterium | reverse complement strand
CCCGAGAACCTTCGCGCCGCCATCGGCCCCGGTATCGGCAAGTGCTGTTTCGAGGTAGGGCCGGAGGTCGCCGCGCAATTCGACGAGCCGGTCTCGGGCGACGGCCGCGCTCACGTCGATCTCGCCGCCGCCAACCGCCGTCAACTCATCGAAGCCCGTGTAACGCCATCCGCCATCGTCGCGTCGAACCTGTGCACTCTATGCCATCCCGCAGAGTTCGAGTCGTATCGCCGCGATCGCGAAAAGGCCGGCCGCATGTTTTCTTTCGCCGGCTTGCGAACGCCGTTGTAATCGCCGCCCGCCCCAGCGCGCGCCGCCGGTAGTAGAGTAGAAGCGAAAGGCTGAAATGTTCACCTGGATATGCCCGCAGTGCGGGCGCGAAGTTCCCCCTGCATATAACGATTGCCCCCATTGCGCCGAATTGGCCGCCCAAAACCGCCCGCCCGCCGTCGCGCCGCCGCCCGAAGCTCCGCCGCCACCGGGGTACCCGGCACCGCAAGCCTCCCCTCCGCCCCCGCAGGCGTACCCTACACCTCCGGGCTACCCGGCGGCCCAGGCTTATCCGCCGCCTGGCTACCAGCCTCCGCAACCGCCCCCGCCCCAGCCGCCGCCGGCCTTTCAGCCGCCCCAACCGTCCCCGCCGCCTGCCTATCAGGCTCCGCAACCGGCGCCGCCCCCGCCGTCGCAGTCCTATTCGATTGCGCCCGATTTGCGCTATGTTCCGCCGCAGCCCGCGGCGGCGTATAATCCCCCGCCGCGCCGCACTCTGCCGGTCTGGCTGCTCACCGTTCTCGCCGTAGCGGCTTTCGGGGGCATATTCGCCGGAATTTATGCCCTGGTCGGTTCTTCGCACGGATCGCAGTCGAACTCCGTCTCGGCCGTGGAAAGCTCGGCCGCCAAGCCCGGCGCCGCCGTCAGTCCGGCGCAAAAGTTCATCGAAATCGCCGGTGTCCGGTTTCTCGACGATCCCAAGCACAAGGATCAAGCCATGGTTCAGTTCCTGGTGATCAACCACTCCCCCGCCGATTGGACCGGCGTGAAGGGCAACGTCACCCTTTGGGGCAGCACGCAGCGCTCCGAGGAAGACGCCCAGGGCACTTTCACTTTCACCACCGATCTGAAGCCCTTTGGCTCAGCCGAAATGACCGCGCCCCTCGATAGCAAGAAAAAAATTTATGAGCTGGCGGACTGGCAGAACCTGACCACCGACTTGCAGATCACCTCGCCGGCCGCCCCGCCCAGCGCGCAGTAGCGCCGGCGATGTCGTCGCCGGTGCTTTCTGCGGCCGCGAAAAACCACAGGCTAAAGCCGCCTGTATTACTAAATTCTTGTTTCTTTGCGTGGCGCGACGATTTTCTCATGCTACCTTCTGAAGCTGATTGAGTTGATGATCGCTGGTCCTGGCGGTTGTCAGGACAGCGAGGAGAATGGCTCGGCCAGTGTCGGTGACCTGGTAGCGGTGAGTGCGAGCAATTTTCCGGATGATTCCGTGGGCCCGCAGCAGGCGAAGTTTCCGGCTGGTGGCCGAGGATCGCCGTCGCCGCTCGGCAGGCGAGTCCGGTTCGGTCTCGTACAGCAGCGCCTGCAGGTTGCGGTTGCGCAAGCCGTTCCCGATCTGAGAGTCCGCTCCACGAAGAATCGCCGCGGGAGCGGATACTACATCTTGCTCACATGGAGATCCGCCAGCAACCAGGTGTTAGGGTCCAAATCCACCGTGGCGGGTTCCTTAACGGAGGCGAACTCGAAGTGTTCCTCCCGGCGGGTCATCTCGATCCGTTCCACGCGTGCGGCGCCGGCGATGGCGACTTCGATGGGAAGGCGGTAGACTTCGCCGGGCTGGGTCTGCTTCAGATCGAGCGCGACCTTCTTGGTGGCGGGATCCCAATGCCAAACGGCGTCGATCGAAGGCGAGCCGGCGCGGAACAGCCATTGGCGGAAGAACCAGCCGAGATCGGCGTGGGCGACTTCTTCGGCGGTGCGCTCGAAGTCTTCGGTGGAAGCGCTGCCATCGCGGTAGCGGCGGTAGTATTCGCGCATGGTGGCCCAGAACGATTCGCCGCCGAGCTGCGCGCGCAGCATGTGGAGCGTCCAGGCACCCTTCTGGTAGACGATGGCCACCGGCGCGCGGCCGTTTTCGATTTCGGGCAGATTGTCGTGCACCACAGCCACGGGCGCGCGCTTTTCGGCGTTGAAGATGGTAGTTCGGGCGCGCTTCAGGCCGGCGACAAACGCGTCGCGGCCGTTGAAGTGCTCGGCGGAGAGCAGGGCGAAATAGGTGGCGAAACCCTCGCTTAACCAGGCGTCATCCCAATCCTTTTCGGTCACCGAATCGCCGAACCATTGATGGGAAACTTCGTGCCAGACCAGGCTGGAAGCGGGACGCCCGGTAACGGAGCGCTCGCCGAAGAAGATCTCGCTGGCGTGCTCCATACCGCCGCCCATACCGGCGGCCTCCACGTCGGCGAGTTTTTCGTATGGGTAGGGGCCGATAGCGTTGGAATAGAATTCGAGCGCCTGGCGGGTCGGCACTTCGAAGGCGGCGATGCCGGCGTCTCGATCCTGATGGAAGACCCAGGTCTGGAGCGGTGTGCCGAGGTCGACGGCAAAATTGCGCACCGCAAATTGCGCCACCTCGATGTTGTTCAACCAGGAGGCGATGGGTACGGATTCACTCCAGTGGGTGAGGCGGCGGCCGTCGCCGAGGTCGACGACTTCCTGGAGGCGCCCGTTGGCTACCGCCTGGTAGCGGGCTGGGGCGGTGATCAGAAACTCGCTGGTGGCCTTGTCGTAAGGGTGGTCGATCATGGGCAGCCATTGACGGGCAGAGGTGGGCCAGTTCACGCTCACAAAACAGCGCTCGCCGAATTTGTTTTTTAGCGCCCGAAGCCCGCCGGCCGGAACGCCGCGATAGCGAACGGTGAATTCGCGCAGTTCGCCGGCTTTAGGCGGAGCGGGAAGCTGGATCTGGAGCCGGTTGTCACGGTGCAGGTAGCCGAGCGCCGCGCCGCCTGACGAAACTTCGGTGACGGTCATGCCCTTGGCGTCGGCCGGGGATGCGAGGTCGAGCCAGAATTCAGCGACGCCGTCGCGCACGAAGCGCACCGAAACGGTGGCCTCGCCTTCGATCTCATCGGTATCGTCGGAGAGCGTCACGCGAAACACGTAATGCTGGACATCGATTCCCGGATGGCGCGGATAACGATCGGCGCGGGCTAGAACCGCGAAGAGGGAAACGGCAATGAGGGCGCGGGCGAACGCGGGGGTGGGCATCCAGCTCTCCTGGAGCCCACTATAACGTCAGGCGCAGGCGGTGCGCACGGTGGCGGCACTCAGACATTCGCGCAACTCGCGCAGACGAGCGGCGGCATGGTTGGGCTCGCCGGCGGATTCCAGAATTGCCTGCAAGCGTTCGGCTTCGTCACATTCCCGAGCCGCCAGATGGCGGAACTTCTCCGCAACCCGGGCGTGGCCGCGGGAATCCGCCTCAGCCATGAGGCCGACGTAATCCAAGCCACGATTCAGGTGAATATCGACGACTTCGAGGAGCTGCCGGTCGGTCTTGGCCCGCAACTCCGCTAACTTTCGCGTTTGTGTGAGCACCTTCATCATCGCCTCAAATGATATAGACGCTGAAATGGGCCGAATAGTAGCAAGTTTTGGTTGGCCTCAGCGAACGAGGCGGACGAAATCGCCGTAGTGCGCAACAAGATCGTCGGCGGTCAGTAGGGTCAAATCCTCAACCTGGGCTTGTGCGACCAACATTCGGTCGAAGGGGTCGCGATGCAGCCATGGGAGCAAAGCGACGTGGCGGGCTTGCGCGGCCGTCAGCGGTAAGCCCTCGAATGATTCTGCCGCAAGCTTGCTTTCGAAGTCCGGAGCCAGGCGCAGTTTCCCCAGGCTTTGCTTCAACCAGATCTCCCACAGACTGACGGCGCTGACGAATATCGTGTTCTCTGGAGCGCTGATGAGCGCGCGAGCGTGCTCGGATAGGGAAGGGCTATTACCCAACCACCAAAGAATCAGGTGTGTGTCGAGCAGAACTCTCAACTCTGCGGCTCCCGCATCCCAAAGCTTTCCGCCATGTCGTCCGGTAGCGTATCGAAATCCGGGGCAATCCAGATTTGTCCCGCCATGGCGCCCGGCTTTCGCGGACGAGCTGGACCATGGTAGGCAACCAGCTTGGCAACGGGTTTGCCCGCTTTGGCGAGGATCACCTCATTGCCCCTCTGCACCTCTTCAATGAGCGCGGAAAGCTCAGCCTTAGCTTGCGAGATGTTGCGCACTACCATGCTCAAATTATAACATAGACCAGATCTGGTCTGGTCTGAGTTGATAGAGTGTAGGAAAGTGAAACAACTCTCAGTAGAATGAGTGAGTTACGAACGGCAACCCTCAGAACCTGCGAAAGACTCGGATTATGAACACCGATGAACGCCGATAAATCCCTGGATTTCTTTATCGGCGTTCATCGGTGTTCATCGGCGGCTGTGATTCTCCCCGCCTTCCCAGCCCAGTGATCCTGCTAAAATACGGTTTATCCACCCCAGGAGGAACAGCCCAGCTTGAACTCTGCAATCCTTGCCCTGGAAGACGGAACGGTCTTCGAGGGCCGCAGTTTTGGTGCGTCCGCCGAGCGGTCCGGTGAAGTGGTTTTCAATACGGCGCTCACCGGATATCAGGAAGTTTTCACGGATCCGTCATACAGCGGGCAAATCGTTATCCTTACCAATCCGCAAATCGGCAACTACGGCACCAATGGCGAAGACGACGAATCTTCGAAGCCCTACATCGAGGGGCTGGCGGTGCGCGAGTTTTCCGAAACGGCCAGCAACTGGCGGTCGGATACGCAGGCGGGCGAATTCCTGGCGCGTCACGGCGTTCCGGTGGTGAGCGGCCTCGATACGCGGGCCCTGGTGCGCCACCTGCGCTCGCGCGGGGTGATGCGTGGGGTGCTTTCGGCCATCGAAAAGAATCCGGCCAAGCTGGTGGAGAAGGCCCGTTCGATTCCCAGCATGGCGGGGCTCGACCTGGCCAGCCGCGTTTCCACGCCCGAGCGTTATGAATGGTCGGCGGCGGTAGAAGCCTGTTCCCCCTCTGAGCCCGTGGGCCATGCAGCCGAGCCGGAATTTCACGTGGTGGCGTACGACTACGGCATCAAGCGCAACATCCTGCGGCGGCTGGTGCAATCGGGCTGCCGCGTCACGGTGGTGCCGGCGCTCACTTCGGTCGAAGACGTTCTCGCGCTCAAGCCCGATGGCGTGTTCCTTTCGAACGGACCGGGCGATCCGGAGCCGCTCGAAACGCAGGTTGCCAACATTCGCAAGCTGATCGGCAAGAAGCCGATCTTCGGCATATGTCTGGGCCATCAACTACTAGGCCTGGCCGTAGGCGGCAAGACCTACAAGCTCAAATTCGGCCATCGCGGCGCTAACCACCCAGTGCGCAATGAGCTCACCAAGCGGGTGGAAATCACGTCTCACAACCACGGCTTCGCGGTCGACCCCGATTCGCTCAATCTCAACGAAGTGGAAATCACCCATCTGAATTTGAACGACCGGACGCTCGAAGGCTTCCGCCATCGCAGCCATCCGGTATTTTGCGTGCAATACCACCCCGAGGCCGCTCCCGGCCCGCACGATTCGCATTATCTCTTCGAAGACTTCATTCAACTCATGCGCAGCGAGCGATAGCCGATGCCCCGACGCAACGATCTCGACCGCATTTTGATCATCGGCTCCGGGCCCATTGTGATTGGCCAGGCCTGCGAATTCGATTACTCCGGAACCCAGGCGGCAAAGGCACTGAGGGCCGACGGATTCGAAGTGGTGCTGGTGAATTCGAACCCGGCCACCATCATGACCGATCCCGATCTGGCCGACCGAACCTACGTCGAGCCGCTGACCGCGCCTTACCTCGAAGAGATCATCCGGCGCGAAAAGCCCGACGCGTTGCTTTCCACGGTTGGCGGGCAGACGGGTTTGAATCTCTCCGTCGAGCTGGCCGATAACGGCGTGCTGCAAAAGTACGGCGTGGAGCTGATCGGCGCCAAGATCGATGCCATCAAGAAAGCCGAAGACCGGCTGCTGTTCAAAGACGCCATGCGGCGGATCGGCCTCGAGACACCGCAATCGCAGCTCATCACCGCCGTGGCGGCGGGGGAGAAGTTCGCGGAACGGATCGGCTTCCCGTGCATTCTGCGTCCCAGTTTCACTCTGGGCGGCACCGGCGGCGGCATCGCCTATAACAATGAAGACCTGGCGGAGATTCTGGAGCGCGGCCTGGCGCTTTCGCCGGTTCACGAAGTGCTGATGGAGGAAAGTGCGCTCGGCTGGAAGGAATACGAGCTGGAAGTGATGCGCGACCTGGCGGACAACTGCATCATCGTTTGCTCGATCGAGAATTTCGACCCGATGGGCGTGCACACCGGCGATTCGGTGACGGTGGCGCCGGCGCAGACGCTCACCGACCGCGAATATCAAATGATGCGCGATGCCGCGCTGCGCTGCCTGCGCGAAATTGGCGTGGATACCGGCGGGTCGAACGTGCAATTCGCCGTCAACCCCACCAACGGGCGGATGGTGATCATCGAGATGAACCCGCGCGTATCGCGCAGCTCGGCATTGGCATCGAAAGCCACCGGCTTCCCCATCGCCAAAATCGCGGCCAAACTGGCCGTGGGCTATCGCCTCGATGAAATTCCGAACGACATCACGCGCAAAACGCCGGCCTGTTTCGAGCCGACCATCGATTACGTAGTCGCCAAGATTCCCAAATGGGCGTTCGAGAAATTCCCCGGCGCCGACCCATCGCTCGGCACGCAGATGAAATCGGTGGGCGAAGTGATGGCCATCGGCCGCACCTTCAAGGAAGCGCTGTGGAAGGGCATGCGGAGTCTCGAAACCGGCAAGGCGTTTGGCGTGGAAAAGATGGATCCGGCGCTGATCGTCAACAAGCTGATCACGCCCACGCCCGACCGCCTGAACTATGTCCGCTTCGCCCTGGCGAGCGGCTACGGCGTGGCCGAAATCCACGAGCTGACCTCGATCGATCCGTGGTTCCTGGAACAGATGAAGGAAGTGGTGGATTTCGAGGGCGCTCTGGCGCAGGATTCCTTGGTTAATATAGGCGCCACGAGTTTTCGGCGCGCCAAACGCTACGGCATCTCGGATGCGCAGCTTGCGAAGAGTTGGGCCGTGGACGAAATTGCCGTACGCGAGCGCCGCAAGCAACTGGGTGTGGCGGCGGTGTTCAGCCGGGTGGATACCTGCGCGGCGGAATTCGAGAGCTTCACGCCGTACCTGTATTCCAATTACGAAAGCTCGTCGGAAGCCGATCCGGCCGATCGCCAGAAAGTCGTCATCCTGGGTTCCGGGCCGAACCGGATCGGCCAGGGCATCGAATTCGATTACTGCTGCTGCCATGCCTCGTTCGCGCTGCAGGAAATGGGCGTGGAATCGATCATGGTCAACTGCAACCCGGAGACGGTCTCCACCGATTACGACACCAGCGACCGCCTCTACTTCGAACCGCTGACGCTCGAGCACGTGCTGAATATCTGCGACACGGAAAAACCCAGCGGCGTGATTGTGCAGTTCGGCGGCCAGACGCCGCTGAACCTGGCGCTGCCGTTGAAGCGCCTGGGTGTGCCGATCATCGGAACAGATCCGGCTGACATCGACCTGGCCGAAGACCGCAAGCTGTTCGGCAGGCTGCTGGAAGAACTGGCAATTCCCTGCCCCGCCAACGGCGCCGCGACCAACGTGGAAGAGGCCTGCGCCGTGGCCCGCCGCCTGGGCTACCCGGTGCTAGTGCGGCCCAGCTATGTGCTGGGCGGCCGCGCCATGGTGATCGCCTACGACGAAGAAATGGTGCGCCAGTACATGCGCGAAGCCGTCACATTTTCGCACGAACGGCCGGTGCTGGTGGATCGATTCCTCGAAAACGCCACCGAAGTGGACGTAGACGCTCTGGCCGATGGCGACGACGTGCTGATCGCCGGCATCATGGAGCACATCGAAGAGGCCGGCGTGCATTCCGGGGATAGCTCCTGCGTGCTGCCCGCGCAATCCATCCCCGCCGAGGCGCTAGGCACCATTGAGGACTACACCGTCCGGCTGGCGAAGGCGCTGCATGTGGTGGGCCTGATGAATGTGCAATACGCCATTCAGAACGGAACCGTCTACGTCTTGGAAGTGAATCCGCGCGCATCCCGTACAGTGCCGTATGTGAGCAAGGCCACCGGCGTGGCGCTGCCCAAGATCGCCGTGGGGCTGATGTGGGGACGCAAGCTGAAGGATTACGGCTTCACGGGCGGTACGCTTTCGGTGGCGCAGAATTTCGTCAAGTCGCCGGTATTTCCATTCAACAAATTTCCCGGAGTGGATCCGGCTCTGGGTCCGGAGATGCGCTCCACCGGCGAGGTGATGGGCGTAGGCACCAACTTCGGCGAGGCGTTCCTAAAAGCGCAGATCAGCGCCGGAACCCCGTTGCCGGCGAAAGGGACGGTGTTTCTGAGCGTCAACGATCACCACAAAGCCGATGCGGCCGCGGTGGCCAAGCGCTTCGCCGAAATGGGCTTTTCGCTGGTGGCTACACGCGGCACCGCGGCCGTGCTGCGCAATGCGGGCTTGCAGTGCCGCACCGTGCTGAAAGTGAATGAAGGCCGGCCCAACGTGGTGGATCTGTTGAAGGCCGGCTCGGTCCAGCTCGCCATTTACACCACTACCGGCGCGCCCGCGTTTCACGACGAGAAGGCGATTCGGAGGTCGGCGGTAATGTATCGCGTCCCCTGCATTACCACCATGAGCGGCGCCCGAGCGGCAGCAGACGCGATAGCCGCCAGCAAGAGGGACCCGATACGGGTTTGGAGTTTGCAGGAGATTCACGCGGGGCGGTAGGTCGTGGAGCAGGCACTTTTGCCTGCCACGCCCCGACTCTTCGGGGCGCTTGCGTCGGCGGCCCACTACGGGACCAAAACGACGGCCCCATTTAGGCATCTCGACATGACAGCCGCTGGTCATAAGGGGAGTCGAGCCGTCATTTAGAGTCGCTCAATAGTGCGGCTGTCAGGCTCGCCCCCGAAATACTTTCGCAGGGCTTCCTGGAATAACGGTCTTTCCGACGCGACTTCCGCGAACAGCGTCATTGAGGATCTGAACTTCAGGTTGTCCGGATACCCGAAAATCTGATCGACTGAACGCCCTTCCAACGTGTTCACCAACTCGGTGCATTCCACCAATCGCGGCCCGAGAATTGGGTGTTTCAGATAGGCTTCGGCTTCCTCCCTCGACGCGATTCCGAACTTGGTCGCCATCGGGCTGGACCCTAAACCCCTGCGCTGAGGAAAAATAAACCACATCCAATGGCCACGCTTCTGGCCGTTTCGCAATTCCGAGCATACCCGCCCGTATTCCGATTTCTGAGCATCCACGAATCTTCGCAGATTGTAAGGGTCGTTCACCGGAGACTGCCCTCCCTCCAAGCGGTCAAGCGTGCGTTCCGACCAAAGCCAAAGCGCGCCTAACGACGGCCCGATCGACCTGAGGCGAGGCGTAGGCGTCTCGTTTGAACACGACGATGGTGACGAGCTTCAAACGCTGCGCGCCCTGTCCATAGCGAGCGGCCTCCGCGACCGCGAGGAGAGTGCCCACAAAAGCGAGCGGGGCGGCGACCCCGCCTTTACCAGCTCCCAGAACGGGCATTGCAACTTCGTCCAACCGCGCATCTGCCAGGCTTACAACCAGTTCGTGCATCCCTTCGAATAGATAGGAGATCCGGGCAGCGAGACCTTGGCCCGCGCGTTGCGTTGTCGTCGAGACGAGAGCAACTGGCGATGGGCGGCCCAGCGGTCTTGGCAGCAGGACGCACCGCCCGACTCCGAAACTCTCGGCGGACTCTTCACAGGTCTTTTGCTCCGTCGTTCCGGGGCCGAGTCTCCTCTTGCATTCGTCCTTCATAAGAGAAAGGAACGCATCGACCTGACCCTCGAATGCTCGGTTCACGTACGCTCCAAGCGCGCTCCGAACGTCTCCGGCGCACCGGTCATCGAAGTACTCGTTACACGGGAGGACGACCGCTGTGCCGCTTGTAGTGACGTAGTCCTCCAGGCGCCCTTCAACGACCCGCACCTCGCAGTCGCCGATCTTGGTTGATATTATCCCGTGATTCTCTGTCACTGGCGATAGGCCGGGCCCAGTCCCTGCGCTTGCATCCGCTCTCTGACTGGCCCAGAGGGTGAGCGCGAACGCCCCCGCGGAGAGGAGCAAAAGCGCGAAGCCGACAACAACGGGGAGAAAAGTACTCGGCGGATGTGACGCCCAACGACTGTCCTTATCAACCGTCACGCACGGCAATACCACCAGCGCGGCGCCAAGGATCAAGGCGATGATCCAGTAGGGCTGCTTAAGGAGCGCCTTTAAAGTCTCTATCACGGCGTTGATTGTCCGGAATGTCTCCCAAAGTACCATGTTTCCGCCTTTAGGTCTCATCGTGGCCCCCGAAAGGCAGCGGCCTAAAGCCGCCCGATCCGGCTGGAGAGAGGGGCAAATACTAAAACGTACCAGCTTTCTCAAGTTTCTCAGATTTCCCAAGTAGTGCTTTTTGCTAAATTTTCGCCTATAATAACTAGTATGTCCGCAAGGAGAGCAGCCACCAAAACTCGCGCCGCCGCCGCTCAGTCATCCGATACGGATGGGCCGCGCGTAACGCCCGAATGGCTCGCGAGGCTTCGGCAGCGCATCCAGGAGGAAACTCCCGCGAAGCGGGAATGGGCGGAAAAGGCTGTAAATTTCGTTCTGGAGTTGATGGATCTCTCCGAAACCGCCTTATCCGACGCGGCTGAAGCTCCCGACAATTGGCATGCCATGTTCCGCGCCATGCGCGATGCGGATGCGTTGGCCCAAATCCAGAAATCCGATCCGCTCGCTCGCGCCTTTATTGATGGATTAGATGCCAAGGCCCGCCTCATAGAACAGAATGGAGGGGTCTTCAAAACGGAACAGGTCGCCGAGTATCTGGGCATTACTCCGCAGGCAGTGAATAAGCGGCGCTCGCTGCGGCAACTGGTCGGGCTCACGTTTCGCAAACGCGGATACGTGTTCCCGGCCTGGCAGTTCACGGACCGCGGCGCTGTCCCTGGCCTGGAACAGGTCCTGGCGGCCCTTGCCGATCACGATGAATGGATGCAGAATGTCTTTTTCATCAACCCGAATACTCGGTTGGGAGGCCGGCGGCCGCTTGACCTTCTTCGCGAAGGGGAAATTCAGGAGGTGCTCGATGCGGCCAGAGAGTTCGGACAACACGGAGCCGCATGAATCCTGAACCGGGCCCGCACCCGGAGCCGCTATCGGATTTTCACAGCAGGACTACCTGGCCCGACCGACTGCCCCGAAAAAGTTCTTTACAACTGGGACGAGCGAGGATATGCTTGCTCCCATGCTTTGCACTCACGTGATAGGGAAACTGCGCCCGACCGGTCTTCTGCTCTGTTTGGCGGGCATTGCGGTCGCGCAAAACACGCCACAAAACACATGGATTCGGGTTTCGACTGTCAAAGTCAAGCCCGACATGGTCCAGGAATGGCGGGCGCTTCAAAAGAACGAGATCATGCCTGCATACAAAAAGGCCAACATCCCGGCATACAACGTCTGGCAGACCGCTATATTCGGCGACGGCTATGAGTACATCACCGTGA
The DNA here is from genome assembly GCA_049511335.1 of Bryobacteraceae bacterium. GTDB lineage: Bacteria > Acidobacteriota > Terriglobia > Bryobacterales > Bryobacteraceae > JBEKYD01. The sequence continues at coordinate 20,954 of JBEKYD010000045.1, read as the reverse complement.
TGCCGATCGCTAAGTTCGAACAGTTCGATGGCGACAGTCCTTTGGTCAAAACGATGAAGCCTGCAGATCGCGTGCAGATCGGCAACAGGCTTACGAAATGCCTGGTCAGCGCGCATTATTCGGCGCTGCTGATGCAGGCGGATACCTCGATTGTGAAGGACGGTGCGTCGATGCCGGATTTGATCATGGTGACCGAGATACAACTTCAACCGAAGAACGTGAATGCCTACCTCAGCTATCTCAAGGAAGAAATGAAGCCGGTTATGCAGAAGGCGGGGGTGGATTGGTGGCTGGTATACCGAGACATCTTCGGTGCCGAACACACCCAGATCACCACCGTGCGCTCGCTGAAGAATTGGGCCGAAATCGACGCCGGCCCGCTCCCTCGACGGCTCCTGAGTCCTTCGGAATACATCAGAGTCACGGACAAGGGGAACGCATTGACCGAATCGAGCACCATCACCATGGCGCATTACGTGAAAGACCTAAGCTACTGACGGTGGCAAGCGCGGTTGGGAGGGGGCGCGGGTCGCCGCTCGGCGGTGATCCATCGCGTCCCATTGCAGCACTACCTTGAGCGACGCTTGAGCCGCCGCCATATTCGCCAGCATGCGCGACCCCGATGTCTTGGAATTTGAGTTGAACTGCAGCTTGCCATGAAGTTCTTCTTCTAGCGCAGGCGAATTTGGAGTGTCGGTCAACCGCCCCCGTAAGCTGTGAAGAAATATGGCCACCGATGAACACCGATGGACACGGATAAAGAGAATCAAGGATTTATTTGCGTTCATCGGAGTTCATCGGTGGCTCGAATTGGAGTTTTTCACGAGATGCCCGGATCGGTTAAGCACCCTTTGGGAGTCTATGGAAGGTCCAGACAGGGGAATTCGATTATAATTCTCCAATGGCCAAGGGCAGAGAGGACATCCATACCGGCCGAAGGGAGTTCGGTAAGCTGGCGCTGGGGGTTGCCGCGGTGCTTTCCGGGGCTGGCCGCGCCAAGGCCAGCGTTCACCCCAATCTGCCGGGAATCAAGATTGCCACTTCCTACCGCGCGGATCCCACCGACGACGACCTGCTGTTTTTGACGCAGATTGGCGTGGAGTACGTCAGCCTACCCGCGACGCCGGAAAATGCCAATGCCGAAAGCTTTACCAGGATGCGCGAGCGATACGAATCGGCCGGCATCAAGGTGTACAACATCGGCACTGGCGCCGGCCCCAGCGGCATTTTGCACAACATGCCGGAGGTGACGCTGAACCTGCCGGGGCGCGACCAGAAGATCGAGGAGTACAAGAACTACCTCCGGTATCTGGGCAAGGCGGGCATTTACTACACCACTTATGCCCACATGGGCAACGGGATCTGGTCGAGCGGGCGTGCCAAGACGAGGGGCTGCGACACGCGCGAGTTCGACATGAGCAGTCCCAGCAAGGCCGGCTTTTGGGCTGGCAAGACATACCGCGAGCCGCTCTCCCACGGCCGCGTCTTCAGTAAAGAAGAAATCTGGAACAACTACACCTATTTTGTGAAGCAGGTGGTTCCGGTGGCGGAGGAAGCCGGGGTGCGAATCGGTATTCATCCCGACGATCCGCCTGCCCCGGTGCTGGCGGGAGTGCCGCGATGCATCTTTGGCAATTTTGAAGGGTACCGGCGGGCGATGGAGATTGCCAATAGCCCAAACGTCGGACTGTGTCTGTGCTGCGGGACTTGGCTGGAGGGCGGTAAGGAGCTGACCGGCAAAGACCCCGAGGAGATGATCCGCTACTTCGGGAAAAAGATCTTCAAAATCCATTTCCGCAACGTAAGCGCACCGCTGCCGCACTTCATCGAGACCTTCATGGACAACGGCTACTACGACATGTACAGGATCATGAAGGCTCTGCGCGAAGTAGATTACGACGGCATCGTGATCCCGGACCACGTGCCGCATATGGGCCCGGCTGTTCCGGCTAACGCCACCCCGGCCGAGCGTGCGGCGGCCGAGGTGTACAACCGCGCGGCCCTAGGGTACAGCATCGCCTACATGCGCGCGTTGCGCGACCGGGCCAACCGTGAAGCCAAGAGTTAGGAACAGGGCGAAACCCAACTCACGGAAATCGGCTTGGGAAACCAGGTGGGACAGACGATCGTTTTTTGTCGTCTGTCGGGCGGTTGGGCTGGCGAGGGCCTGACAGACCACGGACAACGATGGTCTGTCCCACCTCCGAATCATGCGACGACATCGGCTCCGGATGTTACCAAGTCTGCGCGAACCGCGCCGTTCATCGGCAGCGCGGCGGTTTTGGCTCGGACGTGGTAGAAGTGAGTATGCGCATGAATCGTCGCCAACTCCTTCGAACGGCCGCGGCGCTTCCGGCCGCGACCCACCTGGGCGCCGAGTCCGTTGCCCCGCGGTTCCATCTTCGCGCCGGCCTGGTGGCATACTCTTACCGCAAGGAGCTCGCCGCCAAATCCATGAATTACGAGGACCTGATCGGCATGCTTGCGGACTGGGGAATCGACGGCCTGGACTGCACGGTTTACTGGTTCCCGGATACCTCCAACGAGTACCTGGCCGCGCTACGCAAGGCGGCGTTCAAAAACGGCGTCCAGATCTACAATGCCGGGGTGCGCGTGACATTGTGCCAGCCGAGCGCGGAGTTGCAGCTCGCGCAGTACGAAAAGATCAAGAAATGGGTGGACGTGGCCGACCGGCTGGGCGCGAGCCACATCCGCGTGTTTGGCGGCCCGGTGCCGAAAGGCGCCAGCGAGCCACAGGCCATCGCCTGGGCGGTAGAGGTGCTGAAGCGCGGTGCGGAATATGCGGGCGGCCGGGGGATCACGCTGGGCGTGGAAGACGATGGCGGCCTCACCACCGCGGCAGGGCCGACCGTCGAGATCGTGAAGCAGACCGCGTCCCCTTGGGCGGGCATCAATGCGGATTCGGGGAATCTGCGCGTGGACGGATATTCACAGTTCGCGTCAATGCTGCCCTACGCGACCAGCGTACACCTCAAAACCGGCATTGCCGGCGAGGACGGCAAGAAAGAGAAGGCCGATTGGAAGCGGCTGCTCACGATGGTCGGCAAATCCGGGTACAAAGGTTACGTCGGGCTGGAATACGAGGAGAACGACGCCGCCACGGAGGTGCCGCGCCTGCTGGAGGATCTGCGGGCGCTGGTTCGAACCGTATCTGCATAGGGGTGAATGTGGGCCCGAGGGGAATGACGGAGTCCCAATCGAACGGCACCGGTGGGGCAGGTGCCACGCTGCCGCCGATTGTTAATCGGCGTTTCGCGGGCCGCTGAGAAACTGCCGAAAGCGGGTTACCAACCCGCTGCAGGTTACCAACCTGCCCCACAGTCTCCGACCATCCCGGGCCAAACCGCGCTAGCGGGTTTCCATGGCTTCCAGCATCGTCCGCTGGCGCGCCAGGCGGGCTTGGCGGTCTTTTGCGAAGCGTTCGACACCTTTGAAAATGCAGTCGGGGTCGAGATGCGCCTCGGCAATCACTTCGGGCTCGAGGCCGCCGGTCAGCCAACGGTCGTGCCAATCCGAAGTCATCGAGTACTCGTCGGTCAGCGGGCCAAGGTTGCGCAGCGGCCAGACGCGGCGCGTGCCGGTCGAGACCACCATCAGGTCATAAGCGGCTTCGGGCGGCAGAACCGAGCGGCGGTACTCTTCGGGCTGACGGTCGAATAACTCTTCACTGACGGCCGCAATCACTTTGACGTTGATTCCAGCTTGCTCCAGTTTGGGCAGTTCGTGAACCAGGTTGACGGTGGAGCTGGAACCTTGCGCGACGACGTAGCCGTGCCGCGGCTGGCCGGGAGCGAAGTCGCGGATCACATAGAGGCCCTTCCGCGCAGCCTTGAGATCGGTGTCGGCGAAGCGCGAGCGGTCGGCCACGGGGAAATCGGGGCGCGCCACCTCAATGGTTATGATGCCGACTTTAGGGTCGCGCGCGGCAATTTCCGCGGCGGCAAAGTAGCCCGGCGCCACGTCGTTGAAATCCCAGAAGCTCAGGTTGATTACCTGGCCGCGCGGAAACAGCTTCCAGCATTGGGGAGCGAAGATGCCGAAGTGGGTGCGCGCGTCGGCGGCGGTTTCGGGACCGGAATGCGCCGTGAGAATGTGCAGCACGCCGACGCGGAAACGGCTGTCCTGGTTCTGCTGGCTCCAGACGCGCGCGGGCGTGTACATTAGCGGCGTGAAGGCGCCATAGGTGCCGCTGAGGGCCCAGACGCCGGCGAAGCGCGCGGGGTCGAGCGAGGCGCTCTGGCTGATCAGCCCGATGGCGGTCGAGACGTTGCCGGCCTCCTGGATGGGCGCTTTGAGGCGCGTGCCCAGCGGGTTGGTCTCGGGCGAGTAGTGGCCCCACAGGCTGCCGTGCTCCACGTTGATGGATTCGGAAAGATCGGCCGCCACGGTGAAGAAGCGGTTGCTAGTGACGTAATTCATCCACTTGATGATTTCCGAGACGCAGCGGCGGGTGCCGGCCATTTCGCCCGGCTTGCGGAAGAGAGCGATGTCCACCTGGCGCGTGGCGCCCGACAGTTCGTTGGTGACGGTGACTTTCTGCGGCTCGACGGGCAGCGCGGCGGGGCTGAGGCGCTCATCGAGGAAGGGATCGCGGTTCACATCGATTCGCAGCGGGAATTCATCCTTCACGGTGTCGCCGATGGCGATTAGGCGGTCAGCCAGCCAATCGCCCAGGCCGTTGCGGTCGAGCACCGACATCACCACATCGATATTAGTTTTGAACTGGATGAGCCGTTCGCGCGGGTCGGTGACCGGGCCGTCGCCGATGCCTTGGAACTGAACGCCGTAGTGCTTCTCGAAGGTGCGCGCCAGGGCCACGAAGTAATCGGCGTTCATCTTCATGGCGTAGGGATGACTTTTGTAGCCCACCAACTGATCGCCGAAGCCGGGGATCTTTCCGTCCACCGCGCCCGGCCAATAGCCTTTGGTGGTCTTGCCGATCGTTACCATCGGGCGCCGGTCGGTTGGGTCCCAATCTTCCATGGTTTTGAAGGCGGCCAGGATCTCGGCATAATCGTTGCCGTTGGCCACGGGCAAAACGTTCCAACCATAAGAAGTCCACTGATCGACGAGGCGGTATTGGTGGTACTTGGCGGCGATGACGCCGCCCTGCAAGCTGTCGTCGATACCGGCGTTGTTATCGGAGAACAGCACGCGCAAGCGCTTGCCGGCCTGTACCGCCAGGGCCTGGGTTTTAAATTCCTGGGCGTGGCCTTCGGTAAGAGCGAACTCGCCTTCCAGGGCCACGATTTTGGGCGAGTTCAGGCTGCGGGCGCCGATGAAATCCCAGAAAGCGGCTTTGCCGGCGGCGGTCGAGATGCCGATGCCGGAAGGGCCGCCGTTGACGTCATTGGTTAGATCGGTGGCCTCGGAATGGCCGGAGAGAGCGCGGATGCCGCGCAGCTTGGCTTGGGCGAAGAGGGGATAATCGGCCAGGCCGGTCTGCTGCAAGAGGGTGGCCAAAGCACCGGCGCCGCGGCGGAAACCCAGGGCGTCGATGGGCAGCATGGCCACCTGCGGGTCCGCCCAATAGCGGCGGTCGCCGGTGGCCTCATAACGGCGCGCCAAGGCCTGGCCCAGGATCATCCACAGGGCGTAACAAGTGGGAACGCTGTGTCCGGCGGCCATGAGGAACTTGTCGCTGTACGGGTGCTTGGGACGGCGGTAATCGTAGCGCAGCCCGCCGAGCTCGGGGCCGGCGAGGTGGCAGGCCACGTTATATGGCGTGTAGGCCAGGGGACCGCCGAAATGGCCGGTCTGCGCGTAGTTGCCGAGCATGACCAGCGTCATCGAGGTCATGTAGCCGACGTCTTCCATGCCGGCGAGATCGCGCGGAGACACCAGCGGCGCCCTGGATTGAAGCGTTTCGATTCCGGAAGCCAAAGTTGAGACCCTCACTCAGGCAGTTGCCCTGTCATAACCTACTATAGACGTAATCTACGGGAAATCTTCCAACCCCAACCGGCCGCGCCCGCGCGGGCTTACGCGGTCCCTCACTGCTTATGCCCCTCGAGTTACGCTCGCCCGTATATCTTCAAATGCGCTTAAAATGTGGTACTCCATCAATTGTTCGGCGGCTTTGGCATCCCGTTTTTCGATCAGGTCGATCAGCCGGTAGTGCTCGTCGATGGCGCGAACCGGCCGCCCTATGATGCCTACCGTCTGGGCGATGAGCATTTCGCTCTGCAGCCGGATTTGACCCATGCTGGCGACCAGGTACGAGTTCTTGGCCGCCCGCATGATGGCGTCGTGCAAATCCCAATTGTAGACGCGGTAATCGTCCATGTTGCCGCTTGCCAGAGCCGCCTCGCCCGTCTTCTGATGCTCGTGCAGCCAGGCCATTTCCTCGCCGGTGATCCGTTGACATGCCAACCGAACGCTGAACGATTCGAGCGCCGCCCGAAGCTCATATAACTCGCGAATCTGCTGCTCCGTGAAGCCGCGGACGAACCAGCCCTGGTATGCCAGCTTGATCGCCAATCCGTCGTTTTCGAGCCGATGCATCGCCTCCCGAACCGGTGTTGTGCTCACTTCCAACTGGCGCGCGATCACGTCCGGCCGAAGGGCGGCTCCCGGCTTGATGTGTCCGCTGACGATGCTATTGAGCAGCACCTCGTAAACGCGCGCCCCCAACTGGAGCGTGTCTCGTAACGGCTCGAGTTCTTGCGCGGAATAGCTATTCTTCTCTTTACCAGCTCGCATAAACGGTTTTCACGTTGGTGAAGAAATGCTTGGCGGTCGGCCCGATGGAGAATGCTCCCTGGCCGGAATCCTTCCTTCCCCCAAACGGCACATGAGCCTGGCTTGCCGTGCCGTGGTTGATATGGATCATTCCGGCTTCGATTCGGGTGGCAAAGCGGTGCGTCAAATCGAGGCGGGACGTGAAAACCGCCGCCGCCAGACCGTACCTGGTTCCATTGGCAATGGCGATGGCTTGTTCAGGCTCGCGCACGCGAACGATGGGCAACACCGGGCCAAAGATCTCTTCCCGAGCAAGTGGGGACTCCGGCGGAACGTGGTCGAAGACCGTGGGAGCGTAGTAGTAGCCTTGCTCATCGGGATTCTCGACCAGAGGCCGGCCTCCGGCGCGCAGAGCGCAGCCGCCTTCCAGCCCTTGCTTGACATACCCGTCGACGATTTGAAATTGCGCCTTGCTGATCAAGGGTCCCATGGTGATGCCATCCAACATGCCATCGCCGACCTTAATGCGCTCCACGTGAGAGAGAATCCTCTCCACCAGAGCATCGGCCTGGGCGTCGCAGACGATGACGCGGCTTAGCGCTGTACATCGTTGACCGCTGCAGAGAAACGCCGCCGACACAATCTCGCGCGCGGCGCCCTCTAAGTCATCATAATGGAAAACCACGGCCGGGTTCTTGCCCCCAAGCTCCAGTTGGACGCTGGCCATTCGGCGGGCGGCGCTTTCATAAATTCGTGTGCCGATGTCGCTCGATCCTGTGAAAGTGATTCCCTTGACCCGCCGGTCGGTGACCAGGCAGTCCCCCACCGCCGAACCCGGTCCGATCACCAGATTGACCACCCCCAAGGGAAGCCCCGCTTGTTCCAGCAATTGCATCAGGTACACGGCGGACCCAGGAGTCAGCGAGGCCGGCTTGAAGACCACCGTGTTGCCGAATGCAATGGCTGGCGCGATCTTACGAACCGGCGTGACCACCGGAAAATTCCAGGGGCAGATCGCTGCCACCACCCCAAGGGGCTCCAAAGTCGTGGAGCACGAAAACCCGACGCGCTCGGTTGGATAAGTCTCGCCCAAGGGCCGGCTCGCCTCTCCCGCCATGTAGCGCGCCTCGGCGGCAGCGCGCGAAACCTCGCCTAGAGATTCCCCCAGCGCTTTCCCTTGTTCCAGGGTAATGATCTTTGCCAGTTCGCTCCGGGAATTCTCCAGGAGCTGCGCAAACCGGAACAGCAATGCTCCCCGTTGCGGGCCGGGCATGTCTTCCCAGAAAGGAAGCGCCGATTCCGCCGCGTCCACTGCCGCTTGGGCGTCGGCCCTGAGGGAGCTGGGAAATTTGCCTAACCCTTGCTCGGGATGCGCGGGATTGTGGAGTTCATAGAAGCCGCCGCCCTGCGGGGGCACCCACTTACCGGAAATAAAGTTTGCATATTCTTGCATGATGGTTCCTCTCAACAGCCGTTCCAGGTCGAACGGCGACGGCATTTTGTGCGTGCGAATCGGATGGTCTCGTGACGGTGGCGATCCACGCTAGAGCGCCTGACGAAGAATCCGGGTCAGATCTTCCGCCGAGGCCCGGCGGGGGTTCACCGGAACGTTGCCGCTTTTCATCGCCTCCTCAACCACCGAAGCGACATGTTCTTCGCGGACGCCAAACTCGGACAAACCTCGCGGAATCCCGATATCGCGCGCCAGGTCGCGTACGGCGCCGACCGCGCGGCACGCCGCCGAGAGCCGCGGCAGATGGTCGACGGATTCACCCAGAGCCCGCGCCACATCCACAAATCTATCCGGCTCGGCAAGGTAATTAAATTCCATCACGTGCGGCAAAGTCACCGCCAGCACGACGCCGTGGGGAACATGTAAATCCCAGCTTCCCAGCGGCATCGCGAGGGCGTGAGCCAGCCCCAGCCGAGTCGGGTTCATGGCGATGCCCGCCATGGTAGCGGCGAGCATCATCGCATAGCGCGATTGCCGGTCGCGCCCGTTCAGCACCGCGCCCCGCAAATGCCGGCCGATCAATTCGATGGCCTGAAGGGCCAGGGCACCGGATATGGGCTGGCAGGCGTTATTGGTGTAGCATTCAATCGCGTGAGCCAGGGCATCCATTCCGGTGGCGGCGGATATCGGCGCGGGCAATTCCAGGGTCAACTCGGGGTCGCACAGGGCAACGCTGGGATAAATGAGAACGCTGCCGATGGCAACTTTGACCGCTCGCGTGTCATCGGTGAACACCGACCATAAGGTGACCTCGCTTCCGGTACCGGCAGTGGTGGGAATGGCGATCGTCGGAAGCGGCCGGTTCCGCACTTTGTTCAGACCCACGTAATCCAGCGCGGAGCCGGCGTTGGTCGCCAGGGCGGCGACAGCCTTGGCCGTATCGAGAGAGCTGCCCCCTCCAATGCCTACCACCACGTCGCACCGGCTGGACTTAAGCTCCGCGACGGTTTCATCGATCAGCCGCGATCCGGAATCCGGCTTGACGCGATCGCAAACCGTGAATTCCACGGCGGCGTTCTTCAGCGTGGCGCTGACGCGGTCCAGGATGCCGGCGGCGCGAACGCCCGAGTCCGTAACCAGAAAGGCGTTTGTGCCTCCGGCGGACTGGATGCGCTCCGGCAGGGTCCGCAGCATGCCGCAACCGAAATGGATATCGGTCGGAATCGGCAGGAAGTTAAAGCACTGAGAGGCATTCATGTTCATAAGGAACCGTCCGTTGGAACCGAATCGTCGCGGCAGGGCGGAAAGTCCACCCCGGCTTGGGCGCCAAAGGCAACAAGCTGCGCCACGACCTCCTCAGCCAGCGGGATGCCCAAATCCCGGTTGCGGGACTCCATTCGGAATTCCAGCTCGCCGGGAACCAGCACTCTGGCAACGTCCGGCGCCGGAGCGCTCGCCTTGAGCATTCCCAGAATCTCATCCATTCGCGCCGCGAATTCCCCGGCGGGCAGGAAAAGATCGGTGCGGATGGCGGCAAAAACATGACCGAGGTTTTGTTCGGTAGTCAGATCTTCCAGGGTGTTGAGGCGCAGAGCGAACGACGCTCCGGTCAGAACCCCGCAGAGAATGTCGATGATAAAGGAAATCGCGGATCCCTTGGGGCCGCCGAACGGCAATACCGCCCCGGCCAAAGCCTCGTCCGCGTCCGTGGTGGGCCTGCCCTCCGGATCGATCGCCCAACCTTCCGGAATTCTCTGCCGGCGGTGCGCGGCGACGATAATCTTGCCGCGCGCCACCACGCTCGAAGACGCATCGAAGATCAACGGCTGCTCCCGGCCGGCCGGGATGCCGACGCCCATGGGGTTGGTGCCCAGAAATCGTTCGCGTCCGCCGAAGGCAGCCATGTTCGGCGGGGCGTTGGAGATCGCGAACCCGATCGAACCCCGCCGGATGGCTCTCTTCACGTAGAAAGCCGCCGCGCCGAAGTGATTGCTGCGGCGCACGCCAACAAAACCGAATCCGGCCTTATCCGCTAGATCGATCGCCTCGTCCATGGCGCGGCAGCCGACTACGGGCCCCAAGCCGTTGTCCCCGTCCACCATGGCGACAGACGCATACCGGGGTTGCACGGCGATCGCAGGTTTCGCCTTGACGACGCCGGCTTGGATCCTCTTCCCATACACCGGCAGGCGAACTACGCCATGCGAGCCAACGTCGCGCAGTTCGGCTTCCAGCAGGCATTCCGCGACTTTGGTCGCGTCTTCGGGCGGGATGTCCAGGCGCTCCAGAACAGAGCAGCAGTACCGAAGCAGATCTTCGTATCGGAACCGTCGGAAATGCGAAGAAGCGGCCGGCGTTTTCGGTTCACCGAGACTTTCCACGGCCGGCCACCCCCGTATCTTTCAAAGGCGGGAGACCGAGCAGTTCTATGGTCGTCTTGCCCTGGCGCAGCTTAGCCATCATCTCGGCCTCCTTTTGACGCCGCCCGAGGGCGGCTTCATAGATCGCGTCGGCACGGTCCTGTTCGATTATCACAAGGCCGTCGGCGTCCCCGACAATGATATCTCCGGATCGCACGGTCACGCCGCCGAACTGGATCGTAGTGCCGAGTTTCCCCATCCGGTCTTTGGTGCAGGCCCCGATTGCCAAGCCTCGGCTGAAGACGGGGAATTCGTGCTCGGCAATGGCGCCGATATCCCGTACCGCGCCATCCACGGCCAGACCGGCCACTCCGGCTGCTTGGGCGGCCACGGTCAGTATCTCGCCCCAGGCCCCCGTGAGTAAATAACTGCCCAGATTGGCCACAATCACCGTTCCGGGTCCGGCCGCCGCCACCGCGTGGTGCAGCATCAGATTATCTCCCGGCGGACATTCGACGGTGGCCACCACGCCGCACAGCCGTGCGCCTGGCCAAGCCGGACGGATGGTAGGATCCACCATGCCCCGGTGTCCGGCGGCTTCGTACAGCGTGGCCGGATCGAAGTCGAGGAAACGGTCAACAACTACTTCGTTATCGAGTTTCATGATGCGCTACCTGTCCCGATTGCCTGTTCTTGTATCGCAGTTTGACTCAGATTCACGTTCGCCAGGTCGGCCAGAAATTGCGCCGCGGCTGAGAAATCGGCGTTGCCTCCACCAGCGGTGCTGGCCGCCGAAAAGATTTGGGCCGCCACCGACGTCAACAAGAGCGGAACACCCGTTGATCGCGCTGAATCGAGGGCCAAATTTACGTCTTTCTTCATCAGATCCAGCTTGAACCCGGGCTGAAAAGAACCAGCCAGAAGAAATCCAGGCAGCCGAAGGTCCATCATTTTCGAGTAACCGGATGAGGTCTTGATGACGTTGTACATCGTCTCGGCGTCTGCCCCGCACCGCATTCCCAGGGCGAAAGCCTCGCCGATCGTCAGCACGTGCAAAGCGGCCATCATTTGGTTGACCATTTTGACCACTTTGCCCTGGCCGAGCGGCCCGACATGGACAATCCGGGTGCCCATGCTTGCCAGCAGGGGGCGGTATTGTTCCAGCAGAGCGGCATCACCGCCCACCATAATCGTCAGTGTTCCCTCGGCCGCGGCGGGCGTGCCGCCGCTCACGGGCGCGTCCAGTACCCGCACTCCCGCGGGCGCCAGTTCACGCTCCACTTCCTGCAAGCTCATGGCGGTTGCGGTCGTCATGTCGATCAGTGTTTTGCCTGCCGAGAAGCCATGGCGCAAACCGTTCGCGCCCAAGACTGTTTCCTTGAGCTCCGCGTCCGCCGGCAATACCGTGATGACGACATCGGCGGCCCGCGCCACCTCAGCTGGTGTGGACACGACGGAGGCACCCAGAAGGCCCAGCGCATCCGCTGGTTCGCGGCGCTTGTGATAGGTCGTGAAAGTCTGAAATCCTGCCTTCACGACCCTCGTTGCCATGGGCGCTCCCATGGCCCCCAATCCAATAAACCCGACTTTCACCGTTTTCCTCCGTTATTTTTCATGCGACATGGTGCGGATGCTCGGGCCACAACCGCGAATGTGGTCTCGTCAGAAGCTTCCCTGGACTCCCGCGTATAAACTGAATGTCATGCAGCACGAGAATGGGTCCACCCCCGGGGCTGCAGTGAAAATGCCCGGCCCGTATCGCCGCCTTATTGACCTCGCCCAGTGAAAGCGGCTCGCTCTGCCGGACCCGCGTACACCAATCGCAGGCCCCAGTCCGCGTCCCCGGGAAAGTCGGGTAATCTGATCACTCCCGACACATTGGACTGCAACCAGCCGTCGCCGACGTTGGACCATTTTCCAGAGCGCGGGTCGAACCATTGCGCGGCGTACACACTCACCGGCCGCACCACCCGGATCTCGCTCCGGGCACAACCCTTCTCAAAGTAAAGCATAAGAATGTCGTTTTCAGGCGTATGCGCGCTATAGGCCCAACCTTCGTATCCGTGGGTGATCTGTGTCTCGCTGGGCGTCACCATATCGGCGTCCGGAACAAGGTCCTGGTAGCGTCTGCCGATCGAAAACGCGAACGTGTGGAGTCGTTTCACCTGATTCGCCGAATTCCATTGAAACGCGTCCCACATGTGAATGGGCGCCTGCGGCTCGATATCCGCGCCCCAGATGCCTTCGGCGCCGTAAATGAAGCCGGCAAGCCCTCCCGAGAGAAAAGTGCCGTATATCGCGGAACGGACATACTGATCGTCCTTCTCCGTGCCGCCGGGCGCACCATACCGGTAGCCCGCGCCTGGCCGGTCGCGCGCGTCCTTGTACCCCGAGTAATACGGCTCGCCGTCGAGCGCAGGCTGTGGGTCGGCTGAGCGAAAGATCTGAGTCAAGTACCAATAGTAGACGTGCTCGCGCGCGTTCCCGATCTGGTGCAAGGTCACCCACGAGTGCTCGCCCCAGTTCAGCAGCGTCGAAGGGGAGGCATTGCCCGTGAGCAGGTTGCCGAAAGGCGGTGGTCCGTACTTGTCCAGTACCATTTGGATCGCCGATTGATACTGACTGGTGGGAACCGAGCTGCTGGGGGTGTCAAAATGGATCGGGCTCAGCAGCGTGTTGTTCGCCCCGTACCGCGAAAACACGTATTCGATGTATCGCGCGTAGGAATCCGGCCAGGAATAGTATTTCTTCCAGCACTCGCTGACATCCCTCCGCGCAGCCTCGATGAACACCACGAACCCTTGCTGGTTCAGGTAGTCGATCTTGCGGTCGATGTAGTGGAAATACTTTGGGTTGATCCGATCCACGTCGGAGAACATGTCCTCGTAGCCAGGGACTTTGCCTGGAAACAGGAACGGCCGGCCGCCCTCGTTGTCCTCATTTTTGGCGCTGCCGGTGCCGAATTCCAGCCAGGCGGAGCGCACGGTCGTTCCGTCCGGCATGGCGACATGCCAAGGCTTTCCATCTGTGACCCAGTTCGGAAACGCGGCAATCATGCCAACCAGGTTGAAGCCCTGAGCCTTGCGGTAGCGTACATAGTCCTTGAAACCGGCGGTGGGCCCAATCGGGCGCTCCTGGTCGTCATCGTACCAGCGGAAACGGTTGCTGCCGAGGGACCACCACGTGTCGCCAAAGATCAAGAAAGGCGTGCCGTCCGCCACTTCAACGGCATGGTGGTTCGACGTAGCCCGCAGAAAGCCCCGCCGCAACGGGTTTTCCCGCTTTTCCGCTTCGGTCCAGGCAATCACCTCGAACGCCCCGGTCTTGCCGGCAAGCCCTTGGTCCGGCGGATTGGATCCGCTCTGCCAAGTCCACGTGCCCGGCTCGGTGGCGACCAGGCGCACGCGGAACGTGCGGTCGCCATCCCAGAAGCCGTAGACGCGCTTTTTGAAGTTGGGGCCGGCCAGGTCCACCCATACGGTGACCTGCGTGTACGGGTTCGCGTAGGAGCCCGCGGCCGTGAAGGTCAGTTCCTGCTTTTCCCAGACATGCACCTGGCCGACGGCCGACGCCGCCATGCCTAACAGGAGCAACACCAGGCCGGTTCCACGCGTCATCGCCTTCGTCTTCATCTGAAAATCCTCCCCGGTATTCCTTTTTGCGTTCTTTCCGCTACCTTTAGCTGTCAGAGCAGTCTCCCCGACCGCCGAATCGTGCGCGGCGAATTGTCCCGGCTGTTTTGACTCAGAAACCCAGCGCAGCCGGGTCCAGTTCGACGAGCCGAACTGGGCCCGGTTGAGCATGTTGAACGCCTCGGCGCGAAACACCAGGCGCAGACGCTCGCGGATGCGAATCCCCTTGCTGATCGCCGCGTCGAGATTCTTAACCCGGTTCTCCACTCCGCCTCCATCTGCTCCGACCTACCAATCACCGCCCGTGCGCCGTCACCTAGGAACTTCTAGCGTCGTGGACGGATCAGAACACCACTTTCAGAGCCACCTGCATCTCCCGGGGATCATCCGCAGCGGTGATCTGCCCAAAAGTTGGTGTAGCGACGGCGCCGCCGGGAAATTGGAAATTCGGATGGTTAAGCACGTTAAAAGCCTCCCAGCGGAACTGCAGATTCCAAGGCTGCTCCTTAATTTTGAAAAGAGTGCCCTGTTTCTCCAGGGCACAATCAATATTTTCATACCTGGGCCCGATGAGGACATTCCGGCCCAAATCGCCAAAAGTATACGGAGCATTGGGTTGAAAAGCCGCGGTATTGAACCATTCGTGCAGTGTCGACCCGCCCGGAACAGATCTCCAGTTGCCCACTACATTGGCTCGATCAGTTTCAGCTGCGTTGGCGGGATCGCCGTTCACGGTAACGTTAAACGGATGTCCCGTCGTAAAGGTCTCAATACCCTGGAGGCTCCAGTCCCCCACCAATACATTAAGAACACGATTAAGATGGGCGCCGAATCTCCTTCCACGCCCATAGGGAAGGTCCCAAATTCCGCTGATAACCACATAACCTGCAAGGTTATTATCGATAAGACCGCGCTCCGCGCGAAGATCGGCCATATCCTGAAACGGGGTCGATCCGGGAGCTGCTCCCGTTGGATTACCGCCTCTGGTATCGGTGAGCCCCTTAGACCACGACCAAGATCCTATGACAGAAAACCCCCCGGAGAATTGATGTTCCACCTTTGCCTGTAGGGAATCCCAAATAATATTCCCCTCGTACTCCGTTTCTTGAATTGCTCCTATAGGTGAAACCGTAACGCCCGAAGCTGGCCCGGGCGCCCCCGGCACTGTCAATGGAACGAATATACTCTTAAAACGACGCAGTTGATTAATGACTCCAGGCCCCAACACTGGCACATAGTTGGCATCCACCAGATTAGCCAGGTCGGTTCCTTTGGTGCCAAAATAACCAACTTGAACCATCCAGCTCTTAGCCGGCTGATACTGGACGTTCAAATTCCACTGCTGGACGTAAGGCCAGTGGGAATTACTTTGCTGGGCACCCAGAGAGATTGGCGTGCTAGGCGTCAGCGTCACTGCATTGGATGGGAGACCGTTTGCCAGTAGCGACGCAGGAGTAATGCCGTTACTACTGCTGGTGGCCAATACGACATAAGGCGGATTCGTAACAAAAGATGAGGAGTCACCAAACGGAGCAAACCTGACATCCGGATAATAAATTCCGTATCCCGCGCGCAGTACAACTTTTCCAGGCAACAATTGGTAAGCCAAACCGAGACGCGGCTGAAAATTGTTAGAGCGAGTGCCCCAAAATTTCGATGCCGATTCCCCGCTCGAAAGTACTATCTGGGGACTCTGAGGATTAGTCCACAGATCGACATTCGCGAGTTGACGGAATACGGCTTGGAAAGGACGGAAGAACGAATAGCGCAGACCCAGATTCAAAGTGAGTCGGGGCGTCACCTTCCAATCGTCCTGAAAGTATCCTGCCGCCAGAATCGCTCGCTCATCAAGCCTCGAATTAGTGCTAATTGTACTGCTATCAACCTCGCCCAACAGGAAATCGGCAACTGAACTTCCTCCAGCATTGTTAACCGGGCTCCTTGTGTATCTGCCACTGAAGGTAAAGACTCCTGCTAGATTTCGGGCATTCCAGTTAAACGATTGTATCCACTGAACGTCCACCCCGAATTTAAGGTTGTGACTTCCGCGAGTCCAGTTGGTATCGTTCTTGATCTGCCGGTCCTCCCCCGCAGAATAATAGGGTAAATTAGTGCCCGCTCCAAGGCCGCTGTAGCCACTTATACTCATATCGGCGTATGGTTCGGGCACAATCGGTGGGGGAATTTGGAGGCCAACTTTTGCATCCACGTTTCCGAGCGCAAGCACTTCAGGCGGATATCCAATGTCATATCGATCATAGGCCCAACCGACTTTGGAGGTTGTCACAAGTGTCGGAGAAACAACAGCAACCCACGAAAGGCCGGTGTTATAGGCCACAATAGCTGCAAAGCGAGAACCGGCGCCAAATGCTGGCGAGGGCAGAACCTCCACATCCTCGCCTGGTTGATAGTCACGCTGACGATTAAACATCCATGAGAGGCGGTGACTCGGTGATAACTGGTAATCCTCGTTCGTATTATATTTGCCGAGGGTTTCCACGTTCGGGGGAACGTATATGAAGTTTTGAGAAAGCCCGGCGGTTTGTGGAGTGGGATAATAGTTAATGAGTTGGGCTGCCACGGGGTCCATTCGATTTGTGGGAATGATATTGCCTGGGAATGGCTGACGGGTATTCGTCGCAACGTTGTAGGTGGAAGGATCGTAAATGGTAGTACCCGCTCCCGTAAAGTCCCCCGCCCTCATCGCAAGTGTTGGAATGGTATTGTTGAACGTCGAGGATATATTTTTGTCAAGTTTCTCGTACGAGAAAAAGAAGAAAAGTTTGTCCTTGATTGCCGGTCCGCCAACTGTAAATCCGTAGTCGTTTCGCTTGAAGGGAGGTCTCTTGCCGTTAACGAAAAAGTTCCTTGCGTCCAGCTTTTCGTTACGGAGAAACTCGTATGCGGTGCCGTGAAAGCGATTGGTGCCCGATTTCAAGGTGAGATTCACAATTCCGCCGCCGGCTCTCCCGAATTCGGCTGAGTACCCGTTGGTCTGTACCTTGAATTCCTCGACCGCGTCAACCGATGGTTTAACGAGGTCGGCTTCGTCTTCGTCTTCGGAGGCGTCATTGCTCAGGTTGTTAAATCCGTTAAGCAAGTAATCGTTGTCAGTGGTACGTTGTCCGCCCGCGCTGAACCCTCCTGCCCTGCTCGCAACACCGGTGTTATCGCCTGTTGCACTGCGGCCCGCACCGGGACCTTCCATGGCACCCTCGGAAAGCAAGGATAATTGAAGGTAGTCGCGACCATTCAGCGGCAGAGCTTCGACCCTGCGTTCGTCAATCACCTGTCCTTGCGACGCCTCCGTTGTATTGATCAAGTCCGCGGCGCCGGTAACCGTCATCTGCTGTGTGCTGGCGCCTACTTCCAGTTGCGCGTCCACAACGGCGGTTTGCTGAACCTGGAGGGTGAGCCCGGAGCGAATCAGATCCATGAAACCGCGGGCTTGGACCTCCACCCGATAGCTGCCGACGGGCAACGGGCCGGACGAATAACGACCCGCACTATCGGTAGCGACGATTCTGCGGCTGTTCGTTTCCACAGCGACTATGGTGACTTTTGCCGAAGGCACCACTGCACCCGAAGCATCGGTTACGGTCCCGCTTATGGCACCTGTGTCTTGGCTAAACAGCTGGCCGGCGCACAGAAGGACCAAAAGGGCCGAAGTAAGTACCGCACCCAGTTTTGGCCGAAGTACAGTTTGGTAAGTGCTGCGCTTAGTTGCTATTCTCATTGTCGACTCCTTCCTATCAACTGCCGGCAAAAGTCCACACCGGCCGCTTGTCTCAGTCGCAAACCACTATCTCCGCGCGTCCTGCTCGTGTTGCTGTGGTCGTAAGTCCGGGTACAGCGCGCCTCAGGCCTCGCTGAGGGTCCCAGCGGCTAACGGCAACTGCGTCGGCAATCAGCACACACACGGCAAGGTGCCCGGAAATCTAACTCGCATCGTAGTTTTGGTCCTAGTGTCGGATCGGCTTGTCCGAAGGAGGCGGAGGCTCGGTATGACCCAGCACCGTCCAGTCGCGAGGCCGGCCAATGCTGTCGTAAATCTTTCCGCGCTTCAGTTCGTCGTCTTCGAAGATCCAGCGCGAAATTTCCGCCACCTGCTCGGCCACCCGCCGGGGCACCACGGCAACGCCGTCGTTGTCGGCCACAATCACGTCTCCGGGCATTACCAGTACACCACCCGTTACGATGGGTTCATTGTAGGACTCCATCCACATCCGGCCCTGATTGATGCCGCGCGGAGCCTCCATGGGGTCCTGATACACCGGGATTCGCGTGAGGGTTAGCTCGTCGGTATCGCGGCACACGGCGTTGCCTACCAAGCCCCGCAGTCCCCGGCCGAACATGGTGAGAGCGTTGTTGGAGCCGCAGAACCCGTTGTCGTGCGCTTCCCCGTCAACCACCAGGATGGTGCCCGGCCGGATCAGCCCAAGGTAACCCGGGCGCCCTCCTTCCGTGCGCATTTCCGGCGGTGGTCCCCAGCCTCCGGCTTCCCACTTGCGTTCTGCCGCATGCGACTCGAAGGCGGGCGCCGTTGCCTGCGCGGGCACGAGCCGAACCGTCAGCGCGATTCCATGAATCCGGTGAGTGATATGCTGCTCGTCACGCCACAGCGGCCGGATGCGCTTGTCCATCATGGTGACTTCCGGCAAACCAACCGCGTCCAAGCCGTCAATGATATCGGCCACGCGGAGGCCATCGTACAGCTTGAGGACCCGGGAATCTTCCTCGGCGCTGTACTGTTGAACTTTCAAGAACTGATGCGAAGGCGGTGGCGGTGTCGCGGCCGGCTGACCCGCTTGGCCCCACGCCATGGCACCCGCAAGCATAAGTAAACCCATTTTTGTCATCGGCATTTATCCTTTTCTTTTGTCCAACGGGCCGAGGCCTGCCGGAAGAGCCGAGAAGAGTCTCGGCGCGGCAGGCTTGATAGCCCGCGCCACAAGCTGGCTGTTATTTTTTGATCGGCTTATCGCTGGCTGGAGGCGGCTCGGTGTGACCCTGCACCGTCCAGTCGCGAGGTCTGCCAATGCTGTCGTAGATCTTCCCCCGCTTCACGTCGTCGTCTTCGAAGATCCAGCGCGAGATTTCCGCCACTTGTTCGGCTACCCGCCGAGGTACCACAGCAACACCATCGTTATCGGCGACAATCACGTCTCCCGGCAGAACCAGCACACCTCCCGTCACGATCGGCTGGTTGTAGGACTCCACCCACATCCGGCCCTGATTGATGCCGCGCGGCGCCTCCATAGGATCTTGGTAAACCGGAATTCGCGTGAGCGTCATTTCGTCGGTGTCGCGGCACACCGCATTACCTACCAGGCCGCGCAGTCCCAGACCAACCATGGTTAGACCCACGTTGGAGCCGCAAAATCCGTTGTCGTGCGCCTCCCCGTCGACCACCAGGACGGTGCCCGGCCGGATCAGCCCCAAAAATGCGTACCCGTCTTGTACCCCTTGTGTGCGCATTTCGGCCGGCGGTCCCCACTCCTGTTCTTCCCATTTGCGCTCTGCCGCGTGAGACTTGAACTCGGGCACGGTCGCCTGGGCAGGCACCAGCCGAACCGTCAGCGCAATTCCGTGAATCCGGTGAGTGATCTTCTCCTCGTCGCGCCACAGCGGCCGGATGTGCTTGTCCATCATGGTGACTTCCGACAAACCAACCGCATCCAGGCCGTCGATCACATCGGCTACACGCAGACCGTCGTACAGCTTGAGCAATCGGGAGTCTTCCTCGGCGCTATATTGCTGAACCTTCAGGTATTGGCGGGATGGCGGTGGCGGAGCTGCCGCCGGCTGGTTCGACTGGGCCCAGGCCATCGCGGCGGCGAGAACAAACAACACGATCTTCATCTGGAATCTGTCCTTTCTCTCTCCGGGCTGCCCAGGTCGCCTCCCTTTTCAACGGGGAAACAGGCGGCCACTCTCCGGATTCGTGGAGAACTTTACCTTTTTTATCGAATATCGGATACAGAATATTTGATATTTGATACAGTGTCAATATAAAATAAGCGTCGCTTGCAATCGGCACCATCGCGTGTTCAAGCTTGTGGGGCGGAACCGATTGTGTTCAGAACTACCGGTCCGGAGGAATTGCGATGAAACTCGTTCACAGGTTGGCTTGGCTCGTATGCGGGCTCGGCGCTATGCTGCCTGCTTCGGCCACCGTCCACGTGTGGGAAAAAAACGAACTGACGTTAACATCGGCCCGCTCCTTTGCGAATCCGTATGCCGATGTAACCGTGTGGGTGGACCTGACCGGACCCAGTTTCCGAAAGCGGGTTTATGGCTTCTGGGATGGCGGCCAGACTTTCCGCGTCCGCGTGTTGGCCACCAGCCCAGGCACCTGGACCTGGCGAAGCGGTTCGAATCCGCCCGACCAGGGTCTGGCCGGGAAGAGCGGCTCGTTCGTAGCCGTTCCCTGGAGCGAAGACGAGAAGCGGCAAAACCCCCTGCGAAGGGGTTTTCTTCGGCCGACGGCCAATCGCCACGCTCTCGAACAAGCCGACGGCACTCCCTTCCTGGTAATCGGCGATACCTGGTACGCCGCCGGCGCCAACCGCTTCCGCTGGTATGACGACGGCCGGGAGCGTCCCATCGGGCCAGACGCCGGCTTCAAGGATTACGTGCGGTACCGCGGCCAGCAAGGCTACAACTGGGTGAATATCATCGCGGCGTTTCCGAACTGGATCACGGACGGGAAGCCCTGGAACCTGAGGATGAACGACCCCGAGAAAACCACCATCCGCTCGGCGTGGCTCGAATTCGGCACCGGCAGCGCCAAGAATATGGACAACG